>DASVYO010000078.1:0-51741 GCA_036392135.1 Solirubrobacteraceae bacterium
TGCTCGCCGCCGGCGTTCAGGGTCAGCAGGCGCTGCGGCGCGCGCACGGCCACGTACACCATCGCTCCGAGCCGGCCCCGGCTCGGACCCAGCGCCGGCGCGGGCGCACCGGCTCCCTCGACCACGGCGAGGCGCGCATAGGCGGCCGGCCAGGCGGCCAGCTCGGGATCGATCGCCGCGGGCCGCTGCTCGCCGGGCAGGAGCAGGCCACAGCCGCCGGCGCGGGCCAGCTCGAGGGTCAGCGAGGCGGCCGCCCGGACCGCGGCGTCCAGCAGCTCACCGGCCTCGGCCCCGCTCGGCAGGCGGGCGTCGAGCACGACCAGCGGACGTGTGTCGCCGTCGGCCCGCAGCCGGCGCTCGATCAGGCCCGCCCCCCGCGCCAGCGCGGGCCAGTGGATCCGGCTGGCCGGGGTCCCGGGCCGGTACGGGCGCAGCCCGTCGAGGTCGACGGCGGCCAGCGCCTCGGAGCTGGAACGACCGTCGGCCACCTCGAGCCGCCGGGCACGGCCCGGTCCGGCCCAGCGCACGGGCTCGGTGCGGGGGAGCACGAGCAGCTGCTGGGCGACCGTCGCGCTGGTCCGCTCGACCCGGCAGAGCTCGAGCGGATCGCTGACCACGAGGACCGGTGGACTCAGGGTGTGCAGGCCCCGCCGCGCGAACCGGGTGACCACCCGGACGCGGGCCGAGCGGCCTCCGCGCAGCAACGACAGGGGGCCGCCCAGATCGAGCCGCGAGCCGGTGAACGGGTCGACCACCTCGGCCCCCGGAAGCCCGAGCCGGCCGCGCCGCACCTCGATCGTGGCCGCCAGGGGCTGTTCCTCAACCACCCGCTCGGCGGGAAGGTGGCGAATGACGCTGGCTCCGCGGACGCCCAGCCAGACCCAGGCCGGGGCGGCCAGCCCGACCACGGTGAAGGCGATCGCGGGCACGAACAGCGGCGCGGCGTCGAACAGCAGCGAGATCAGGATCAGCGCCAGGCCGGCGCCCGTGACCAGCAACGACCGCCGCGCGTGGAGCCGCGGCGGGCGCATCAGAGCGCTCGCGTCTCGGCCAGCGCGTCGGCGATCACGTCGGCGGCCGCCGCCCGGGGGGTTTCCGGCGCCAGCACCAGGCGATGGCCGAGCACCGCCGCGGCCAGGGCCTGGACATCGTCGGGCAGTGCGTGGTCGCGCCCGGCGATCATCGCGTGAGCCTTGGCCGCGCGCAGCAGCATCAAGCCCGCCCGGGGACTGGCCCCGAGGTCGACCCGGGGGTCCTCGCGGGTGCGCCACAACAGGCGCACGATGTAGTCCCGCAGGGCCTCGCTGGCGTGGACCCGCGCCGCCGCATCCTGGGCGGCCAGGATCTCCGCGGCCGTGGCCACGGGACGCAGGGCCAGGACCTGGTCGCCGCTCGCATGGGCGGCCAGCATTCCGGCCTCCGCGGTCCGGTCGGGATAGCCCAGCGAGATCCGGACCATGAACCGGTCCACCTGGGCCTCGGGCAGCGGGTAGGTGCCCTCGTACTCGATCGGGTTCTGGGTGGCCAGGACCAGGAACGGCCGGGCCAGCTCGTGGGTCTGGACGTCGACCGTCACCCGGCGCTCCTGCATGCACTCGAGCAGACCCGACTGCGTCTTGGGCGAGGCCCGGTTGATCTCGTCCACGAGAACCACATTGGCGAAGATCGGCCCGGGACGGAACTCGAACTCGCGCTCGCGCGGGTCATAAACGTTGGTGCCGACCACGTCGGCGGGCAGCAGATCGGAGGTGCACTGGATCCGGGCGAACTGGCCGTCGATCGAGCGGGCGACGGCGCGGGCGAGAGCCGTCTTGCCCACCCCCGGGTAATCCTCGACCAGCACGTGGCCCTCGGCCAGCAGCGCGACGATCAGGTGGTGCAGCGTCTGGGGCCGGACCTGCACCGCCTTGACGACGTTCGCCGCCAGGGCTCGCGCCACGCCGATGAAGGCCTCAGAGTCTTGCGGCGCGGTCGGTGTCTGCTCGGGGGGCTCGATGGTCTCTCTCCCTGTCGCCCAGCTGATCTACCTCATCGAGGATCGCGGCGGCCACCCGATCCTTGCTCGCCCGGGGGACGTGACGCTCGCCGGCGGCGGTGACGATCGTGACCTCGTTCTCACCGGCATCGAAACCGATCCCGGCCGCGGCGATGTCGTTGACGACCACGGCGTCAAGGCCCTTGCGGGCGAGCTTCTCGCGCCCGTAGGCCACCGCTCCGGCACCGTGCTCAGCCGCGAACCCGACCAGGATCTGCCCCCGCCCGCGGACGCCGGCCAGGGCGCTGATCACATCCTCGGTCGGCTCGAGTTCGATCGCGGGCGCGCCCCGGTCCTTCTTGAGCTTCGTCGGCGCGACGTGGCGGGGCCGGAAGTCGGCCACGGCGGCGGCCATCAGCAGCACGTCGCAGGCCGGGAACTGCTCCTGGCAGGCGCGGCCCAGCTCGGCCGCGGTCTGCACGCTCACCACGCGCGCGCCGCTCGGCGCGGGTAGCGCCACGTTGGCGGCCACCAGCGTCACCTCGGCTCCGCGGCGCAGCGCCTGCTCGGCCAGGGCCAGCCCCATCCGGCCCGAGGAGCGGTTGCCGATGAAGCGCACGCTGTCGATCGGCTCGCGGGTGCCGCCGGCGGTGATCAGCACGTGCCGGCCACGCCAGCTCGAGCCGGGCTGAGCGTCGGTGGCGCGCGGCCCCGGACGCCCCGCGGCGGCCAGCGCCGCCTGGCAGGCGGCCAGCAGCTCCGCCGGCTCGGCCATGCGCCCGACACCGTACTCGCCGAACGAGGCCAGCTCTCCGCTGCCGGGAGCGATCACGCTCACCCCGCGGCCGGCCAGCAGCTCGAGGTTGGCCTGCGTGGCCGGATGCAGGTACATGCGGTTGTTCATCGCCGGTGCGACCAGCACCGGCCCGCGCGCGGCCAGCGCGGCGGTGCTGAGCAGATTGTCGGCGTGACCGTGGGCCAGCTTGGCGATCGTGTTGGCGCTGGCCGGAGCAATCAGGTACAGGTCGGCGTTCTCGGCCAGCGCCAGATGGGAGATCGGCAGGCGCTCGGGGGCCGGCGCGCCCGGGAACGCGCCGCGGAGCGGGTCGGGATCGGAGTCGCGCAGCAGCACCGGAGCGCCGGTGATGCCGGCAAACGAGTCCGGCCCGACGAAGCGGACACTCGACTCGGTCTGGATGACGCGAACCGAGTGGCCCGCCTTGATGGCCAGGCGGGCCGTCTCGAGCGCCTTGTAGGCGGCGATGCCGCCGCTCACGCCGAGGAGCAGCCTGGCCATCGGCGCCTACCGTCTGCTCGCGGTCCCGCCCGTCGCGCCGAGCATCGCCCGCGGGCTACCGGTAGTGGTACTTGAGCTTGCCCTGAGCGACCTCTTCGAGAGCGATCGTCAGGTAGTTCTTGGAGCGCGTGTCGACCATCGGCGGGGGGAACTCGTCGAACGTGCCCTCGCCCAGGTTGTGGTAGTAGGAGTTGATCTGGCGGGCGCGCTTGGCGGCGACCACCACACTCGCGTAGTCAGAGTCCACGTGCTCGAGCAGCTTGTCGATGCGGGGAGAGATCAAGGTCGGTCCTTCGCTGGTTGGTGAGAAGACAAGGTTAGCGGCCGCGATGCCTACTCCTGCAGGGCAGCCCGCACGATCCTCTCGAGCTCCGCCGTCGCATCCTCCAGGCGGTCGTTGACGACCACCCGGGCGAACTCGGGCTGGGCCTCGAGCTCGCGCTCGGCGGTCTGCAGGCGGCGCTCGATCTGCTCCGGGGCGTCGGTGCCCCGGCCCACCAGCCGCGCGCGCAGCGCCTCCCGCGAGGGCGGGGCGATGAACACGGCCAGGGCCTCGGGCATCGCCTCTCGCACCTGACGCGCACCCTGAAGCTCGATCTCCAGGACGACCGGGACGCCGTCGCGCAACCGCCGCTCGAGCTCCGCGCGCAGGGTCCCGTAGCTGGCTCCGGAGTAGGTTGCATGCTCGACGAAGTCCCCCGCCGCGACCCGCTGTTCGAACTCCTCACCCGTGAGAAAGTGATAGTCGGCGCCGGGCTGCTCGCCGGGACGCGGGGCGCGCGTCGTGGCCGAGACGGCCAGCTCCAGCTCGGGCACGCGCTGCAGCAGTCCGCGGATCAGCGTTCCCTTGCCCACCCCGGAGGGGCCGGTGATCACGATCACGCGCGCCACGGGCCCTCGGGCTGGTGCCGGCCTAGCGGCGGCGCATGAGGACGACGAGCTCGCCGCGCTGGCGCTCGGACAGTCCGCCCAGCGTCTTGCTGGGCGAGATCCGGCACTGAGAGAGGATCTTGTTGACCTTCACGCGGCCGTACTTCGGGACCGCCAGGAGCAGGTCGAACACCTTGGCCGTCTGCAGATAATCTGGTGGTTCGAGCAGCAGCTCATGGATCGGCTGGCGTCCCGCCTTCAGATCACGCTTGAGCTGGGCGCGCCGGCTGCGAATGTCGTTGGCGCGCTGCAGGGCTTCCATCCTCTGCATCAGCGACCGCTCCGGAGCGGCAAGGGTCTTCGAGAACGATTCACTGACCGGCGGCATGGGCGGCGACTATACATCTTGGGCGGAGCCGATCAAGGCAAACCGCGCGAATTCGACTAGACCTCAACCTGAGCTTCAGCCATATCGAGCCTGGTTCGGGGAATAGCCTGATTTTGCAGGTGCTTTTATTGGGCCGGAATTTGTCTGCGCATGCGCCCGCCGCTCGTGCCCAGGCACCGGCTCAGCTTGCCCCGGAAAGTGGGGCTCTGGAGCCCAGCCGGTCCAGTTCGGATCGCACTCGCGCGCCCGCGGCGGGGTCGCGAAAGCTCTCGGTTCCCACGGCGACCAGGTTCGCCCCGGCACGCAGCAGCTCGAGCGCATCAGCCCCACTGGCCACGCCGCCCATGCCCACGATCGGAATCGACACCGCGGCCCGGACCGAGCTGACCTGGGCCAGCGCGATCGCTCGCACCCCTGGGCCGGACACGCCGCCGGTGCCCCCACCCAGCCAGGGCCGATCGCTACCGGGGGCCAGCGCCAGGCCACGGATCGTGTTGATCAGAGAGACGGCGTCGGCGCCCGCCTCCTGGGCGGCCCGCGCGACGGCCGGGGGATCGGTGGCGTTCGGCGTCAGCTTGACGATCAGCGGCTTGTCGGTGAGCGGCCTGACCACGCTCAGCAGCCGAGCCACCTCGCTGGGATCGGCCCCCATGATCAGCCCCGTCTCCACGTTCGGGCAGGACACGTTCAGCTCCAGCGCGGCCACCTCGTCACGGGCCGCGAATGCGCTGACCAGGGTTCCCACCTCCGCGCGTGAGAACCCCATCACGTTGACGATCAGCGGCACCGGCAGCCCCGCCAGCACGGGCAGGTCCTCCGCCAGGTAGCCGCTGAGACCCTTGTTGGGCAGGCCGATCGAGTTCATCAGCCCGGCCGGGAGCTCCCACAGGCGGGGCGGGGGGTTGCCTTGACGCGGGGCGAGCGTGACCGTCTTGGAGACGAAGGCCGCGAAGGGAAACGCGTCATGGAGCGCGTCCCCGAACACCCGGCGGGCGGCGATCGCATCGAACGTACCCGACGCGTTGATGATCGGATGCTCGAGCTCCAGGCCGCAGAAGCCGGTGCTCATCCGCTATGCCCCATGCCGGGCACGGCGAACGTCTCGGCGCTGAGTTCGGCGGCGTCAAGCACCGGACCCTCCAGACAGAGCCGGATCAGGCCACGCGCCGTCGGGACCACGCAACCGAAGCAGGCCCCGAAGCCGCAGGCCATGCCCGCCTCGAGGGCGAGCTGGGCGGGAATCCCGCGCTCGGCGCACAGGCGCCGCACGGCCTCCAGCATCGGCGGCGGCCCGCAGGCGTAGACCTCGGCCCGAGAGTCGCGATCGAGCTCCGCGGCCAGGAGCTCGGTGACCAGTCCGTGGTGGCCGACGCTGCCGTCGTCGGTGGCCACCCGGGCGCCGGGCAGGAGCGCGGCGCCGGCCGCGTGGGGGCCGTCGCGGAAGCCGAGCAGGACGGGCGTAACCGGATCCAACCCGTCCTGCCAGATGGCCAGCGGGGCGATCCCCACGCCGCCGCCGACCAGCACGGGGCGGTGCCCGGCCCGAGGCGAGGTGAAGCCGATGCCGAGCGGTCCGACGACGCTGAGGCGCTGGCCCTCGGTCAGCTCGCACAGGCGCACGGTGCCGGGACCGACGGCCTCGAGCAGGAACTGCAGCTCGAGCCGCTCCCCGGCGCCGCGGGCCCGCAGCACGCTGAAGGCGCGGGGCAGAAACGGTCGCTCGCCCGCGCCTCCCCCCCAGCGCGCGGCGGCGCGGAGCATGTAGAACTGCCCCGGTTGCGGGTCCGGACCGTCGGGGTCGCGGACGCTCAGGACGACGTACGCGCCGTGCTCGGCACGGTCGGTCACCGGGAGCGCGCGAACCCCGAACGGCGCTCGGGTGCGCTCGGCGGTGGCCCTCATCGCCGCGCCCCGGTCACGGAGCGGAGCTGACACCCGCGTGGCGATGGAGCTCCTGCAGCGAGACCACCTCGGGCTCACCGCGGCGCGCGGCGGCGATCGCCCGGGCGGCGGCCATGCCTCCGGACATCGTGGTGATGCACGGGATGCCGCGGGCGACGGCGGCCGAGCGGATCTCGTATCCGTCGGTGCGCGCCCCGGTGCCCACCGGCGTGTTGATGACCAGATCCACCTTGTCCTGCTCGATCCAGTCGACCACGTGCGGCGAGCCCTCGCCGATCTTGTTGATCTCCTCCGCCGGGATCCCGAAGCGACGCAGAGCCCCGGCCGTGCCGCGCGTGGCGACGATGCTGAAGCCGAGGTCGTGCAGCTGGGTGGCGATGCCGGTGACCGCGTTCTTGTCACCGTCGGCGACGGTCAGGAACACGGTGCCCGAGCTGGGCAGCCCCGCCCCGGCGGCCGCCTGGGCCTTGGCGAACGCGGTCGGGAAATCGGCGGCGATGCCCATCACCTCGCCGGTCGAGCGCATCTCCGGCCCGAGCAGCGAATCAGCTCCGGCAAACCGGCCGAAGGGCAGCACGGCCTCCTTCACGCACACGTGACCGGACCCCGGATCGCGGGGAAGGTCGAGGTCGGCGAGCTTTTCGCCGAGCATGATCCGGCAGGCCAGCTTGGCCAGCGGGACCCCGATCGCCTTGGACACGAACGGCACCGTCCGCGAGGCGCGGGGGTTGGCCTCGATCACATGCAGTCCGCCCTCGCGATGGATCGCGAACTGGACGTTGAGCAGCCCGACCACACCCAGCGCCCGGGCGATCCCCACCGTCTGCTCGCGGATCTCGTTCAGCATCCCCTCGCCGAGAGCGTGCGGAGGCAGTACGCAGGCCGAGTCCCCGGAGTGGATTCCCGCCTCCTCGACGTGCTGCATGATCCCGGCGACCCACACCTCCTCCCCGTCGCACAGGGCATCGACATCGACCTCGATCGAGTCCTCCAGGAAGCGGTCGAGGAAGATCGCCACTCCGTCCTGTGCGCCGACCCGGCGCAGGTAGTCGCGCAGGCCCTCCACGCTGTAGACGATCTCCATCGCCCGGCCGCCGAGCACGTAGCTCGGCCGGACGAGCAGCGGAAACCCGACCTCGACCGCGCGCTCGAGCGCCTGCTCCGCACTGTAGGCGGTGGCGTAGGGCGGCGCCTGGTAGCCGAGTTCGTCCAGCAGGGCGCCGAAGCGGGAGCGGTCCTCGGCCAGGTCGATGGCGTCGATGCTGGTGCCGAGGATCGGGATGCCCGCCTGCTCGAGACCGGCGGCCAGCTTCAGCGGGGTCTGGCCGCCGAACTGGACGACCACGCCTTCGGGCTGCTCGAGCTCGCAGACCGCGATCACGTCCTCCAGGGTCAGCGGCTCGAAATACAGCCGGTCGGAGGTGTCGTAGTCGGTGGAGACCGTTTCCGGGTTGCAGTTGATCATGACCGCGTCGCGGCCCAGCTCACGCACCGTCTCGGCAGCATGCACGCAGCAGTAGTCGAACTCGATCCCCTGCCCGATCCGGTTGGGGCCCGAGCCGAGGATGACCACGCCCGGGCGCTCGCCCGGCCCGGCCTCATGGTTGGGGCCCCCGGGGCCGCGGCGCTCCCAGGCGGAGTAGAAGTAGGGCGTTCTGGCGGAGAACTCGGCCGCGCAGGTGTCGACCGCCTTGTAGGTGCGCTCTCCGCGGTGGGCCGAGCCCGGATCGGCGACCAGCTCGGCCAGCTCGTTCAGGAACCACGGGTCGATGCTCGTCCGCCGGTTCAGCTCCGCCACCGGGAGGCCGCGGCGCAGCGCCTCGAGCAGGTGGTCGTACCGATCGGCGCCCGGCATCTCGAGCAGCGTGAGCAGCGCCTCGTCATCCTCCGGGGAGCTCGGATCGGTGTCGAGCTCCCGCGAGCGCAGCGCCTTGGCGAAGGCCTGCTTGAAGGTTCGCCCGAGCGCCATCGCCTCCCCCACCGACTTCATGTGGGTGGTCAGGCCGGGCTCGGCGCCGGGGAACTTCTCGAACGCGAAGCGTGGCCACTTCACCACGCAGTAGTCGATCGCCGGCTCGAAGCTGGCCGGCGTGGCCCGGGTGATGTCGTTGGGTATCTCCTGGAGGGTGTAGCCGACGGCCAGCCGGGCGGCGATCTTGGCGATCGGGAAGCCGGTCGCCTTGCTGGCCAGCGCACTCGAGCGCGACACGCGCGGATTCATCTCGATGATCACGATCTCGTCGGTGGCCCGGTTGACGGCAAACTGCACGTTCGAGCCCCCCGTCTCCACGCCCACCGCCCGGATCACGGCGATCGCCTGGTCGCGCAGGGTCTGGTACTGCTTGTCGGTGAGGGTCTGCTGCGGGGCCACGCAGACGCTGTCGCCGGTGTGCACACCCATCGGATCGAGGTTCTCGATCGAGCACACGATGACCACGTTGTCGGTGTGGTCGCGCATCACCTCGAGTTCGAACTCGCCCCAGCCGAGCACCGACTCCTCGAGCAGGACCTGGCCGATCGGGGAGGCGTTCAGGCCGCCGCCGACGATCCGCACGATGTCGGCCTCGGTGCGGACGATGCCCCCGCCGGTCCCGCCGAGCGTGAAGGCCGGGCGCACGATGAAGGGCAGGCCGAGTTCGGCGATCGCGGCGCGTGCGTCCTGAAGGCTGTGGGCGATCGTGCTCCGGGGCACCCGCAGGCCGGCGGCGGTCATCGTATCCCGGAAGCGCTCGCGGTCCTCCGCCCGGTCGATGGCCTCGTAGTCGGCGCCGATCAGCTCCACCCCGTAGCGCTCCAGGGTGCCGTCCTCATGGAGCGCCTTGGCCAGGTTCAGCGCCGTCTGGCCGCCCAGCGTGGGCAGCAGCGCATCGGGGCGTTCGCGGGCGATGACCTGGGTGACCGGACCGGGCAGCAGGGGCTCGATGTAGGTGGCCGTGGCCACCTCGGGATCGGTCATGATCGTGGCCGGGTTGGAGTTGACCAGGACCACCTCGTAGCCCTCCTGCATCAGCACCCGGCAGGCCTGCGTGCCCGAGTAGTCGAACTCGGCCGCCTGCCCGATCACGATCGGGCCCGAGCCGAGCAGCAGGATCTTGTGGATGTCATCGCGGCGAGGCATGGTCTCCCGGTTTCAGGCGGCGGCGCGGATCTCGTCCACGAAGCGGTCGAACAGGTACAGGGCGTCGTGCGGGCCGGGGCCGGCCTCGGGGTGATACTGGACCGTCGCCCCGGGCACGTCGCGCAGCGCCAGACCCTCCACCGTGCGGTCGTAGAGGTTGATGTGGGTCAGCTCGGCCGCGCCGAAGTCCGTCTCCCAGCGCACCGCCTCATCGCGGTCGATCGTCGGCGCGCCGTCGGGCCCCAGCACGGCGAAGCCGTGGTTCTGGCTGGTGATCTCGGTGCGGCCGGTGACCAGATCCTTGACCGGGTGGTTGGCTCCGTGATGCCCGAACGGCAGCTTGTAGGTCTCGAGCCCGACCGCCCGGCAGAGCAGCTGATGACCAAGGCAGATGCCGTACACGGGCAGCCGGCCGACCAGTTCGCGGACGGTGGCCACCACGTAGTCGAGCGCGCCGGGGTCACCGGGTCCGTTGGCCAGGAAGATCGCGTCGGGGCGATTGGCGAGCAGCGTCGTGGCGCCGGCGGTGCACGGGTGCAGCTCGACCGTGGCGCCGCGCGCGCGCAGGTTCTCGACGATCGAGCGCTTCACGCCGGTGTCGATCATCGCGATGCGCAGGCCGCCGGGCCCGTCGCTGGGCTCGAGGATCACCGCCTCGGCCGGGGTCACCTCGCGGGCCAGATCGCGGCCGCGCATGTCCGGCTCGGCCTCGATCAGCTCGCGGGCCTCGGCCGGGCTCATCCGGGCCGGGAACACCCCGCCGCGCATCGCCCCCTGATCACGGATGTGCCGGACCAGGGCCCGCGTGTCGAGATCGGTGATGGCGGGGACGCCGCAGTCGGTGAGCCACGTCAGCCAGCCGCCCTCGGCGCCGGGAGCGTCCTCACGATCCACCCCGGCGCGCATGATCACCGCCCGCGCGTGGATCCGGTCTGACTCCATCGCCGGCGCACTGACTCCGTAGTTGCCGATCTGAGGGAAGGTGAAGGTGATCAGCTGTCCGGCGTAGCTCGGATCGCTGACCGCCTCCTGGTAGCCGGCCATCGACGTGGTGAAGACGATCTCCCCCACCGCCGCCGCGTCGGCCCCGCAGGCCAGGCCGTCAAAGCGCGTGCCGTCCGCGAGCAGCACGTACGCGCTGGTCTCAGCCGCGCCGCTCACAATCCGCTCAGCGTCTGAGCGCCGGCCCCGACGGCGCGGTGGACGACGGCGCCCGCGGCCAGCGTGAGCTCGACCCGGCCCTGGAGCCGGCGGCCATGGAAGCAGCAGTTGCCCGAACGGCTGGCGTAGCCCCCGGCCCCCACCTCCCAGCGCACCCCGAGGTCGACCAGGCACAGGTTGGCCGGCTCTCCGACGGCGATGCGCGGCGTCGGCAGCCCATACAGGGCGGCCCCGTCGCTGAGCCGCTCCACGATCAGGTCGAGTTCGACCTGGCCGGGCAGGACGAGCTCCGTGAACAGGGCGGCGAAGGCGGTCTCGAGCCCGGTCGTGCCCATCGGCGCCTGCTCGAACGGAACCTCCTTCTCGTGCCGGGCGTGGGGCGCATGATCGGTTGCGATGCAGTCGATCACCCCCGACTTCAGGCCCTCGATCAGGGCCCGGCGATCCGCCTCGGTGCGCAGCGGGGGGTTCATCTTGAAGCGACTGTCGAGCGTCCGCACGAGATCGTCGGTGAGGGTCAGGTGATGCGGGGTGACCTCGCCGCTGACCCTGATCCCGGCCGCCTTGGCCGCGGCCAGGACCTCGACCGACTCGACGCAGCTGAGGTGCTGGAAGTGCATCCGCGCGCCCTCGTAGCGGGCCAGCGCGCTGTCGCGGGCGATCATCGTCGACTCCGACAGCGACGGGATCCCGGCCAGCCCGAGCCGGGCCGAGACCGCGCCCTCGTGCATGACCCCGTCGCCGGACAGGGCCGGGTCCTCCTCATGCAGGGCGATGACGCCGCCGGCCAGGCGCTGGTACTGGAGCGCGCGGCGCAGCATGCCCGCCGAGGTGACAGGCCGGCCGTCGTCGGTGAAGCCGAGCGCGCCGGCGTCACTCAGCTCGGCCATCTCGGTCAGCTCAGCGCCGGCCAGCCCGCGGGTGATGCTGGCCAGGAACCCGACCGGCACCCGAGCCTCACGCCGGGCGGCCTCGATCAGCGATCCGAGCACCGACGCGTTGTCCACCGTCGGCGCCGTGTTGGGCATCGCGATGACGGCACAGAAGCCACCGGCCGCGGCGGCGGCCGTGCCGGAGTCGAGGCTCTCCTTGTACTCCTGACCCGGCGTGCGCAGGTGGACGTGCGGGTCTACGAAGCCGGGGAACAGGTGGCGACCGGTGGCATCGATCGTCTCGCTCGCGTCGGGCGCGCTGAGCGTGCCGGGCGCGCCCAGCTCGGCGATCTCACCGCCCCGGATGAGGACGTCGTGCGGCTCGTCGACGCCGGCGCGCGGATCGAGCACATGCGCGCCGCGCAGGAGCAGCTCGACCCCCGGCTGGGGTCGGTGAAACAGTCGCCGGGACTGCTCGCTCATGCCGCCACCGCCATCAGCTGAGGACCGACCAACAGTTCGTAGAGCACCGCCATCCGCACGGCGACCCCCGCTTTGACCTGATCGCCGATCAGCGCCTGCGGAGAGTCGATCGTGGCCGCGGACAGCTCGACGCCGCGATTGACGGGCCCGGGGTGCATGACGAGCTGACCGGGGCGCAGGCGGGCATGGTTGATCTGGTAGCGCGCCGCGTACTCGCGCAGCGAGGGCACGAACGCCTCGCGCATCCGCTCGTGCTGCATGCGCAGGACGTACACGACGTCGGCGGCATCAAGCCCGTCCAGCGTCGGCGACGACGCGCAGCCGAGCGCCTCGATGTCCCGGGGCAGGAGGGTCGGGGGTCCGCACACGGTGACCCGCGCTCCCATCCGCTGGAAGGCGAGGATGTTCGAGCGCGCCACGCGGGAGTGCAGCACGTCGCCGACGATCCAGATGTTGGCCTGATCCAGCGAACCCATCCGCCGGCGCAGGGTGAACACGTCGAGCAGCGCCTGCGTGGGGTGCTCGTGCTTGCCGTCACCGGCATTCACGACCGCGGCCGGGGTCCAGCCCGCCACGAGCTGGGCGGCGCCCGCGTGCGGGGAGCGGATCACGATCGCGGCCGGGTCGTAGGCGGACAGGGTCTGGACGGTGTCCTTCAGCGATTCCCCCTTGTCGACGCTCGAGCCCGCCGACTTGATGCTGACCACGTCGGCGCTGAGCCGCTTGGCGGCCAGCTCGAAGGATGAGCTGGTCCGGGTGGAGGACTCATAGAACAGGTTGACCACGGTGCGCCCCCGCAGGGCGGGCACCTTCTTGATCTCGCGTCCGGAGACCTCGGCGAAGGACTCGGCCCGATCCAGGATCCGCTCGATCGCGGTCCGGTCGAGGTCGTCGATCGAGATCAGGTGCCGCAGCGCTCCCCGGCTCATGCGCGCCTCCGCTCGCCCGCGGGCCGGCTCGCCCCGGCCGGGGGCGAGGTCAGCTCTGCGGCTTGCCCCCGGCTCGTTCGCTTCCCGGCCGGGCCGACGGTGACCTCATCGACGCCGTCCACCTCCTCGACGCGGACGTTGACCCGCTGGTCCTGGGAGGTGGGGATGTTCTTGCCCACATAGTCCGGGCGGATCGGCAGCTCGCGATGGCCGCGGTCGACCAGCACGGCGAGCTGCACCCGGGCCGGGCGGCCGAAGTCGAACACCTCGCCGATCGCCGCCCGCACGGTGCGACCGGTGTAGAGCACGTCGTCGACGATCACGATCGTGAGGCCCGAGACCGAGAAGCCGAGCTCGGTGTTGTGGACCACCGGATATCCGCCCCCGCCGCCCCCGAGGTCGAGGTCGTCGCGGTAGAACGAGATGTCCAGCGAGCCCAGCGGCACGGTGGGCTCGACCAGTTCGCTGGTCAGCGCGTGCAGACGCCGGGCGAGGTGCGCGCCGCGGCGGTGGATGCCGACGATCGCCAGATGACCGTCCGGGTTCTTCTCGACGATCTCGTGAGCGATCCGCACGAGCGTGCGGCGCATGTCATCGCGGTCGAGGACGACCGTCTGGGCTTCCAACTGGCTCCTTCCTGGCCTCTCTGGACCGGGTTAAAGGTGCGGGCGGCTTGTTCTCGAGAAGCCTAGCAACGGCCCCGGCGGGTTCCGGCGGTTCCGGCGGTTCCGGCGGTTCCGGGCGATGCGCAGCGTCACGGCCGCCCGAGCGTCCGCTGCGGGGCATGGCCGAGAAAGCGGAACTATTTTCCGCTTTCTCGGCCACCGCGGGATGGACCATGTCCGGCGCCGGGACATCCTGGAGGTAGAGCACGTGCTCCAGGCCCGCGTGGACGATGTCGCGGTCGTAGCGGAAGCCTGACTTCTCCATCACGCGCCGGGAGGCGAGGTTGCCGGGCAGCGTGATCGCCACGAGCTCGGTCAGCCCCAGCCGCGCGGAGGCCATCTGGACCGAGACCCGGGCCAGCTCCGTGGCCAGGCCCTCGCCCCAGCGCTCCGGGGTGATCGCCCAGGCCACCTCGACCCGGCGGGCGCCGTCGATCGCGTTGTACTCGAGACCGCCCCGGCCGACGAACGCCCCCGTGGTGGCGTCGCGCAGCGCCCAGAGGCCAAACCCGTGGCGCTGCCAGTGCTCGGTCCAGCTCCCCAGACTCTCATCGAGCTGCTGGTCGGTGGGCGGATCGGGCCACGGCCACAGGGTCTGCAGAACCAGCGGCTCGGCCATCAGCGCGGCCACGTCGCCGGCATGCCAGCGCCCGATCCGCTCGTAGCTGAGCCGGCCCTGGGTGAGACGCTCGGGGATCAGCGGCGCGGTCACGGCATCTCACGGGCCCGCGTCAGCGGCTCGGGGGCCTCGGCGGCGGCCGCGGCGGCCTGCGCCTCCTCCCAGCGGATCAGCGCGGGTGACCCGCGCTCGGGCAGCGGCACCTCGATCGTGTCGAAGTCGCGCGGCAGCACGGTGCCGGGCAGGATCGCCCGGGCCTCGTCGCGCAGCAGACGGACGGGATGCCGGGTTGAGAGGTGGTTGAGGGCCAGCAGCCGCACCTCGGCCTCGAGGCCGATCCGGGCCGCCTGCGCGGCCGTCGAGTGGCCCGTCTCGGCGGCGCGCGCGATGTCCTCCTGCGCGAAGGTCGCCTCATGCACGAGCACATCGGCCCGATGGGCGGCGACGCGCACCGCCGCGCTCGGACTGGTGTCGCCCGAGAGGACGATCTTGCGACCCGGGCGGGACGGGCCCAGGACCTGGTCGGGCCCCACGCCGCGGATCGTCTCACCGCGCTGCACGCGGCCGAACTCGGGCCCGGGCGTGAGACCGAGCCGAGCCGCCGCCTCGGGATCGAACACCCCGGGGCGTTCGTCCTCGACGATCGCGTAGCCGAACGCCGTGCCGCGGTGCGACACCGGCACCGAGGCCACCCGGTAGCCATCGCGCTCGAGTACGTCCCCCGGGCCGAGCTCCGTCAGCTCGAGCTCGTAGCCGACCCGCCCCCCCATGCGCAGCACGAGCGTCATGAGCGCCCTCAGCCCGGGCGGCCCGAACACGGGCAGCGGACGCTCGCGCCCGCGCAGATCGAATGTCTTGAGCATCCCCGGCAGGCCGAGCCAATGGTCGGAGTGAAAATGGGTCAGGTAGATCGCGTCGAGGTCGGACAGCCCGACCGAACGCACCAGCTGCCGCTGCGTGCCCTCACCGCAGTCGAACAGCAGCCGCTCGCCGCCGCGGCGCACGAGCAGCGCCGGCAGCCCACGGCGGGCGGTTGGCGCCGAGCCGCCCGTCCCGGCAAAGAAGATCGACAGGTCCATCGCCGGCCGAGTCTGTCAGCCGAGCCCGATCAGTTCGAACTGGAGTCCGGGCGCCACCGCTCGCGCCACGCTGCGGGCAGGCTCCGCGTCCCCCGCGGCGCGTGCGTATCAGCGATGATCGCAATCTCCATTACAGTTGACCGCTGATCTTCCCCGATCCAAGCGCCCGTAGCTCAGGGGATAGAGCGTCCGCCTCCGGAGCGGAAGGTCGCAGGTTCAAATCCTGCCGGGCGCGTTGAGGAAAGCCCTGCTAGTCAGGGCTTTTTCTTTGCCCGAAGCGCCGTCGGCAGGCTCGATAGCTCGCTGATTTCGGCGCTGGTGCCCATTGGTGCCCAATCAGTGCCCTCGACGAGCGCCCGCAGCCGCTTACGCTCGCCCGGTTCGGTCGCCATCACATGCGCGTAGATCCGGAGCGTCGTGCTCACCTCACGACCGTGCTTTCTCGACGTGGGGCTTCGAGGGCGCGCTGGCGGAGGTACTACACGGGGTCCGGGCTGCGAAGGCTACGGAGCCTGGTATTGACGAGGTCGTCGCGAACTGCGAACGCAACGGCCTGAGCCTGGCTGTGTGCGCCGAGCTTCGTCAGGATGTGCTCGATGTGCGTTGATGCGGTCTTCGTCGTGATGCACAGCTTCGAGGCGATCTCCGCCAACCGGCGGCCTTCGACCAGCAGCCGGAGCACTTCGTGTTCACGCTTCGTCAATGTCCCGCGACCGGCGGTGGCGGTCGCGCCTGCACGGGCAAGCAGCCGGCGAACCCTCGCCAGGAAGCGCTCCGCCGCCAGCGGCTTCGCGAAGTAGTCGTCCGCGCCCAGCAGTAGCGCGGCGATCTCATCGTTGGGGCCGGTCCGCGTCGTGGAGACGAAAACGATCGGCAGACCCTCCCCGTATTCCTCTCGCAGCTCACGACAGACCTCGTACGCCGAGGGCTCGGTGAGCTCAACGTCGAGCACCACGAGCACGGGAGTCCCCTCCCTTGCGGACGTCAGCGCATCCGCTCCCGTATCCACCGCATCGGCAATCAAACCGAGCCGTTCGGCCAGCGCCGAGATTTCCTCCCGGCCTTGCTGATCCCGTTCCGCGACGAGCACGTACCCGCCGTTCATCGCTAGCCCCCGAGTACCCACCACCGACTGAAGGCCTACCAATCGCTCAGTTTATCCCCCCAAGTGTGCCTAAGTCAATCACTCGACGGCGACCGTCCGCGTTCTACTCACAGCAACCCACAGCCGAATCCGGTGAGGACCCATCCAGAAGATCGGGTGATCTCCGACTGGTGGCGTGAGGCGAGTCCAAAGAGACTTCCTGGCCAAGCGACACCGCACGGAGCAGGCCGCGGGCGAGGTCTGTCGTGCCGGGACCGGTACCGAAGACGCATCAAGCGACCTGAGGAGCGTTGATTCCCGCGGGAGCCGACGTCAGCGGAAGCCGACCGGCTTCGAGTCCAACAACGGCAACATGACCCTTGACGCCACGACAGCCGGGACCAATACAGACTGGAACTGTCTCCTCGACTCCCCCAGCTGCCAGCCGGGGACGCCGAACCGATACTGCGCGACCGCTTCCGGTTGGCGCAGCAGAGCTCCTCCTGACGGAGCCGTGCGAGCGCGATCCCCGCCCCGGCGCTGTTCATCACATGGGCGGGGGATTCTGAGTCCGCGCCATCCCTGAATCACCAACGTCCGGTGCACATTCGAGCACCGACCGTAATCATCAAATAGGAGCGCAGTTATGAGAAAGCCTCTGAGCGCGATGATCGCCCTGGCGGGCGTGTTCGTGCTGCTTCTCGCGCTGGGATCGACGGCTGCGTTGGCCGACAACCCGCACTTCATCAGTGCGTCGGCGAGCGTCAACGACAACGGTGCGCTGGTGTGCAGCTTCAAGGAAGCGGGGCTGGGCACAACAGTCAGCACCACCCACATCTCATGCTCGGCCGACGCCACAGCCGTATACGCATGTATTAACGGAGGTGGCAACCACCCGAAGGCCACCAACAAGGAGACCGTTTCGGGTCCTGTGAGCGGGGGCGGACAGTTCCCCGTGCGCAACGGACAGACGACCGGATCGCTCACGGTCCCACCGCCGGGACCGGGCGCCTTCACCTGCCCGAGCGGGCAGCAGTTGGTGCTCGCCTCGGTCTCCTACACGAACATCCTGCTGACCGGGGAGGGCGGCGACACCGCCAGCGTCCCCGGCACCGTGTCGCGGACCTTCATTAACCTCTGAGCTTGGGAAGGTCGAGGAGGGGGCCGCCATCGGCCCCCTCCCCGCCGAGACCCCCGAGCGCGTGCCGAGGTCGAGAAGGGAGCGAGCTCGCCAACCAGCGCGTGTTCCCGCAAATCGCTCGTCGATGAGCGCCCGTATCCTTACGCTCCGTCATCGGCTGGTGTCCTCCGGAGCGGAAGGTCGCAGGTTCAAATCCTGCCGGGCGCGTCCGGCCTGCCCGCGAACGCGATGCCGGCGCCTGGCCGAGCTGCTCGACCATCGTGCCTGAACCGAGACCCGGAATTGGACCCGGGTCCGGTGAACGCGGCCCAACCGTCCCAGCGGGTTTGAGTGAGCGGCTCCCGCTAGGACGATCGGCGCTTGCCGCCCCCACTTCCGCTCGGCTATCTACCTCTTACCGGTAGAACGTAAACGACGCGATCAGGATTCGCTGAGCGGTGAACGGGTCCCGGGCGAAAATCGGGGGTTCGGGCTCATCCGGTGTCGAGCGGCGCGAGGCCGGGCATGGTTCCAGGCGCGCGCGCCGCGCCCTCAGAGCAGCGGACATGTAAAGATCGCTCCATCACCCGCGCAGGAGGAGAGAGATGACCCATACGACTTCGGCCAAGGCCTCGGTGGCCACGGTGGCGCTGCTGCCGGGCTCCGCCGCGGAGCGATTCGGCGATCGTGTGGCCGCCACCTACAAGCGCGACGGCGAATGGCAGGACATGACCTATGCCGAGGCCGGGAAGGCGATTGAGGAGATCGCCCTCGGTCTCGTCGCGCTCGGCATCCGGCCCGGGGACCGGGTCGGCATCCTGTCCGACACGCGCGTTGAATGGACGCTGGCCAGCTACGGGATCTCGGCGGCCGGCGCGGTGGTCGTGCCGGTCTACCCGACCAACTCCCCGCGCGAATGCGCCTGGGTGCTCGGCAACTCGGAGGCCCGCGCGGTGTTCTGCGAGGACGAGGCTCAGCGGTTGAAGATCGACGCCGTCCGGGACGAGCTCGAGGCGCTCGAGACGACGGTTGGCTTCGGACCCGGCGGCGGCGATCTGACGCTGGACGAGCTGCGCGAGCGAGGCCGCGACGGCGACCGCGCCGAGCTCACCCGGCGCCAGGCGGCGGTCGAGCCCGACGACGCCTACACGATCATCTACACGTCGGGCACGACGGGCCCGCCGAAGGGTGTCGTCCTCACTCATCGCAACGCCATGTCGGTGTGCGAGATGGTTGAGGAGCTGAGCTTCATCGAGCCGGGTGAGAAGACCTACCTGTTTCTCCCGCTGGCGCACGCGTTCGCCCTCACCGCCCATCTGGCCTCCTTCGATCAGGGCACCACGATCGTGTTCTACGGCGGGAACACGAAGGAGATCCTTCCGGAGCTGATCGACTCCCACCCGACCTACCTGCCGTCCGTCCCCCGGATCTTCGAGAAGCTCTACGCGGCGGCGATGAAGATGCAGGAGCAGGGCTCCGACGAGGACAAACAGCGCTTTCAGCGGGCCGTCAAGCTTGGCATCGAGGTGCGTCAGCGGCGCCGGCGCGGTGAGGAGGTCCCCGCGGAGATGGAGGCGGCGTACGCGGCCGCCGATGAGCAGCTCTACAGCCGCGTCCGCGGCCTGTTCGGCGACCAGGTCAAGCAGGCCGTCACCGGCGCGGCGCCGATTGCGCCCGAGATCCTCGAGTTCTTCTACGCCTGCGGCGTGCCTGTGCTCGAGGGCTGGGGCATGACGGAGACCACGGCCGTCGGCACCGTGGCCACCCTCGAGCACTTCAAGTTCGGAACCGTCGGCCGCCCGATGCCCGGAGTCGAGGTCCGGATCGCTGAGGAGGACGGGGAGATCCTGGTGCGCGGCCCGAACATCTTCCGCGAGTACTGGCGCAATCCCGAAGCCACCGCCGAGACGCTCGTGGACGGCTGGCTCCACACCGGCGACGTGGGCCGGCTCGACGACGAGGGTTACCTGTCCATCACCGGGCGCAAGAAGGACATCATCATCACGGCCGGCGGGAAGAACCTCACGCCATCCAACCTGGAGAACGACCTCAAGCAGTCGCGCTTCATCTCCCAGGCGGTCATGCACGGCGATCGGCGCCCATTCCCGGTGGCGCTGATCACGCTCGATCCGGAGGAGATCCTCCCCTGGGCCCGGGAGAACGACCTGCCCGAGGACATGGCCGAACTCGCAAAGCACGAGCGGGTGGTCGCGATCGTCCAGCAGGAGCTCGACCGCGCCAACTCCAACTACGCCCAGGTCGAGCAGATCAAGAAGTTCGTGATCCTCGATCGCGACCTGACGATCGAGGATGGCGAGCTGACCCCGACCCTCAAGGTGAAGCGAAATGTCGTCAACGATCGCTTCCGCGATCTGTTCGATTCGCTTTACGAGTAGGCGACCGGGGTAGCACAGCGACCATGAAGGTTCTCGCCCTGACCAGCGAGCCGCTCACCGCCGAGGCGCTCCGCACCGCGCTGCCGGGCAACCTCGACCCGACCCAGGTCGAGGTCATGGTCGTCGCGCCGGCTCTGCATTCCAGCGCCCTGCGCTTCTGGTTCTCGGACGCCGATGAGGCGATCGGGCGCGCGGAGGCGGTGCGCCGCAAGAGTCTCGACCACCTCGGCGCCGACGGCGTGGCCGCGGCCGCTGACGTCGGCGAGGCCGACCCCGGGGATGCCGTGGAGGACGCGCTGCAGACCTTTCCCGCCGAGCGGATCGTCGTCTTCGTTCACCCCGAGGGCGAGCGTCGCTACCGCGAGGACCTCGACGAGGTGCAGCTGAGCCGCCGGTTCGGGATCCCGGTCGACCGGGCCGAGATCGCGGCCGGATCAGACTGACAGCCGCCGTTTGAGCCCGAGCGCGTTGGCGGGCGCGTACCCGCTCCAGTCGTTGTTGAAGTAGGCGTAGACCTCGGCCGAGCGGCGCCACTGGGCGATCCGCCGCGCCCAGGTGTCGAGCTCTGCATCGGAGTAGTTGCCGTTCCGGCCCCGGGCGCCGAAGTGGAAGCGGACGAAGCGCCACGACGCGGTGGCGGCATGGGGCTGAAACGGCCGGGCGGGATGATCACCGACGGTGAGCGCGACATCGTGTTCGCGCAGGGCGCGGAGTACGGGCGCGACGAACCAGCTCGGATGGCGGAACTCGATCGTGTGACGCCCGCCGGGAAGCGCCCGGAGCCAGCCGTGCAGACGCGCATCATCACGGTGGAAGTTCTCCGGCAGCTGCCACAGGACCGGGCCGAGCCGGCC
Source organism: Solirubrobacteraceae bacterium (assembly GCA_036392135.1). Lineage (GTDB taxonomy): Bacteria > Actinomycetota > Thermoleophilia > Solirubrobacterales > Solirubrobacteraceae > Palsa-465. Next base: position 20,813 of record DASVYO010000078.1, read on the forward strand.
GCTGCTCTGAAGGGGCTCGATCCGCTCGTAGAAGCGCTTGATCCCCTCGGCCGTATCGCTCAGCCGGCGGATGTGGGTGAGATAGCGGCTCGCCTTGACGGTGAAGCAGAACCCGTCCGGCGTCTGGTCCACCCAGCCCCTGACCGTTTCGAGCCCGGGCAGGCGGTAGAAGGTGGTGTTGACCTCGACGGTGTCGAACCGGTCGGCGTACAGCTCGAGCCACCGACGGCGGGGCTCACGGGCCGGGTAGAAAAGGCCGCGCCAGTCGTCGTACACCCAGCCTGAACAGCCGATGCGTGTGGACTTCACGATCCGGGTATCCCATGCTGGCCGAGATGCCCGCTCCAGACCTTCGCGCCGCCCCCGTCCCGGATACCCGCCGGCTCCCGGAGCTCGGCGAGGCCCGCCGCAGATGCCGCGCCCACCAGCGCTGGTACGGAGCCACGGGATGGATGACGAAATGACACGGCTGCTCCCCGCCTACCCCCAGCCCGGACCCGGCAAGCCCCCCGCCGGGCGCGGCCAGCCCGGCCCCGAGGCGGGCGCATCGCCGGCGCAGGCGCCGGCCATTAGAGTCGGGCTAAGCCGCACCACCGGCATGGCGGAGATCCACGATGCTCGAATCTGACGCTGAATCTCAGGCCGTGGGTGGCGCATCCCGCAGTTCCCCGACGGTGGAGATCTCCAACGCGATCTCCCACCTGCACAAGGAGTTCGTCGGCCGGGGGCCCACCAACGCCCGGACCACGATCGACGGGAACCTGGTCGTCTGCCTGCTCGAGGGCGGCTACACCCGGGCCGAGCAGACGCTGGAGGACAACCAGCGCGGCGACGTTGTCGCCGCCGGCCGTCTCGGCTTGCAGGATGCGATGCGCGAGGCGATGATCGGCGTGATCGAGCGCACGCTGGGCCGCTCGGTGCGCTCGTTCATGAGCGCCAACGACCTGCGCCAGAACCTTCAGGTCGAGGTGTTCGTGCTGAGCGCGGGCGCCGGCGAGGCCGCGGACGAGCTCGAATCCGCCACGCCGTCCTCGGAGACGCTCTGACCGCTGGCGCCGGCGAACCGCGGTTCTCCGCATGGCTCGCCAGTATGATCTCGCCGGTCGCGCCGCCCTGATCCCGTGGCCGACGCCTGTGATCGATGGGAGGCTGGCCGGACGCTGAGCCGGGGCAGACCGTCGGGCAGAGCCGACACGCGATGACGCCGGATCTCACCGCAGATAAACGCGTGCCCACGACGAGGCCCCAGACTTGACATCCAGTCGCGATGCGCTAAAGGCGCTGTCCACCGAGAGCCTGTTCGAGCTGCGCGAAGGTCCCGGCGCGGACGCCGTAGTCGAGGAGCTGGTCATGCGCTTTGAGCCGCTGGCCCGCAGCGTGGCCCGCCGCTACCACCAGCGCGGAGAGCCGCTGGATGACCTCACGCAGGTGGCCATGGTTGGGCTGTTGAAGGCGATCGGCCGCTTCGACCCGAGCCGTGGCTTCGCCTTCACCAGCTACGCCACCCCGACGATGGTCGGCGAGCTGAAGCGCTACTTCCGCGACAGCGGCTGGGCGCTGCACGTGCCCCGCGGCGTCAAGGAGCGGGCCGTGGAGCTGGCCCGAGTCAGTGACGAGCTGTCCTCGCGGCTGGGCCGTTCCCCCTCGCTGACCGAGCTGGCCGAGGCTCTGGGAGCCACCGAGGAGCAGACGCTGGACGCGATTGAGGCCTACCACGCGCGCCACGCCAGCCCCCTGGAGGGATCCTCAGACGACGATGATTCTCCCGGCCTGCGTCCGGCGCGGGTGCTGGGGGCCGAGGACGAGCGGCTCGAGCAGGCCGAATACCTGAGCGTCATCGCCGCCGGCGTGGAGACCCTGTCGGAGACCGATCGGCTGATCCTCTACCTACGCTTCGGGCGCGACCTCACCCAGTCGGAGATCGCACAGCGGGTCGGCACCTCCCAGATGCAGATCTCGCGCCTCCTGCGCGCGGCGATCGAGAAGATCCGCCGGGCCAGCGGCGAGCTCGAACCACCCGCCTAGCCCGGACCGCCGCGTTCAGGATTTGCGGCCGTCGACCGCCCGCTGGAGCTGAGCCTTGCTCATCGAGGAACGTCCCTCGATGCCCATCTTCCGCGCCTCGTTGTAGAGCTGATCTCGCGTGCGGCCCTTCTCGCGGTCGGTTCCCGAGCGCTCGCCGCCCCGCTGCCCGGATGACTTGTCCCGGGTCGAGGTCCTCGAGCGCTGGCGGGACTCGCCCGAGCGCGCCCGCTCCTTATTGACGGTGCGGGCGGCGATCTCCTCAGCGCGGCTCTCGCTGCGCCCCTGGTCACGCTCGCTCTCCTTGATGTGCTCGTATTGCCGGGCGCGCTTGGTCCCTGGCTTCACACCGCGTGGTGGCACGGGAATCCTCCTCGTGGCTTGACTCTGTCTGGTGACCGAGATACCCCGGACCGCGGGGCCGGATAACCCAAACCGAGCGGGTCGTACTCTTAGACGTATGTTCGGACTACACAACAAGAGCCAGATGGTCGAGGCCGGGGCCGCTCTCCCGGGACGCGCGACCGAGATGCCCGTGCCCGAGCGCCATGCCGTGCTCGGCACGTCCATGAAGCCACCCTTCCCCGAGGGCTTCGGCCAGCTGGTGGTGGGCATGGGCTGCTTCTGGGGCGCCGAGCGCATCTTCTGGCAGGCGCCCGGCGTCCACACCACCGCGGTCGGCTACGCCGGCGGGTTCACCCCCAACCCCACCTATGAGGAGGTGTGCAGCGGACGCACCGGCCACGCGGAGGCGGTGCTGGTCGTGTTCGACCCCGCGCTGACCTCCTACGAGGAGATGCTGCGGCTGTTCTGGGAGAACCACGATCCCACGCAGGGCATGCGCCAGGGCAATGACGTCGGTAGCCAGTACCGCTCGGCGATCCTGTTCGCTGACGAGCACGTCCACCAGCTGGCGGAGACGACGGCGGACGCGTACGGAACCCGCCTCCGGGCGTCGGGTTATCCGGCCATCACGACCGAGATCGCCCCGCTGGGCAGCTTCTACTACGCCGAGGACTACCACCAGCAGTACCTGCACAAGAACCCCTGGGGGTATTGCGGGCTGGGCGGCACCGGCGTCAGCTGCCCGGTGGGCCTGGGCGTCGTGCCGGCGACACCGGCCGCGCCGGCAGCCGACTGATGCCTAGCGCCCTCCGGCGACCGCCGGGAGGATGGTGACCTCGTCCCCATCCTCAACCGGCGTGTCGAGCCCGTCGAGAAAGCGGATGTCCTCGCCGTCGACGTAGACGTTGACGAACCGTCGCAGCCCACCGTCCTCGGCAATCCGGCTCCGCAGCTCGCCGTAACGTTCGTAGAGCGAATCCAACACCTCGCCGACGGTTCCCGCGTCGACACTGGCCTGGGCGTCACCGCCGGTGGCCTCACGAAGCTGTGTGGGAATCTTGACGCGGACAGCCATCGACGGGAATCCTATGCCAGAGCCCCGACGCGCTGACTTGCGCTCTCGAATGACGCCAGCGTGGGGTCGATCTCCCAGGCCTCGAACGTCCCCCGCGCGCAATCCAGCGTCTTCAGGCCCTCGCCGGTGATGTAGACGACGACCCGCTCGTCGGGGTCGATGTCGCCCCGCTCGGCCAGCTTGGCCAGGACGGCGGTGCTCACCCCGCCCGCCGTCTCGGTGAAGATCCCGGTGGTGTGGGCCAGGAGCTTGATTCCGGCCCGGATCTCGTCGTCGTCCACGGAGTCGATCGAGCCGCCGGAGCCCCGAGCCAGGTCGAGGGCGTAGGGCCCGTCGGCGGGGTTGCCGATGGCCAGTGACTTGGCGATCGTGTCGGGCTTGACCGGCTGGCAGAAGTCGCGCCCGGCGGCGAACGCGGTGGCCACCGGCGAGCAGCCCGCGGCCTGGGCGCCATTGAAGGTCGGCAGCTGACCGTCAAGCAGGCCCACCTCGAGCCACTCGTTGAAACCCCGTGCGATCTTGGTGAACAGCGACCCGGAGGCGATCGGAGCCACGACGCGGTCCGGCAGCTCGAATCCGAGCTGCTCGGCGGTCTCGAAGGCCAGCGTCTTGGAGCCCTCCGCGTAGTACGGCCGCATGTTGATGTTCACGAACGCCCAGTCGCGCTCGCCCGAGAGCTCGGTGCAGAGGCGGTTCACCTCGTCGTAATTGCCCCGCACCCCGACGACGTTGGTGCCGTAGATCCCGGTGGCCAGGATCTTCTGCTCCTCGAGATCGGAGGGGATGAACACGTAGGACTCCAGGCCGGCAGCGGCGGCGTGGGCGGCCACCGCGTTGGCCAGGTTCCCGGTCGAGGCGCAGGCCACGATCTCGAAGCCCAGCTGGCGGGCTCGGGCCATCGCCACCGACACCACCCGGTCCTTGAAGGAGTGGGTCGGGTTGGCGGCATCGTTCTTGATCCACACCTCGCGCAGTCCGAGCCGCTCGGCCAGCCGGTCGGCGCGCAACAGCGGCGTCCAGCCCGCCGGCAGCGTCCCCGCGGGCGGAGTCTGAACGGGCAGAAAGTCCCCGTAGCGCCACAGGGAATGCGGACCGGCCTGGATCCTCCGCTTCAGCTCAGCGGGATCGGCCTGCTGGTGGGACGCGTAGGCGACCTCGAGGGGACCGAAGCACCGCGAGCACACGTACCGTGCGTCGAGCTCGTATTCGGTTTGGCACTCCTTGCAGCGAAGCGACTCTGGCGGCATATGAAAAAACCTCCGCCGGGGTCCGTGGTCGGAGGTCTGAGAAACCGCCCTGTCCACATCTCCCAGGCTTTTGTAGTTGGAGCCTGATGGAATTGGCACCGTTCCCTTGCGGGAGGTTGCCGGGGTTTCGTAGGGCCATTCCCCTCCACCCCTCTGGATGCGCACTGCTATGTGGCCGTCAGTATATCCCGTCCTCGGCGGCTGTCCCAGGGGACGGCTCCCGGCGCGCGCGTAACGACCGCCGCTGACCGGTGTTGAGTCATCGCTAATGCCGGCGCCGCCGTCCGATCCACTCGCGCGCCTGGAATCGATGCTCAGCCTGGAGGAGGGCGGTGCACCACTCCGGCGCATGCTCATCATCGTCAACCCGTATGCGACGACGGTCTCGGACCGCCTGAAGCATCTCGTCGTGTATGCCCTGCGCGGACGTTACGAGGTCACGGCCGTTGACACCCAGGCCCGGGACCACGCCACTCAGCTGTGCCGCGAGGCCGCCCAGCAGGGATATGACGTGGTCGTGGCCTTCGGCGGAGACGGCACGGTCAACGAGGCCGCCAACGGGCTGGCCGGCACGGAGACCCCGCTGTTCGCCCTGCCCGGCGGCCGCACCAACGTCTACTGCCGGATACTCGGCATCCCGACCGACGTCGTGGACGCCACCGAGCATCTGCTTGGCCTGGCCCACGACTGGAATCCCCGGCGGGTCGACGTCGGCCTGGTCAACAACCGCTACTTCCTGTTCTCCGCCGGTGTCGGCCTGGATGCCAGCGTGGTGCAGCGCGTCGATGCCCATCCCCGGCTCAAGGCGCGGGTCGGCGAGTGGTACTACGCCTGGACGGGCATCCGGACCTTCACCCGCCATTACCTGTTCCGGCCCCCCCGCCTCGAGGTCGACCTGGACGGCGAGCAAGTCGACGGTGTCACCGCGATCGTCCAGAATGCCGACCCGTACACGTACTTCGGCGACCGTCCGGTCCACATGGGCGAGGGAGCCTCGCTGGACAGCGGTGACCTGGCCGGCGTGGTGCTCCAGCGCGCCGGTCCGATCGACATACCCACGATCAGCTGGCGGGCCCTCTCGAGGCGGGCGCGGCTGGCCCGTCACCGCCACGTCCATCCGTTCAGCGGCCGGCACGGCCTGCGCGTGGTCTCACGCGATGAGCGGCCGCTGCCGCTGCAGGTGGATGGCGACTACATCGGCGAGGTGGACGAGGCGGTGTTCGCCTCCCGTCCGGGTGGAATGCTTGTCCTGGCCTGAGCGGACGGGGTGACGCGCAGCGCGCGGCGGGGTGAATCGCGGCGCGCCGGCGACTCTCAGCCGGTGTGGCCCGTGATCCGTCCGCCCCGGCCCCGCGTTCGCGCCGCCGCTCTGCCCCGCGGCTCGCCGAACAGGATCTGCGCGTGCTCGCCCTGGCCGCTGAGCACCGCTTTCTGCTCTGCGCCCACGCCCGGGCGCTCCTGGGTGTTTCAGGCGCATCGGCCGCCGGCCGTCTGCGGCGGCTGACCGGCGCGGGCTGGCTCCGGTACGAGCGCAAGCTGGCCGGACCGGGCGCCTATCAGATCACCACCCGCGGCCTGCAGGCGATCGGGAGCTCATTGCCGCGCCCGCGAGAGATCGACCTGGCCACCTACGACCACGAGGTCGGGCTGGGCTGGCTATGGCTCGCGGCCGGCCGCGGGGCCTTCGGGCCCCTGCGGGGGATGGCCTCCGAACGGTTCATGCGCTCCGAGGACCGGCGCCGGCCGGACCCGAGCCAGCGCTTCGGGGTTCGGCTGGGCGGGGTCGGCCCCTACGGCGGGGAGCGTCGCCATTACCCCGACCTGCTGCTCGAGACCGAGTCTGGTCATCGCGTCGCGATCGAGCTCGAGCTGACTCCCAAGGGGCGCCGGCGGCGCGGGGAGATCCTGGGTGGCTATGCCCTCGACGGCAGCGTCGACGCCGTGCTCTACCTGGTCGAGCACGAGCGCACCGGGCTGGCCATCGAGCGGGCGGCCCGCCGGGCCGGGATCGCCGGTCGCGTCCGGGTTCGGCGTGCCCGCTTGGCCCCCGGCTCGGGTGCGATCCGCGCCGACCGCAGCCCCGATCGCACCGGCCGCGGCGCCGAGGGCTCGCTCGCCGCCCGCCGGAGGAGCCGGGGAACGCTCCCGGAGGCCGGACGATGAGCCCCGCCCCGAATCGGCACCGGGCGCCCTACTGGACGCTCGGTGTGTTGGCAGGCCTGCTCATGCTGCCCTTCGGCTGGGCGGTTGGCGTGGTCGTCGGCGTCGGGCTCGCCCGGATCGCCTGGGCGGTCGTGGCCGCCCGGCGCGGCCGCCGGGACCGGGCGCACGGCCGGTCATCCGAGGTGAGGCTGGGCGTCGATCCCCGGGGCCGACCGGTCTCCCTGGGTGCGGATGAGCTGGGCGCACACGCACTGATCGTGGGCGCCAGCGGAGCGGGCAAGTCGACCACGCTGCTGCGGATCCTGGATGAGCAGATCACCGCCGGGCGGCCGGTCGTGGCCCTCGACCTGAAGGGCTCCCCGGCCTTCGCGGCCGGCCTCGAGCAGGCCGCGCAGCGCGCCGGCCGCCCGTTTCGGATCTGGACGCTGGACGGTCCGGCGCGCTGGAACCCGCTCGCCCACGGCAACCCCACCGAGCTCAAGGACAGGCTGATCTCGAGCGAGCGGTTCAGCGAGCCCCACTACCGCCGGGCCGCCGAGCGTTATGTCCAGAGCGCCCTGCAGGTCCTGCGGGCCTCGGGCCGGCCCGCCGACCTGGCCGCCGTCGTGGCGCTGATGGATCCGCGGCGGCTGTCGGCCCTGGTCCGCGGCCTCGATTCTCCCCTGGGCGAGCGGGTCCGGGACTATCTGGACTCCCTGACGCCCGATCAGCTGAGCGCGATACACGGCCTGGGGACCCGGCTGGCGGTGCTCAGCGAATCCTCGGCCGGCCCCTATCTGCAGGGATCCTCGTCCGGCCCACCCGCGACGGATGCGCACATCGACCTGCGCGCCGGACTGGCCGGTGGCGAGGTCATCCTGTTCAGCCTGAACTCCAGCCGCTACGGCTCGCTGGCCGCCCAGATCGGGACGCTGGCCATCCAGGACCTGATCAGTGCCAGCGGCGAGCGGCTCGCGGCCGGGGGTGCCCCGATCGCGGCGACCGTGGCCATCGACGAGTTCTCGGCGCTGGGCTCGGATCATGTCCTGGCCCTGCTGGCCCGCGGCCGCGAGTCGGGCTTCGGGGTCCTGCTGGCCACCCAGGAGCTATCTGACCTCGAACGCGCCGGGCGCGGGTTCCGCGATCAGGTCCTCGGACTCACGACGGTCAAGATCGCCCACCGCCAGGATGTCCCGGGTTCGGCCCAGACGATCGCCGAGATGGCCGGGACCCGGCTGGTCTGGGAGGAGACCCGGAATCTGAACGGACCGTGGCCGAGCTCTGGGAGCCGTGGCACGCGCCGCCAGGCGCGGCGCTTCCGGGTCGAGCCGGATGTGGTCAAGACGCTTCGCCCCGGGGAGGCGCTGCTGCTCGTCAAGAGCCCGGGCACCCGGATCACGCTGGTCCGTGTCCGGCGGGCCGAGACCGCGCCGGTGGCCGGAGTCGTCCCGCGCCCGGCAACGCCCCCTCGTTCCAGGCCGGGGCCAACGCGTTCTCAGCCGGCGCCAACGCGTTCTCAGCCGGAGCGAACGCGCTCTCGACCCGCTCTGCCGCGTCCGGCCGGCCGATCATCAGCCGGCTCGGCGCCGCGGGGCGGAACGGGCGCCGGCCGCGACGATCAGCCCGAGCCGGGGGTGACGCGGTAGGCGTCGAACACCGAGTCGATGTTGCGCAGGCGGCTGATGGCCTGGTCGAGCGTGCGGGTATCCCCCACCTCGACCAGGAACCGGTTCTTGACCATCGGGTGATCGACGGTCCCATGGATGTCGAGAATGTTGATCCCGGCCTCCGCGAAGGTGCGCGACATGTCCTCGAGCAGCCGGTGCCGGTCCCAGCCGTCGACCGCGATCTCGACCCGGAAGGACGTCTCGGCATCGCCGTCCCAGCTGACCGGCGTGAACCGGTCGGGATCCTTCCTGAGCACGGCCACATTGGGACAGTCGTCCCGGTGGATGGTGATCCCGCGGCCGAGTGAGATGTAGCCGACGATCGGGTCGCCCGGGACCGGCCGGCAGCACTTGGCCAGGCGCAGCATGACCTCATCTATGCCCTCGACGGCGATCCCGAAGCGAGACGAGGAGGTCGTGGGGCGCGTGCGGCGGCGGCTCTTGTTGAGCAGGTCGTCGGTCGCGGTCGGCGCGGACTCGGCCGCCTCGCCCTGCTTGAGGCGCTGCATGACCTTGTTGACCACGACCTTGGGCGAGATCTTGGCCCCTCCGAGAGCGACGTAGAAGTCGTCGCCCTTGCGGAAGCCCATCTCCCGGATCACGTCGGCCAGCAGCGGCGAGCCGACCAGCTTCTGGGCCGGCAGACCCTGCTTCTTGAGGTGCTCCTGGAGCAGTTCGCGGCCCGAGTGCTCGTAATCGCGCCGCGACTCGGCCTTGAACCAGGCCTTGATCTTGTTGCGGGCCCGCGTGGTCTTGACCAGGGCCAGCCAGTCGCGCGAGGGACCGCGCTCGCGCTTGGAGGTCAACACCTCCACGATGTCGCCCGAACGCAGCTGATAGGACAGGGGCACGATCTTGCCGTTGACCTTCGCCCCCACGCAGCGATGGCCGACGTCGGTGTGAATCTCGTAGGCGAAGTCGAGCGGAGTCGCCCCGGCGGCCAGCGACTTGACCTCGCCCTTGGGCGTGAACACGAACACCTCGTCCTCGAACAGGTCGACCTTCAGGGTGTCCATGAACTCCCGCGGGTCAGACAGCTCCTGGTGCCAGTCGACCAGGCTCCGCAGCCACTTCAGCTTCCCGTCCGGGTCCCGCAGGCCCTTGCCCGGTTCGCCGTCGGCTCCGGGGTGCTCCTTATACATCCAATGGGCGGCGATGCCGTACTCGGCCAGGTCGTGCATCTCGCGGGTCCGAATCTGGATCTCCAGCGGGCGGCCCTCGGGCCCGATCACCGTCGTGTGCAGCGACTGGTACATGTTGAACTTCGGCATGGCGATGAAGTCCTTGAAGCGGCCCGGCAGCGGCTTCCAGAGCGAATGGATGACGCCCACCGCCCCGTAGGTGTCCTTGACCGAATCGACGATCACCCGCATCGCCGTGAGGTCATAGATCTCGTTGAACTCGCGGCCCTTCTTGGTCATCTTGGAGTAGATCGAGTAGAAGTGCTTGGCACGGCCGGAGATCTCGGCGTGGATGCCGAGCTCGGCCAGCGCACGGGCCACGTACTCACCGGCCTCGTTGACATAGCGCTCCCGGTCGCCGCGCTGCTGGGCGACCAGCGACTTGATCTCGTTGTACTTGCGGGGGTGCAGCGTCTGGAAGGCGAGGTCCTCGAGCTCCCACTTGATCGCGTGGATGCCGAGGCGGTGCGCGATCGGCGCGTAGATGTCGAGCGTCTCGCGTGACTTCTCGATCTGCTTCTGCTTGGGCATGGCCGCGATCGTGCGCATGTTGTGCAGCCGGTCGGCCAGCTTGATCAGGATCACGCGGACGTCCGCGGACATGGCCACGAGCATCTTGCGGTAGTTCTCGGCCTGGGCCTCGTCGTGCGACTGGAAGGTCAGCCCGGTCAGCTTCGTAACGCCGTCGACGAGGCCGGCGATCTCCTCGCCGAACGCAGCCGAGACCTCCTCGAGCGAGGCGGTCGTGTCCTCCACCGTGTCGTGCAGGAGGGCGGCGCACAGCGTCTCGGTATCGAGACGCATCCCGGCGCAGATCTTGGCCACGCCGACGGGATGGGTGATGAAGTCCTCGCCCGAGCGCCGGCGCTGGTCGGCGTGTTTGGCGCAGGCGTAGACGAAGGCCTCGCGCACCTGATCGCGATCGATCGTGATGGCCGCCTGATCGGCGTGCTCCTCAACGATCGCGAACAGGTCGCCGAGCAGCTCCTGCTCGGCCTCCGACAGCGCCGTGACCCGCACCGGTTCGGGCGTGACGGACCCGCTCAGGCCGTCCACGCGCTGACGAACCTCGGGGGCCACGGCCACGGGCAGCCGACCCCCCGAGCCATTCCCCTCGGTACCGGCCGGCGCATCGGCGTGCGCAAGCGCGGTCGATCGGCCCTCGGCCGCGGCCGTCCCCTTCAGGCGCTTCGCGGTGGGTTTGCGCTGCTCAGGTATCGCCGACCATCCTCATATCGCTGAGCATAGACCCGGTAGGAGGGCGAGCGCTCGAGCGCGGTGGGCGCGGCGCCCGCAATCGCCAGGGCCGGCAGATCTCGGTCTAGGCTGACGAGCTCCAGCTCCGACAGCACCCGCACCAACCGAGCGGCCAGACGTGCTGAGCGGCCGTGCGGACCCTCACCGCGAAGCAGGCGCCCGAGCTCCTCACCGATCACCCGCTGCCGTTCCCGGAGGGCTCGGTAGAGGGCGACGAGCGAAGTCCGAAGTCCGTACTCCAGCTCGTGCATCTGCTCAGCAAAGCGTAGCTCAGCCGGACCCCAGGCCAGGTGGGTGAAGCCCTGGCCCGAGCCGAGCAGCGCCCGCAGCGCGGAGCGGCTCGGCGGATCCAACGCGACCAGGTGGCGGTAGCCGCCGGCCAGGGCCGGCTCGCCGGCCAGCGACTCGTAGCCGATCAGGGCAAAGTCCCCGGCGCGGCTCTCGAGCCCGGCCAGGCGCCGCGGGACGTCGGCACACACCGCCAGCACCGACCCGCCCGCCGCGCACGCGTCGGCCAGCACCGCCAGAGGGCTCTCGCCACGGCGATCGATGACGGTCCGCGCGGGCGGGTCCGGGCTGGGCCCGTCCGGGGTGGGCGGGCCCGGCTCCGGGACGTCAACGGGCCGGGAGAGCTCGCGCAGGAACGCGTCGAGGTAGCGGTCGGGCTCGCCCAGGACGGTGATCGCCGGCGGCAGGCAGAGGGCCTGGTGACGCAGCACCAGGCGAGGCTCGACGGCACCGTTGTAGGTGTTGCGCTCGAGGCGAAAGGTCGCGTCGCGCGGACGCTCCGGCTCGGGGCCGACCCGGCCGTCGCAGCCGAACGCCACGGCGCGGGCGCGGGCGCCCCCCGAGCTGACCGAGAAGCGGGCGTGGCGCCCCTCCCCCATCGGCCGCACATCGTCAAACCGCGCGCCGGGCACCAGCAGGTTGGGCGCCGGATTGCCCATCCCGCACGGTTCGAGCCGCTCGAGCTCCTCGGCCAGGCCGAGCCCGAGCTCGGTTCCGGACACGATCGCGTCGACACGCTCCCGGCGCTCGAGCAGCTCAGGGGTGAGGACGGCGGCGGCGTGGGCCTCGAACGCGGCCCGGAACTGGTCGATCCGGGCGCTGGGAAGGCTCAGCCCGGCGGCCGCCCGATGGCCGCCATAGCGCTCCAGGTGGCCGGCGCAGGCATGAAGGGCGCCCAGCAGATCGAAACCGGGGATGCTGCGCCCGGACCCGGTGGCCGCCTCGCCGGCGACGGCCATCAGCACGGTCGGGCGGTGGTGGCGCTCGACGATCCGCGAGGCGACGATTCCAACCACGCCCGGGTGCCAGTCGGCCCCGGCCAGGACATAGGCCGGACGGGGTCCGAGGCCGGCCACCTGGGCCTCGGCGTCCCACAGGATGCGCTGCTCGACCGCGCGGCGCTCGAGGTTCACGGCATCGAGCTCCGCGGCGATCTCCCGCGCCCGGGCGTGGTCTTCGGTCAGCAGCAGCTCGAGCCCGGCGTCGGCCCGCCGGATGCGGCCGGCGGCGTTGATCCGGGGGGCAAGCCGGAAGCCCAGCGTGCCGGCGTCAAGCGCACTCGGATCCGCCCGGCTGACCTCCAGCAGGGCCCGCAGGCCGGGGCGGCCCGTGCCGGCCATCGCGGCCAGCCCCTCGCGCACGATCCGGCGGTTCTCGTCCGCCAGCGGTACCAGGTCGGCCACCGTGGCCAGCGCGACCAGCTCGATGTCTTCGCCGGCGGTTGGTGCCCCCAGCGCAATGGCCAGCTTGTGGGCCACCGCGGCGCCGCACAGCCCGTCAAACGGGTAGTCGCCGAGGCCCGGATGGACGATCGGGCAGTCGGGGAGCGTGCCGTCGGCCCGCGGCGCGTGATGATCGGTCACCACGACCTCGACGCCGGCCGCGCGCGCCGCGGCCACCTCCGCGACGGCGGTGATCGCGCAGTCCACGGTGATGACCAGCTTTGTCCCCCGCGCAGCCAGGCGCTCGACCGTGCTGGCCGCCAGGCCGTAACCGTCCTCGAGACGGCCCGGGATATACCAGTCGACATCGGCGTGAAGGGCGCGCAGCGCCCGCACCATGATCGCGGTCGCGCATACCCCGTCGACGTCGTAGTCGCCGTGCACGGTGATGCGCTGACCGGCCGCGATGTGGCGCTCGATGGTCGCGACGGCGGCCGCCAGGCCGGGCAGCGGCCCGGGCTCGCGACCGGGCTCGGCGTCCAGGAAAGCGCGGGCCTGGGCGTGATCGTCGAGGCCGCGACGAACCAGGATCTGGCTGAGGGCATGTCCGATACCGAGCTCGCGCTCCAGCCGCAGAGCGGCGTCGAGCTTGTACTGAGGGATGTGCAGGCGCCGCGCGGGCGCCTCGGCCGGATCAGGCGAATCAGGCCGCCCGGTGCGATCGCGCGGGAGCAGAGCAGCCTCGGCCATGGGGGCAGGCTAAGCCGGGTGCCAGACAGACCCGCGCCAGCGTCGGTGGCCGAGCGGGTGCAGCAGCAGGCTCAGTCTGAGCGGGGCGGCTAACCGGCGGTGCGGCCGCCGCCGGCGGCCCGCTCGCGGCGGATCCCCTCCAGATACACCAGCGCCATCCCGATCAGCGCGCCGGGAACCGCCTCCAGAGCGGTGCCGAGGCTCGTGGCATGCCGGCCAGGAATGCTGAAGCCGCTGACGATCAGCCCGAACGCGGCGGCTCCGATCAGCGCGCCCAGGAACGCGCCGAGGAGGCCGCCCCAGGAGCGGTCGGGCAGCCAGATCGTGAAGTGCCACAGGGCCAAGCCCATCATCACCCAGGCCAGCATGCCCATCAGCGATCCCCCCCGAAGCCCGGGGCACGGCCGGAAAGGGGCCGGACCATCTAGCGGCGCCTCCCGTGACGGCGGTTGCGCGAGCGGGACTTGGCGGGACGGCTCGACTTGGGCGCCGGGGCGACGCCCTCGTTCTCGGCGACGTCGGGCGCGCGCTGGAAGCTCTCGCCGTCGCCCGTGCCGCCGCCCTCGGAGGACGCCGGAGTCCCAGCCGCGGGCTCGGACGAGGCCGGCTTGGCCGCCGGCGGCTTGGCCGAACCCGGCTTCACCGCGCCGGCGGGGCGGCCCGGAGCCGCGCCGCCCGTCTGGCGGGCATGCGCGAGGCGCTGGGTCAGCGTCGAGGTGTGGCGCGAGGGCTCGGCCTCCTCCTCAGCGATGTCGCGCTTCATCTGCTCGAACTCGGCCGCGGACACCGTCTCGGGATCGGGTGTCGTGATGCGTCCCGTCCGGCGCCGCCCGGGCCGCTCGGGCTCGATGTCGGCCCCGACGCCGGCGTAGGCGGGCACGAAGCCGAACTCGGACTCGATCCGCTCGCGACGGTGGCGGTAGGCGAGCTCACGCTCCTTCCAGTGGGTGAGCACCGGCGAGGCGATGAAGATCGAGGAGTAGGCCCCGGACGCCACGCCGATCAGCAGCGCGAAGGCGAAGTCCTGCAGGGTTGAGCCCCCGAACAGGAGCAGGGCCAGGATCGGCAGCAGCGTGCACGAGGTGGTGGTGATCGAGCGGGTCAGGACCTCGCTCATCGAGCGGTTGACGACCTGCGAGAAGGCGGCCCGCGGCATGCGCGGGATGTTCTCGCGAACACGATCGAACACGATGATCGTGTCGTACAGCGAGTAGCCCAAGATGGTCAGCAGAGCGGCCACGGTGTCCACGGTCACCTCCCGGCCGGTCAGCGCGTAGACGCCGGAGGTGATGAGCAGGTCGTGCATCAGAGCGATCAGCACCGGCACGGCGAACTTCCACTGGAAGCGCAGGGCGACGTAGGCGGAGATCACCACGAGGGAGGCGATGATGGCGATCACCGCGCTGTTGGTCACCGTCTGGCCGAAGGTCGGCCCGACCGAGCTGGCATCCCAGGTCTTGACGCCGAAGCGCGAGTCGATGGCGGTCCTCACCCGGCCGAGATCCTGCTGCCCCAGGAGCTTGGAGGAGATCTGGAAGGTGTCGCCGCCCCCCACCTTCTGGACCACGGGCGAGAGCGCGCCCGACTGCCCGGCCAGCGACTGTATCCCGGCCGCAGTGGCCGGCCGGGTCAGCGTGGTGGTGATGCGGGTGCCGGAGGTGAAGTCGATCCCCAGGTTCAGCCCGCGGCCGCCGATGGCCAGAGCTCCGATCAGCAGGATCACGCCCGACATCGAGAAGAAGTAGCGCGAGGCGCCCATGAAGTCGAAGCGCCACTGCCGCTTCTGCTTGGCCGCGCCGAGCGCCGATGGCCGCGCGATCGTGCGCGAGTCGCCCATCGTGGTCAGGATCGCCTGCGTGGCCAGGACGGCGGTGAACAGGGAGACGATCACCCCGATGCCCAGCGTGAACGCGAAGCCCTGGACCTGGGCGGTGGCGAGCACGAACAGGATGAACGCGGTCATGATCGTGACCACGTTGGCGTCGATGATCGCCGTCAGCCCCTTCTTGTAGCCGGTGGCGATGCCCGATCGGATCGAGCGGCCGGCCCGGATCTCCTCCTTGACGCGCTCGAAGATGACGATGTTGGCGTCGGCGGCGACCCCGATGGTCAGGATCAGACCCGCGATCCCGGGCAGGGTCAGGGTGATCGGGATCAGCTTGATCAGCGCGTAGAAGTACAACGCGTAGACGATCAGGGCGGCGGTGGCGATGACGCCCAGTACGCGGTAGAAGACGATCAGCAACAAGGCCACCACCAGCAGGCCGACCGCGCCGGCGACCAGGCCCTGGCTCAGCGCCTGCCGCCCGAGCGTGGCCGAGACGTCGGACTCCGAGATCAGGCGCAGCTTGATCGGCAGTGCCCCCAGGCGAAGCTGGGTGGCCAGGTCGGAGGCCGACTGGTTGGTGAAGCCGCCGGTGATGTCCGCCCCGCCACCTCCCGTGATCCCGTCCGGATAGGTCTTGAAGTCAATCGACGGGACCGTGATCAGCTTGTTGTCCAGGGCGACCGCGAAGTGCTGGTTGAGCGTCTGGCCGAAGCCGGAGACGAGATCACCCCGATGGGCGATCGCCGCCGTGACGTTCTGGAACTTGGTCTGGCCGGCACCGTTGAAGCCGAAGGTCACGTCCGGGTTTCCGGCCTGGTCGGTGGACGCCTGCGGATTGGTGATGTCGTTGCCGAACAGGGAGACGTTGTCCTTCAGGACGTAGACCTCGGCGTTCGGGCTGGTGAAGCTCAGGTGCTGGCTGGCGCTGATCGGCGCGGCGAGCAGGACGACCGTGCCCTGCGGGACGACCAGCCGCTGCCCCTCGGAGGCGGTCACCCCGGGGGGCAGTCCCGAGGCGAGGTCCTGGGCGATCGTGTTCGGATTGGTGGTCGTCTCATCGACCGGACCCGAGAGCAGGCAGTGCTCGCCGGCCTGGACGATCTGCCCGCGATCCCGGGCCGCCGTCGCGCAGGCCTGGCTGCCGGGGGCGCCGAACAGCCAATATTCCTGGCCAGCGCGAGCGTTGTTGCCGCTCGCCGAGGGCGGCTGCGAGGCGGCCAGCTTGACCCCCTGGTAGAGCGGCATTCCGCCGGCACCGATGCTGCCCGGGACCGCCGCGCCCGCGCCCTGACTGATCTGGATCGCGGTCGGATCCTGGGTCTGGAGCTGACTGGCCACCGTCTTGCCCGCCGGCGTGAGGGCGTTGGCCTCCCAGTCGTAGAACTCCAGCCGGGCGGTCGTACCCACCTGGCTGGCCGCCCGAGCCGTATTGGTGACCGACGGCAGTCCGACGGAGATCTGGTTCCCGCCCGACGTCTGGATCTCGGGCTCCGACACGCCCAGGGAATCCACGCGGGAGCGCATGATGTCGACGGCCCGGTTGAGCGCGTCCTGGGTCACCGTCGGAGTCTGAGCGGTCGGCTCCCCCTGGTAGACGAGCTGCACCCCGCCCTTCAGATCCAGCCCGAGCTGAGTCTTCTGGGAGAAGATCACCACGAGCGAGGCGGCGATCAGGCCCGCCACCAGGAGCAGGACGAGACCGTGGCGTTGGCGGTCGGACATCGGTTGGCGATGCTAGAGCAGGAGCGGGCCGGAACGGGTCGCCGCCGGCGGTCGGCTCAGTGGCTGTTGTTGGTGGGCGTCAGCACCAGGAGCAGCCCACCGTCCTCGTCGTCGTAGGCCGGGAACAGGTCGGCGACCGCGCGCGCGGGGAGATCATGCTCGGCATTGACCTCGACCGGCTTGCCCTGCACCCGCACCTCCCACTCGAGCGCCGTGCCGACGTGATCGGTGCCATCCGCGAAGCGCAGTCCGAGGACCTCCCGCACAGGGCGCCCGATCGCCTGCTCGGTCTTCAGCCCGGTGAGCTCGAACGAGCCCCGCCCGCAGTCCACGATCCGGCCGTCCGAGTCGCAGGCGAAGAAGGCGGCGTTGGGGGCCGGGTAGTAGTCGTCGAGCAGTTCGAACAGGTAGGCGAACCCGCACCGATCACAGCCGCGCGCCTCGCGCCGGAAGCCGGCGTTGCGGTCCTGGCCCATCGAGCGCCGGCCACAGTGGGGGCAGATGAAATACCGCTCACGACTCATACCTGGGCCAGGATAGAGGCCCCCGCCCGGCGGCCGATCGGCGTCGAGCGGAGTCAGAGCAGCGTCTCGGGCCCCGGGTACGCCAGCCCCAGATGCGCATAGGCCCGGCGGGTGGCCGCCCGGCCGCGTGGCGTGCGCTCGATCAGGCCGCGCTGGAGCAGGTAGGGCTCGTACACGTCCTCGACCGTGTCGGACTCCTCCCCGACGGCCACGGCCAGCGTCGAGAGTCCGACGGGGCCGCCGCTGAAGCGCTCGCAGATGACCCGCAGAATCTCCCGATCGAGCCGGTCGAGGCCCGCCTCATCGACCTCGAGCAGGTCCAGGGCGCAGGACGCCACCTCCGCGCTGACCACGCCCCCGTGGCGGACCTCGGCGTAGTCGCGCACCCGCTTGAGAAGCCGGTTGGCGACCCGCGGCGTTCCCCGGCTGCGACTGGCGATCGCCTCGGCCCCCCCGCGTTCGATCTCCACCCCGAGCAGCGCGGCCGACCGCATCACGATCCGGCCCAGGTGCTCGGGACCGTAGTGCTCGAGCCGGTGCTGGATCCCGAACCGGTCGCGCAGTGGTGTCGTCAACAGGCCCGTCCGGGTGGTGGCCCCGATCAGCGTGAAGGGCGGCAGCGGCAGCGTGACCACGCGCGCACCCGCTCCCTGGCCGACGGTGATCGGCAGCATCCCGTCTTCCATGGCCGGATAGAAGGTCTCCTCAAGCGCGCGCGGGAGGCGGTGGATCTCATCCACGAAGAACACGGAACGTGGCTCCAGCGCAGTCAGGAAGGCGGCCACGTCGCCCTTGCGCTCGAGCGCCGGACCGGCCGTCTGGACGAACCCGACACCCAGCTCGGCGGCCACGATCTGGGCCAGCGAGGTCTTGCCCAGGCCGGGCGGACCGGCCAGCAGCACGTGGTCGAGCGCCTCACCGCGGCTGGCCGCGGCCGCGATCGAGACGGTCAGCTGGTCCTTGATCGTCTCCTGGCCGACGAAGTCCTCGAGGCGGCGCGGGCGCAGGGAGCGCTCGAGCTCGTCGCCATACTGCTCCTCAGGGTCCTGTAGCCGCGGCTCGAAGGTGCTCACCGTCGAGTGCTCCGCAGCGCATGGGCGATCAGTTCCTCCGCCGTGCCCGCCGGGGCCCCGGCCAGCAGCGACTCGACCTCACTCGCGCTGTAACCCAGGCCGAGCAGCGCCTCGCGGGCGACCGAATGGGGGTCATCGCCGCGAGAGACCGTGATCGCATCCTGCTCGAGCGCCGGGCCGACCTTCTCCCGCAACTCGACCACGATCCGCTCGGCCGTGCGCTTGCCGACCCCGGGAGCGGCCTGCAGCGTGCCCACGTCGCCGGCCGCCACCGCGCCGAGCAGCGCCCGCGGCGGCGCGCCGGACAGCACGGCCAGGGCCACCTTCGGCCCCACCGACTGGACGGCGAGCAGCATCAGGAACAGATCGCGCTCCTCCTCAGTGGCGAACCCATACAGTGCGAGCGCGTCGTCGCGAACGACCAGATGGGTGTGGAGCGTGACGGGCAGCCCCACCGCAGGCACGTGGCGCAAGGTCTCCGCCGAGACCGCCAGCCGGTAGCCGACGCCCCGGCAGTCGACGACCACGTGATCCCCGCGGCGCACGGCCACCGAGCCGGAGAGCAGGGCGATCACCGGCTCGCTCCCGACGCGGGGACGCGAGCCCGGGAGCCGATCGCCGCGGCCACCGCCCCCGCCATCGGGGCCCGGTTCAGATCGCAGATGGCGACGGCCACGGCGTCGGCGGCGTGGTCCGGCGCCGGCGGCGCCGCCAGTCCGAGGAGCCGGGCGACCATGCGGGCCACCTGGGCCTTGTCCGCCCGGCCGTGGCCGCACACCGCGCCCTTGACCTGCTGCGGGGTGTAGGAGCGTGTGGCGACGCCGCGCTGGCCGGCGGCCAGCAGGACGACCCCGCGCGCCTGGCCGACGGCGAACGCGCTGCGGGCGTTGACGCCGAAGTACAGCTCCTCGACGGCGAGGGCCTGGGGACGGTGTGCGTCGAGCAGCTCGCCCACCCGGGCGTGAATGTCGGCCAGCCGCCGCTCGAGCGCAGTCCCGGGACGGGTGGCGATGATCCCGTGGCCCACGAGCTCGAGCCGCGAACCGGCGCTGCGAACCACGCCGAAGCCGGTGTTCGCGGTTCCGGGGTCGATGCCGAGCACGAGCATTGTGAAGTCATTCTCCGTGGCGCCCCGGACGCCTGCCGGGCCCCGGGGATCTTCCGGCGGACCGTCTTTTGGCAACCTGCGCAACCTATGGCGATGACAGCTGTTGTACCGGTGTCATAGACAGCTTGGGTTCACAGCGAAGGCTCGGGGTCGGTCCTCGGCGCGCCAGGGGCGTGCTGATCCTCCCGGTCCTGCTCGCACTCCTCGCGTTGGCCCCCCCGACGGGCGCCGCGGTCCGTCGTACCCCGACCCAGGCCCCCACCAACAGCGTCGTGGACGGCCCCAGTGCCGACATCCAGGGCCTCACGGGGCTGTTCGTGGGGCGGGACGGAACGGGCGGACTGGTGTACCTCAAGAACGTCGCCGGGGTTCCGCACGTATTCGTCTCCAGCCTCACCGGCGGGTCCTTCCAGGCCCCGCGTCAGGTCGACGCCGGGCTGGGCGGCGCCTCCTCCCAGCCGGTCATCACCGGCGCCAGCGGCGGCGAGCTGCTGGTCGCCTTCATCAACGGCGGCGAGCTCTATACCGCGCTCACGCCCAATGGACTGGCGGGATGGCAGCCCCCCCGGGCGATGTACGGCGGCGCCAGCAACCCGGCCGTGTCGATGAGCAACTTCGGCAAGGCCTACCTGGCCTTCACCGCGTCGGGCTCCGGGGGAAGCGACGTCCGAACGGCGTTCCTCAAGGCCGGCCAGTGGGCGCCCGTGTCGGCCCCGCTCGACGTCCAGTCCGGCGACGGCGCCGGCGCCGGCTCCGGCCGCCCCCGCGTGGTGGCGTGCGGGGACGGGACCGGGATCGTGGTGTGGGGCGAAGGGGGGCATGTCTACCTGCGGCGCGTGCTCGGCAGCTCACCCAGCATCGCCACCTACCAGGCCGATCCCGCCTCCGTCCAGGGCGCCCCCGAGGTGTCCGCCGACGAGCCGATGATCGGGTCCGGAGGCGACTCCTCATACGCATCGGTGACCTTCCGCGAGACGGTGCAGAGCGGCGCCACCCAGCAGACCCGGGTGCTGTTCAACCATCTGATCGCCGGCCGGTTCACCGGGGCCCAGCCGGTCGACGGCCTGGGCGGTCCGGGGCCGCAGAGCGCCGATCAGCCGTTCACCGCGACGACCGAGTTCGGCGCCGGCTTCGTCACCGCCGAGCAGACCCCCTCCCACAACCTGTACGCGCTGCGCCTGAACCAGAACGCCTGGCCGGCTGGCGTCCAGCAGATCAACAGCCTGCCGGAGCTGAGCTCCCCGGACGCCGTCACCTCGGCTGCCGGGACGGTTTCGACGCTGGTCGCCTGGCAGCAGGACAGCGGCACCGCGACCGAGATCCGGCTTCGCTATGCCTCCGACGGCATCAACCTGAGTCCCGACCTCGTTCTCTCCTCCCCCGACCTCGGTCCCACCAACGCCGACCTGGGGCTGGGCGCGGGCGGCGACCTGGGCGGGGACGCCGCGGTCGCCTGGGTGCAGGGCAGCGGTGATCAGACCCGGATCGTCGTCGCCCAGCTCTATCAGCCAGCGGGGGGCTTCTCCCCGGCCTTCACGTTCGGCTACTCGGCGCGGGTGAACCCGGTGCTGAGCTGGTCGGCCGCCTCCGAGCAATGGGGAGCGCCGAACTATCAGGTCAAGGTCGACGGCACCCTGGTTGCGCAGACCACCTCGACCTCGGTGACCGTTCCGATCGCCCTCACCCAGGGTCGCCACGCGTGGCAGGTGACCGCGGTGAACCCGGCCGGGGTCCCCACGGTCGCGCGTGGCTCGACCGTCCTGGTCGATTCGCTGCCCCCGATCGTCAGCCTGCGGGTCACGGGCCGGCTTCACGTCGGCCAGTGGCTGCACGCCTATGTGCGCGCCCTCGACACGCGGCCGGGTCTTCCGGTGGGGCAGGTCTCGGGCGTGAACACCGTTCAGGTCAAGTGGGGAGACGGGTCCGAGCCCTTCATGGGCTCGAACTCAGCCCACGTCTACCGCCGCCGGGGCAGGTTCGTGCTCACCGTGATCGTCACCGACCGGGCCGGCAACCGCACCGTGATCACGCGACGGATCCACATCGTCCCGGTGGCCAAGCCGAAACCGCGCGGCCGGGCGGGCAGGCCCGCGCCGCCCAAGCACACCGTTCGCCACGCGAGCGCCCGGTGAGCGTGGCGCGAGCGCCCGGTGAGCGCGGCCCGCGCTCACCGTCCAACGCAGGCGCTCAGCTCAGGATGGTTGGGGTCGGTCAGGCGCACGACGCGCCAGCCGCCCACCCGCGCGATCGTCTGATGGACGGTGAGACGCGGATCGACCCGCGCCGGGGACCCGTCGGTGGCGTTGTGAGGCCCGATGAAATCCAGACCGGGCGCGCGCATGCTGGTCCCCACGCGCTCTAGGGTCACGTGCAGCTTCCAGGCCAGCGCCGTCTGCACGCCGTGATTCACGGCCGCGAAGCTCGTCTGGCACGGGAACACACCGCGATGACCGCCGACGGCGGCCACGATGGCGTCGAGGTGGTTGAGCGTTCTGACCGCGGTATTGGCGGCGGGGACGGCCGCGCGAGCCTCGGACAGGCGCTTGGCGCTGAACGGAACCGAGGCCGCCACCAGCACGACGGCCACCGCGGCCGTCACCAGGGCGCGCCGGCGGGTGAGCAGGTCCCCGGCCAGCAGGCCCAGCCGGACCACGCCGACCCCGCCGAGCACGCAGATCAGGGCCGCCGCGGGCAGGAAGAAGCGCTCGAGGCCCGGATAGCCATCGAGCGTCATGCCGATCACCACCATCCACCAGGCGATGACCCCCGCACCCAGCGCCACCAGCAGGCGGTCGCGCTCGCGCCACCAGCCGATCGCGACGGCGATCACGGCGGCGATCAGGGCCGGGAGCACCTGCAGGTCGACCGCCCGGCCGATCACGGCGCGCAGGCGATTCGGGCCCAGATGACCGTTGTAGGCGGCTGCGTGCGTGGCGGCCAGGAAGGCCTGGCCGGAGGCGACATACGGCGGCACGAACCACAGGAACGGGATCAGCAGCAGGCCGATGAGCAGCGCGGCGCGCATCTTCAGGCTGCGCCAGGATGGGTCGCGGAACCACAGATAGGCCGCGTAGAGGATCACGAACGGCCACCATTCCGGGCGGATCAGCGACGCGCCCACAGCGAGCCCGAAGGCCTGGGCGCGCCGGCCCGCGAGCAGGCGGTCGAGCGCCCCCAGCGAACACGCGATCAGCACCACCTCGGAGGTCCCCCGCAGCCAGTAGTAGAGCCAGTCCTGGGTCAGCACCACGCCGACTACGGCCAGGCCGCCGGCCAGCGCGCCCGCCCAGCCACCCCCGAGCAGGCGACTGGCCAGGCGCCAGGCGAAGACGAGGCCCAGCAGGCCGCCCACCCGGGCGGTGATCACCCACAGTGTGGGTGCGGCGCCTCCGAACAGGCCCCAGACCGTCGTGAACACGAACGGCAGCGGCTTCCAGGACGGGCCGCCGCTGACCAGGAAGCTCAGATGCGGGTCCGACACCTCGCGTCCCCACACGATCCAGGACCACGGGTCGTAGCTGGGCACGGTCGGCAGGACGGCCGCCGACAGGGCGGCCAGGGCCACGCACAGGACTCCGGCCACAACGAGCGGCGAGCGAGCCGTGACCGCCAGCGAGGCGGCTCGTGAGCCACCGGCAGAACTTCTCGCGCCGCCTTCGGGGCCGGTCGTGGGCGGCCGCGATTGCGGCGGATCGACGACGGGCATCGGCGGGCGATTGTAGCGGCGCCCCGCGGTCCCCCGGGGTATCCGCGCGCGTCGTAACCGGCCGCCAACTGCTCCTTCTGCTGCTGTTCACGTTGAGCCTCACGCTGCTGGCCGGAGCGCCGGCGCACGCGCAGAGCGCGGGCCCGTACCTGGCCACCCCGCCGACGAAGGGCGCGCTCTACGCCGACGGCCAGGACGATCGCTATCTGCTGGGCGGCCAGTGGCTCTACCGGGCCGACCCCGGCGACGCCGGAGTCTCCAGGGGGTGGGGGCGCGCCGGGCCGGGCACGGCCGGCTGGTCGCCGGTCCGCGTGCCCAGCTCCTATAACGCGGGGGACTTCAGCCCCGCCAGCATGGCCGGTTCGGTCGGCTGGTACCGGCGAGACTTCACGCTGCCCGCCGGGGCCTTCCCGCGGTATGTGCCGGCCCGGTTACAGCGTTGGATCGTGCGCTTTGAATCGGTCAACTACGACGCCACGGTGTGGCTCAACGGCCGCCGGATCGGCCATCACGACGGGGCCTACCTGCCCTTCGAGTTCGCCCTGGGAGGCGTGCACTCGGGCGTGAACCGGATCGTCATCCGCGTCGATGACCGCCGCAACCCCGGCTCCCTGCCGCGCGGCCCGGGCGGAGGCTGGTGGAACTTCGGTGGCCTGCAGCGCGAGGTCTATCTGCGCGCGGTGGCGCGCGCCGACATCTCGATGACTCAGATCCGCCCGAGCCTCCCGTGCCCGACCTGCGCGGCGACGGTCAACGAGCGGGCCACGGTGACCAACCCCACGAGCATCCCCCAGACGGTCGTGTTGCGCGGCGTCTACGGAGGCCACCGGTTGTCGTTCGGCGCCCACACGATCCCCGCCGGAGGCACCTGGGTCGCGCACGCGTCGACGCGCCTGCGCTCGCCCCATCTGTGGTCGATCGACAGCCCGTACCTGTACAGGGCGACGCTCACCCTGTCCGACGCCCGGGGGCGGCGGCTCGAGGGCTACTTCACCCTCAGCGGCGTGCGCAGCATCACCGTCACCCGCGACGGGCGAATGCTGCTCAACGGCCGCCGGCTGAACCTGCGCGGGGTCAGCATCCACGAGCAGAACGTGATCACCGGAGCCGCCCTCAGCCCGGCTCAGCTGCGGGCCCTGGTGAGCTGGACGCGCGAACTCGGCGGGACGATCATCCGGGCCCACTACCCGGTCAACCCACAGATCGCGGAGCTGGCCGACCGCGACGGAATCCTGCTCTGGTCGGAGATCCCCGTCTACCAGACCTCCACGCCGTACCTGGGCAAGGCCGGCTGGCTGGCGCAGGCCCACGCGATGCTGCGCGAGAACATCCTGGTCAACCAGAACCACCCCTCGGTACTGCTGTGGAGCATCGGCAACGAGCTCCCCAACCCGCCGAACGGCGCCGAGGCCGCCTACATCGCCGGTGCCGCCGCCCTGGCTCACCGGCTCGACCCGACCCGGCCCGTGGGGATGGCCATCGTCACGTGGCCCGGGGTCGGCTGCCAGGCCGCCTACGCCCCGCTGGATGTGATCGGCTTCAACGACTACATCGGCTGGTTCGACGAGGGAGGCGGGACGACCGCCGACCGCCAGGCGCTCGGACCGTTTCTGGACTTTCTGCACGCGTGCTACCCGAGCAAGGGATTGATGGTCACCGAGTTCGGATTCGAGGGCAACCGCCACGGACCGGTCGAGGAGCGCGGAACCTACGAGTTCCAGGCCGACATGGCCCGCTACCACCTGAGCGTGATGGCCGGCAGGCCCTACGTGTCAGGGGCGATCTGGTTCGCGCTGCAGTTCTTCGCCGCGTGGCCGGGCTGGACGGGAGGCGACCCCCGGGGCGACCCGCCGTTCGTGGAGAAGGGCGAGATCGACCTGTACGGCCATCACACGCCGATCTTCCCGGTGATCCAGTCGATCT
Source organism: Solirubrobacteraceae bacterium (assembly GCA_036392135.1). Classification (GTDB taxonomy): domain Bacteria; phylum Actinomycetota; class Thermoleophilia; order Solirubrobacterales; family Solirubrobacteraceae; genus Palsa-465. The sequence continues at coordinate 46,053 of DASVYO010000078.1, forward strand.
ACGAGTCGACCCGCCAGATCGGACCGCCGGTCGGAGCAAGCCTGCGGCGGGGGCGCCGGCGCTAGGACACGCGTACTAGCGTGCGGGTGTGACCTTGCAGCGCAGGAGGGTGGCGATGACCCGCACGCCGTCGAGCGCGGTCAGCTTCTTGCCCTCCTCCGTGGCCCGGGCCCGGTAGTGCACGGGGACCTCGAAGATGCGCTCGCCCCGCTGCACGAGACGGGCGGTGATCTCGGGCTCGATCGCGAAGCCCGCCGCCTGGAGGGGCAGGCTCCGGAAGATGTCGGTCCGGATCATCTTGTGGCAGGTCATGATGTCGTGCAGATACACGTTGTAGAGCACGTTGCAGGCCAGCGTGACCCCCTTGTTCCCGAGCACGAACAGGAACGAGTGGCTCGTGTAGCCGTCGAAGGCGCGGACACCGAAGCACGCGTTGGCGCGCCCGTCCAACAGCGGCGGCATGAGCAGTCCGAGGTCGGCCGGGTCGTACTCGAGGTCGGCGTCGAAGATGCAGCAGAAGTCGCCGCGGGCGTGGGTGAGCGCGGTCTGGATGGCCGCCCCCTTGCCCTGGTTATGCGCGTGCTCGAACAGGCGCACGCGGGAGTCCCATTCGCCCTGGCGGAGGATCTCCCGGGTGCCGTCGGTCGAGCCGTCATCGACGATGATCAGCTCGAACTCGTCGGGTAGCTCGGTGGCCAGCACCTCGGAGATGGCCCGTTCGGCGCGTTCGCGCTCGTTGTAGACCGGCATCAGGATGGACAGCATGGGCGCTCGTATATCGGTCGGCTGATCGGGCGCACCAAATCGTCCACGCCCGGGAGGACCTGCGCGATGCTAGCGAACACGCTCGCGATCGGGCAGGATGCCCACATGGATTTCGCCCAGGAGGCCCTGCTCGACGATCTCGAAGGCAAGGAGCGCGAACAGCGTCAGCAGCTGCTCGAGCGTCTGCATGAGGAGGGCTTCAGCCTCGATGAGCTCCGCCGGGCGGTGAAGGAACGTCGTCTGGCCCTGCTGCCGGTCGATCGCGTGCTCGGCGGGACGTATACGGCGTCCGAGGTGGAGGCCCGCACCGGGCTGCCCGCGGAAATGATGATCCGGATGCGCCGCCTGCTCGGGCTGCCCAAGCCTGAAGCCGAGGATCGCGTCTTCTCCGACGAGGACATCGAGGCCGCGCGCTCGACCAAGCTGTTTCTGGACGCGGGCTTCGATGAGGAGCGGATCATCGAGGTCACCCGGGTCATGGGCGAGGGCATGGCCCGGCTGGCGGCGACCATCACCGCCTCCTTCGTGGAGACGTTCCTGAAGCCCGGAGACAGCGAGGATGCGGTCGCGCTGCGCTTCGCCGGCCTGGCCGAGCAGCTCACCCCGGCCACGGCGCCGATCCTCACCGCCGCCTTCAAGGCCCATCTGCGCGACAGCGTGCAGCGCGGAATGCTCGGTCGCGAGGAGCTCGAGGCGGGCGACCTGGGCGGCTCCCAGCAGCTGGCGGTGTGCTTCGCCGACCTGGTCGGCTTCACGCGCCTGGGCGGCCAGATCGAGGTCCGTGAGCTGGGCACGGTGGCCGGGCAGCTGGCGCGGACGGCGGCGTCGCTGACCGAGGAGCCGGTGCGGCTGATCAAGACGATCGGCGACGCGGCCATGTTCGTCAGCCCGGAGCCGGGTCCGCTGGTCGCCGTCGCCCTGGAGCTGGTCGCGGCCTTCGAGCGGGAGGAACTGCCCAGCCTGCGCGCGGGGATCGCCTTCGGGCCGGCCTTCATCCGGGCCGGTGACTACTACGGCCACTCGGTCAACCTTGCCAGTCGCGTGACCGGCGTCGCGCGCCCCGGCAGCGTGCTGTGCACCAAGGAGGTCCATGATGCGGCCGCGGAGGACTTCTCCTGGTCATCGGCCGGCCGGCACAAGCTGAAGGGCGTCTCGGGCTCGACGCCGCTGTACCGCGCGCGGGGACGCGAGGAGTCCGAGGACTCCTCGGGCAACGGAGCTAGGAAACCCCGTGCAGGTCGATCACAAAAACGAGCGCCGCGTTAGCGGGAATCTTGGGCGGGCTGCCGGCGGCGCCGTAACCGAGGCTGGCCGGGATGATCAGCTCGCGCCGGCCGCCGACCTTCATGCCCGGGATGCCCTGCTGCCAGCCCTTGATGACCCCGGATAGGGGCAGGCTGGTCGGCTGCCCGCTGCCGTCGTTCCAGGAGGCGTCGAATTGCTTGCCCCCCTTGTAGAGCACGCCCACGTATTGCACGGTGACCGTCGAGCCGGCGGTGGCGACCGGGCCGGTGCCCTTGATCAGATCCTTGATCACGAGCTTCGTGGGCGGCGGCCCCGACGGCGGCACGACCTTGGGCTTGGTGCTCAGCGCCGCCGGCAGCGGGGTGCTGCTGGTGGCGCTGGTCGAGGTCGAGGTCGAGCTGCTGGTCGTCGCGGTGACCGACGCCGCGGTCTGGCCGCTCGATGGGGCCAGCTGAACGCCGGGGGCGGCAGAGCTCGATCCGCAGCCGGCGACGGCGGTGCCGAGGGCGAGCAGGGCAGAAGTCAGGGTCAGCAGCTTTCGCATGGCGGTGTCCGAAGGTAGCGAAAAGCGTCGCGGGCCGCTCCAAGCAGCGGCTGACGACGGGCTCAGCCGGCGATCCGCTCGAGCACGGCGGCGTCGACGTCGAAGTTGGCGTGCACCGCCCCGACGTCGTCTGACTCCTCGAGCGTGTCGATCAGCTTCATGAGCCGCGCCGCGTCGGCCTCGGCCAGTGGCACCCGCGACTTGGGCCGCTGGGTGACATCCGCGCTCTCGATCTCGATCTCGGCCGCGTTCAGCGCATCGCGCACGGCGACCAGGTCGCCGGGGGCGGTGATGATCTCGTACACGTCCTCGTCGCGCACGATGTCCTCGGCGCCGGCATCGATGGCCACGATCAGGTCATCCTCGTCGTAGCGCGCGGCATCGACCACGATCACGCCCTGCTTGTCGAACAGGTACGCGACCGAGCCGGGCTCTCCGAGGTTTCCCCCGTGCTTGGAGAGGGCGTGACGCACGTCGGCGCCGGTCCGGTTGCGGTTGTCGGTCAGGGCCTCGATCAGCAGGGCCACGCCGCCGGGGCCGTAGCCCTCATAGAGGACCGTCTCGATCTGGTCGGCGTCGACGCCCTCGCCGGTGCCCTTGGCGATCGCCCGCTCGATGTTGTCCTTGGGCATCGACGCGTCGCGCGCCTTCTGGATGGCCAGCGCCAGCGACGGGTTACCGGCCGGATCGCCCCCGCCCTCGCGGGCGGCCACCGTGACCGCCCGGGCCAGCTTGGTGAAGTGCTGGCCGCGGCGCTGGTCGACGATCGCCTTCTTGTGCTTGATCGACGCCCATTTCGAATGTCCCGACATTGGCCCTAACTATAGGAAGAGACCCAGCGTCTGGGGGTGGCGCCGGTACCAGTCAAGGCTGCGTCGTAGGCCCTCCTCCAGACCCACCGCCGGGCGCCAGCCGGTCAGCTCGCGGAGCCTCGTCGCGTCGACCCACTGGCGGTCGATCTCCCCATGAGGTACGCCCCGGCCGTGGATCTCGGGCCTGAGTTCGGTACCCGCCAGGCGGCAGATCAGGCTCACGACGTCGCCCACCCGGTGTGAGCGACCGCCGCCGGCGTTGAACGCCTCTCCCCTCCCCTGGCCGCCCAGCAGCGCCCGCCACAGCGCCAGGTACGCCGCCACGGCATCCTCCACGTAGAGGAAGTCACGCTCGGGCGACCCGTCGGAACGGATCACCGGCGCCCGCCCGGCCAGCGCGGCGCCGATCGCCTCCGGCACCAGCCGGGACCGGTTCAGATCGCCGCCGCCGTAGAGGTTGGCAAACCGGGTGACCGCGACCGGCAGGCGGTAGGTGTCCCAGTAGGAGCGGGCGATCAGATCCGCCGCCGCCTTGGAGACGTCATAGGGAAAGCGTGGCGCCAGCGCCTGATCCTCTCGGTAGGGCAGCCGCTCGGTGGGTCCGTAGGCCTTGTCTGAGGAGGCCACGATCACGCTCTCGACACCCTGCACGCGGCAGGCCTCGAGCAGCAGCCAGGTCCCGCGGATGTTGGTCTCGAACGTCGGGACCGGAGCGCGGTGGGCGGTCCCCACGAGTGTCTGCGCGGCGAGATGGAAGACGCTCTCGACCTCGTACTCGCTGAGGGTCCGCTCGATCAGCCCAGGCGAGCAGATGTCGCCCGCCACGGTGCTGATGCGTTTCTCGAGGCCCATCAGCGCCAGCGCCGTGACGGCCGGCTCGTCCCGGCGGATCACCACCACCCGGGCGCCTTCGTCGAGCAGCGCGCGAACCAGCCAGGAACCGAGCAGCCCGTGGGCCCCGGTGACCAGCACCGCGCGATCCCGCAGCTTCACCGTGTCCAGGCCGCGGCCCGCGCCCGGGCCGCGCGCGGTGTCGGGGCCGCGGCCTAGGTCGTCCACAGCTTCCACGGGGCGCGGCCCGAGGTCCACAGGTCGTGCAGGGTGACCGCGTCCTTGTAGGTGTCCATGCAATCCCAGAAGCCCTCGTGGCGGTAGGCCCGCAGCCCGCCGGCGCCGGCCAGGCGGGTCAGCGGATCGCGCTCGAGCACGGTATCCGGCCCGAGCATCCCGAGCACCTCGGGGTTCAGGCAGAAGAACCCTCCGTTGATCCAGTGCTCGCTGCGCGGCTTCTCGGCAAACCCGGTGACCTGCCCGTCCGCCCCGAGCTCCGCCACCCCGAAGGGCAGCTCCGGTCGGACGACGGTCATCGTGGCCGGGGCGCCGTGCGCGTCGTGAAAGGCGAGCAGGGCCGCGAGATCGACGTCGGCCACACCATCGGCGTAGGTCAGGCAGAAGCCGGCGCCGCCCAGTTCGCCCGCCGCCCGGTGAAGCCGGCCGCCGGTGGGGGTTCCCTCGCCCGTGTCCAGGCAGCGGATATCCGCCTCGGGCGGCCACTCCTGGGTGGCCACGAAGCGCTCGATCTGCTCACCGCGATAGCCGGTCAGGAGCAGGAAGCGCCGAAACCCCTGGGCCAGGTAGATCTGCAGAACGTGCCAGACGATCGGGCGCCCGCCGATCTCCACCATCGGCTTTGGAATCGACCGCGTGTGCTCCTGCAGCCGGGTCCCGCGCCCGCCACAGAGGATCACCACGGCCGTCTCGCTCGCTCTCACGGCGGCGGATTATCCGGCATCATCACCTCGATGAGCACCTCTGTGAACCCGGACATCTTCAAGGCCTACGACATCCGCGGCCTCTACGGGCAGGAGATCGACGCCGGCGTCGCCGTGGACATCGGGCGCGCCTTCACCCGCGTGATCGCCGCGCTGGAGAGCAAGCCCACCAGCCAGGTCCGCCTGGGGCTGGGCCGCGACATGCGCCTGACCGCGCCGGAGCTGGCGGCGGCCTACCGCGAGGGCATGACGGCCGAGGGCGCGACCGTGATCGATGCCGGGCAGGTCGGTACCGAGATGCTGTATTTCCTGGTCGGCTCGCGCGAGCTCGACGGCGGGCTGATGTGCACGGCGTCGCACAACCCCAAGGCCTACACCGGCGCCAAGCTCGTCGGCCGTGGCGCGCTGGCCCTGTCCGGGGATTCGGGCATCGGCGAGGTCCGCGAGCGGATCGAGAGCGGGCTCGGCGACCCCCCCGGCGGCGGCTCGGTGCAGGAGGTCGACATCGGGGAGGAGTTCCGCGCCGCGGCGCTGGCGTTCGTCGATGCGTC
>DASVYO010000079.1:0-5002 GCA_036392135.1 Solirubrobacteraceae bacterium
GGGCGCCCGGCGCCGGGTGCGGGCGGCGCGCAGCCCGGCGCCGACGCCGGCCCGCAGGCCGCGCAGCTGGAGACCCAGCCGTCCGTGCCGAGCGGCGTCACGCAGCCAGGAGGCCTGGCGGTAGGCGACCAGGGGGAGCCAGCGCAGCGGAAACCACTTGCCGACCAGCAGCAGCGTGTTGCGCTCGACCAGGTAGTGATGGGCGCCGGTCAGCTGATGCGAGGATCCCTCGCCGACATGCAGGGCGAGCACCGGCTCATAGCGGCAGCCCCACCCCGCCAGGCGCAGGCGCAGGGCGAGATCGACGTCCTCCAGGTAAGCGAAGAAGCGCTCGTCAAAGCCGCCCACGCCGAGCACCGCATCTCGGCGGTAGAGCGCCGCCCCCGCGCACGCCCCGAACACCTCCCCCGCCTCCTCGTACTGCCCGACATCGCGTCCGAACCGGCCGCGCTGCTCGCAGGCGCCGTCGCGGCGCAGGATGTCGCCGGCGTCGTAGATCAGGCGCTCGGAACCGAACTGGCGCATCTTGCAGGCCACCGAGGCCGCCTGCGCGTCGGCGGCCAGCGCACCCGCCATGCGCGCCAGCCAGTCGGGGCTCAGCATGACGTCGGTGTTGACCAGGGCCACCAGCTCACCCCGGGCCAGCTCGAGCCCGCGATTGACGGCAAAGGCAAACCCGGTGTTGCGCGCGAGCTCGAGGATCTCGACGTCGGGATGCGCGGCTCGCAGGTAGGCCACCGAGCCGTCGGTGGACCCGTTGTCCACGACCACGATCTGGCTCGCGGGCTGCGTCTGGTTCGTCAGGGACCCGAGCAGGCCGGAGAGCCAGCGGCGGCCGTTCCAGCAGGGCACGACCACGGTCACGGCGGGCATGCAGCATTATCAGCGGATGCGTCTCCCCCGTGTCCTGCTCGCGCTCGTCAGCGTCGCGGCCGTGGCCTGGTTCGTGCTCGGCGCCCGCCAGGCCGGCGAGATCAGCCGGGCGACTTCGGTCGTGCAAGGTTCGTCGGTGAGCGCCGCCCAGGCCCGGCAGGTCAACCAGTGGCTTGACTCGGCGGCCACCCTGAACCCCGACCATGAGGTGCAGCTGCTGCGGGCCGCACTCGACATCGACCGCAACCGCAGCGCCCGCGCTCGAACCATCCTGGAGCAGGTGACCCGGGTCGAGCCCGAGAACATCGTCGCTTGGGATCTGCTCCTTCAGGCCGCGGGTAGCGACATCCAGCTGCAAGCCAGGGCGTTCAAGCGCATCGCCCAGCTCGAGCCGCCGGTACCGCACGGCCACTGATCGGGACTGACCCGTTCGGGCCGCGCGATCCCGCGGCCGCTCTCCTCAGCGCTCGAGCATCCGGGCCACGCGGTCCAGGAGCTCGGCTGAGAACGACTCGTCCCAGCTGCGGCTCCACCTGACCTGAGCACCGCGGATGCGCGCGTCGCCATCGGCGGCCGAGGAGGCCGCACGCGTCAGTGCGCTGGCCAGGGCACCGACCGTGGGCTCGGCGGCGATCAGATTGGGCGAAATCGCCCGCATCGCCGCCGCGGTCTTGTTCTCGAAGCTGTTGGTCACGGTCAGCATTCCCGCTGCGGCCATCTCGATCGGGACCAGGCTGGGATGCGGCGTGTACATCAGGGCCAGCCCGAGGTCGTGCCCGCGCAGGAGCTCGCCGTAGGCCCGCTGGTCGGCCCGCGGGACCAGCTGCAGCTCAGCGCCCCCGCCGAGGCTCAGCGTCCGGCGCCCGCCGCCGACGCTGCCGATCCCGTGCAGCTCCCACCCCTGGAGGCCGCCATCACCGAGCGCCCGGCGTAACGCGAGGATCCCGAGCTCGAACATGTTGCGGCTGGCGTGAGCCTCGGGCCGCGCGTAGTAGAGCAGCCTTCGACTGCGGCGCGCGGCCAGCTCGCCCACGTCCGGTGGCGCCACGGCGGTGATCGCGTTCTCGAACACGGCCGAGCACTCAGCGCCCCCGCCCCCCGGCGCGAACACCCCGATGCCGTGGTGGCGGAAGTAGTCGCGCAGGAGCGCGGTCGAGAACAGTGCCGTGTGCGGGAAGGCGTAGGACTCGGCGGCCAGAGCGGCGTAGGTGCCCATCGGGAAGGTGAACGGCTCGTACTCCTGGATGAGGTACAGGAACCGCTCGCGTTCGACCCCGCTCAGGGCCGCCCGCGCGATGTGGGCCGTCCACCAGGTGGTGGCGATGAACGCATCACGACGGCTGATCTCGAGGCCATGGCTCTCGCGGCCGAAGGCCACCTCGACCCGGTCGAATATCCCCGCCAGGCCCTCGTAGCGCTCGATCTGGCGCCGCCAGTCGGCGGGCAGCGGGCCGACCGGGTCGACGGTGACGATCCGCACCCGCCGGCCTTCCGCCAGGCGCGCGGCGAAGTTGAACTTCCCGATGTAGCCCCCGAAGAAGTGCGCCAGGTCGATCGTGGGGATGAGGAGGTTGATCCGCGGTGGCGCAGCGTCCGAGACCGACAGGCTGAGCGGCGCGACCTTGGCCTCTATCTCACGGACGAGCGCAGGCTCCCCGCGCTCGGCCCCCGGCTTCATGATCAGGTCCGGGGGCGGCACCGCATCGAGTCGCAGTCCCCGCACGGGACGCTCGCGCGCGCTCGCGCGCAGCAGCCGCCGCCAGGTGAAGGCGTAGGCCAGCATCCATTCCGCGCCGAGCGTCTCCGGCCGCCCGAGGAGCTCCCGGGCACCCCGGCCCCACAGGCCGGCCAGGGCCGACCATGACCGGTCGGCGCGCAGGAAGCGGCGCAGGGCCCTCGCCTTGCGCGGGCGCATCTCGGAGCCGAGGCGCAAGTCGAGGATCCTGGCCTCCTGGGCCAGCCGAGCGGCGTCGACGAAGTAGTGCAGGCGCCACACCCGGACCCGCTCCCGCGGGTCGGCGCGGAGCGAGCCCAGCCGCGAGCGCAGGGTGACCATGCGGTTGGCGGCGGCGTGGCCGAGGGTCGCGTTGCCGTGCTGGACATAGTCATACAGCGGGCGATCGACGTAGCCGATCCGTCCGCGGGCGAGCGCCACCAGGCCCAGCCAGTGATCGTGGAAGTGGGCGAACTGGGCGGGTGGAAAGGGCAGCGCCTGTTCCAGGAGATCAAAGCGCAGCAGGGAGGCGGCGCCGGTGACGGAGTTGGCCACCAGCAGCGAGAGCAGATCGGTGTGGTTGTTGCGGCGTGTCACCCAGTAGGAGTCCGAGCGCACCCGGCCGTCCTCGTCGATCACCCGGGCGTCGCTGTAGACGAGTTGGGCGCCGCCCAGTTCGGCGATCAGGACGGCCAGCTTCTCCGGGTACCAGCGATCGTCCTGGTCGGCCAGGGCAACGAGCTCGGTGTTGGCCGGGGCCAGGCTGAGCGCGCGTTCGAAGTTGCGGTAGAACCCGAGTCGCGCCGGCGCTCGCGAGAGCGTGAACCGCGGATCGTCGCCGATCTCGGCCTCGATCTGACGGAACCGCTCGGGACTCGAGCAGTCGTCGCTGATCACGCACACCCAGCGGCGATGGGTCTGATCGCGGAGCGACTCGATCTGACGGCGGAACAGCCCCATCGGCGGCTCGTAGGTGGCCATGCAGATGGTCACCAGCGGCCCCTCGCCGTCGGGCACCGGGGTGAGCGCCGGGGCCCGCTCGAGCTCCTTGCGCTGCACCGTCCCCAGGGGCTCGGTGACGACGCGGCCATCCTCGAGCCGGGCGCGCAGGGCGAGATCACAGTGGGCTCCGGCCTCGGGACCGATCGTGACCAGGCCCCAGAAGCCGCTGCGGTAACTGTGCAGGTGAGGATCCTCGAGGGAATCGGGGTCCTGCTGGACCGCTCCGAGGTCAAACACGTCCAGGGACGGGTGCAGGGAGCGAAACAGATCGAGCCGCGGCATACCGTGGGCGGTGAGCGGCTGCTCGGCGCCGTCGACCAGCACCACCAGCGAGACGATTCGCGCCTCGGCGTGAAAGCAGGTCCCGCAGACGAACAGGACCGTGCCGGCGCCGATCGCCAGCTCGGACGGCAGCCGCGCGTCAAGCTGCAGGGAGAGGCGCTGTCCGCGGTCCGCATCCAAGGTTCGCGCCACCCTAGCGGCCCGTCCGAGCCTATAGTTTCGCGACTTGTCCGCGGCCTCGGAGAGCTCCCCCCGCCTGCCCCCGGCGCAGAGGAGGCGTTCGCGGCCGGCGCTCGACTCGGCCCGGGGCGCTGCGGTGATCGTCGTCGCGCTCACGCTGCTCGGCCTCGGCCTGCGGCTGTCGATGCTCGGGGACTCCCTGTTCGGCGACGAGCTGTCGACGTACTACATCGTCGCCGGCCACAGCTTCGGGCAGGTTATGCATCTGCTGAACAACCACTCGGTCGAGCTCAACCCGCCGTTGTTCTTCATCCTGACCTGGGTCAGTCAGAGCATCTTCGGACTGTCGACCGAGTCCCTCCGGCTCGTCTCGCTGCTGGCCGGGACGGCGACGATTCCGCTGACCTTCCTGCTGGGCCGCAAGATCGGCCCTCGGACGGGACTGGTCGCCGCCGCCCTGGCTGCGCTCTGTCCGTTCATGATCTACTACTCGACCGAGGCCCGCGCCTACGCGCTGATGGCCTTCCTGGTCCTGGCCGCGGCGCTCGCGCTGCTGCGGGCGCTGCGCTCCCCCGGCTGGGGCTGGTGGGTTCTCTACGCGCTCGGCACGTGCGCCGCCGCGTACACGCACTACATCTCCGTGTTCGCCCTGATCGCGCTCGCGCTGTGGGCGCTCACGACCCAGCCGGTCGCCCGGCTGCGGATCCTCACGGCGCTCGCTGGGGCTGCGCTCCTCTACATCCCGGAGCTCCCGGTCCTGAGAGCGACGAGCCGGTCATCGGGGACGGGGATCATGGGCTTCCTGGATCCGCTGTCGGTGCATTCGGTGCGGGTGGACCTGAGCCACTGGGCGATCGGACACCCGTACGTGTCGCTCACCCAGGTTCCCGGCACGGTGGCGCTGGTCCTGATCGGAATCGCGCTCGCCGCGGCCGTGTCCGCCGCGGCCCT
>DASVYO010000080.1:0-88474 GCA_036392135.1 Solirubrobacteraceae bacterium
CGTGGGCGGGGCGGGTCCGGACGCCGGCCCCGTCTCGAGGGCCGCGGCCCGCAGAACGGCCGTGACCTGGGCCAGGCGCTCGGCGAGCTGGGAGACGAGGTCCGGATCCGGATCGCGCAACTCGGCCCGGAGGGCGGCCCACACCACGTCCTGGAGCGCATCGACGGCCTGCGCGGTGTCCCGCGGGCCGCTCGCCCCGGCCAGCTCACCGACCTGGCCGGCCAGACGGGCCAGCGCCCCCTCGGGCTCCAGGCGGCGTTGCTCGGCGTCGGAGCCGATCGCCCGCAGGACGGCCTCGCAGACATGCGGGCCCTCGCGGGTCAGGTCGGTGGCCAGGATCCGCGGCGCGTCGTCCAGCGGAGCCTGTTCGAGCAGGGCCAGCATCCAGCCCTTGGCCAGATCCTCAGAACGGTCGAGCAGCGCGTCAACCGACGCATCGGCGACTGGTCTGGCCCGCCGGCGGCGGGGTGGGCCGGAATGCATCGGGGTCTTGTATCACGCGGCCCAGTCGTCTCCGGCCGCGTTCCGGACCGTCGCGCCCGCCCGCGGGACGGGACCGGCGCCAGCCAATAAGCTCCGCCGGACCGTCATGGCGAGCCCCCTGATCACCGTCGCCGAGGCCCGCGCTCTGGTCCTGGCCAGGGTGGTACCGCTGCCTCCGGAGGACGTGGCGATCGAGGCCGCGCTGGACCGCGTCCTGGATGCGGACGTGAGGGCCGGTGGCGACGTCCCGCCGTTCGCCTGCTCGGCCATGGACGGGTACGCGATCATCGCCGGGCCGGCCGGGCGCGAGCTGGCGGTGATCGGCGAGTCCCGCGCCGGAGCCCCGGCTGAACAGCGCGTCGGGGACGGCCAGGCGATCCGGATCTCGACCGGCGCCGCGATCCCGGCGGGTGCCACGGCGGTCATCCCGCAGGAACAGGTCACCGTGCACGAGGACGGCCACATCGAGACCGGCGCCGTGATCGACGAAGGCCAGCACGTGCGCGGCCCGGGTGAGGACATGGCGGCCGGGGTGACCGTCCTCCGCGCCGGCATCCGGCTCGGACCGGTGCAGCTGGGCGCCGCGGTCGCGGCCGGCGCGGGGAGCCTGAGCGTCGCCCGGGCCCCGCGCGTCGCGGTGCTGGCCACCGGAGATGAGCTGAAGCCGGCCGGTGAGCCGCTGGGCCCGGGGGAGATCCACAACTCGAACGCACCCATGTTGAGCGCGCTGGCCACGCACGCCGGGGCCCAGGTCGCGCGGCCGCGCCAGCTCGGTGACGAGCGACACGCCACTCGCACGGGGATCGAGGCCGCGCTCGAGAGCTCCGAGGTGGTGATCATCTCCGGGGGCGTGTCGGTCGGACCGCACGACCACGTCAAGCCGGCCCTGGCCGAGCTCGGCGTCACCGAGGTGTTCTGGAGCGTCGCCCTGCAACCCGGGAAGCCGACCTGGTTCGGAACGATCGGTGAAGAGCGCCTGGTGTTCGGGCTGCCCGGCAACCCGGTCTCGGCGGTCGTCACCTTCTCGCTGTTCGTGCTGCCCGCGCTGAACGCCCTCCAGGGCCGGCGCGAGGAGCGCCGGCTCGAGGCAGAGGCCCTGCTCGGCGTCGAGGTCAGGCGCAACCCCCGGCGCGAGCAGGCGATCCGGGTCGTGCTGAAGCGCGGCCCGGGCCCAACCACGGCCCTGCCCAATGGCGCCCAGGGCTCCCACATCCTGACCTCGCTGCTCGGCGCGGACGCGCTGGCCATGATTCCCGCCGGCGAGGGCACCGTCGCGGCCGGGAGCCCGGTGGCCCTCCAGGAGCTGGCCTGCTGAAGCGGGCCGCCGTAAGCACCCGCGCCGCCCGGGCCCGCGCCGCTCGGGCACAATCATCTCCGTGATCGCCCCCCTCGCGCTCGTCATCGCCGCCGTCGCCGCGGTCGTGGCCTGGCGTCGCCGGCACGACCACCGCCCGCTGCCCGCGCACGCCGTCATCGTCTCCCCCCGCAAGTCGACCTCGATCGCGCGCGACGGCGCCGTCCGCTCGGCCCAATCAGCGGAGCTGACGCTCGACCCCGAGGACCTCGAGCGATTCTGGACCCCGGCCAACCTGGAGAACCTGGCCCGCACCTACTGGCGCTTCCTCTCCCGGGTCACGCTCGGCCTGATCAAGGTCGTCTACGGGGCCGAGACGCGGTCGGTGATCCTGCTCGTCAAACCGCTCACGCTGCTGCGCTTCGATGCTCCGGAGTATCTGCTGGAAAGCGACCACGGCGCCGTGCGCTGGGCGATCAAGGACGGCCTGCTGGTGGCGCGCAGCGGGCGCGGCTCCGGGTATCTGTCGCTCGACGTGCGGCGCCTGGGACTCACCCCGGAGGGCCGGGCCAAGCTGAAGATCGAGGTCGAGGTAGCGAACTTCTACCCGTCGATCGCCGTCGGCTTCAGCACGCCCGTGTACAAGGTGACGCAGTCGGCCATCCACGTGCTGGTCACCAACAACTTCCTGCGCTCGCTGGCCAAGCTCGACCTGGCCCAGTCGGTGGTCGGGGCGCTCCGCGAGGGCGGGCCGGGTGACTCAGCCGTACCGGATGCCGAGGGCGCGCATCTTGGCCCGGTCATGGCGGGCGAAGATGCGCCGGACCGTGCCCGAGCGCGAGCGCATGACCAGTGACTCGGTGCTCGCGCCGCGCTCGCCCTGGTAGCGGACCCCCTGGAGCACGTCGCCGTCGGTCACGCCGGTAGCCGAGAAGAAGGCATCGTCGCCGGCCACGAGGTCGTCGCAGGTGAGGATCTTTTCGAGCTGGTAGCCGGCGTCCACCGCGGCCTGCCGCTCTTCATCGTTGCGAGGCCACAGACGGCCGAGCAGCTGGCCGCCGATGCACTTGATGGCCGCGGCCGAGATCACGCCCTCGGGCGTTCCCCCGATGCCCCAGAGCAGGTCGACGGACGAATTCTCGCTGACCGCCAGGAGCGCGGCCGACACGTCGCCGTCGGTGATCAGGCGCACGCGAGCGCCGGCGTCGCGCACCTGCTGCATCGCGTCCTGATGGCGCTCGCGATCGAGCATCACCACCATCACGTCCCGGATGTCCCGCTTCTTGCGCTCGGCGATCAGGTTGAGCGTGTCGGCCAGCGGCCGGTCGAGATCGAGCAGGTCGGCGATCTCGGGGCCTCCGGCGATCTTCTCCATGTAGACGCAGGGGCCGGGATCGAACATTGAGCCGCGCTCGGAGAGGGCGATCACGGCCAGCGCGCTGGGCATGCCGAGGGCGGTCAGGCGGGTCCCCTCGAGCGGATCGACCGCGATGTCGACCTGGGGCGGGGTCCCATCCCCGATGTGCTCGCCGTTGAACAGCATCGGCGCTTCGTCCTTCTCGCCTTCACCGATGACCACCACCCCATCCATGGCGACGGTCTCGAGCACCTCGCGCATCGCGTCGACGGCGGCCTGGTCGGCGCCTTCCTTGTCGCCGCGCCCGACCATCCGGGCCGCGGCCATGGCGGCGGCCTCGGTGACCCGGACCAGCTCGAGGGCGAGGTTGCGATCCGGCTTCCCGGATGGCGGTGAGACGCTCATAGGACTCCTGGAGGTTTGCGCCGCGCGCCGCTCTTCTGCGCGCGCCAGACTGAGCCGATCAGAATCAACACATCGGCGCCCAGCGCCACCCACCAGCCGGTGGTGACGCCGATCTCGGCCTTGGGCGTCCCCGGCTTGTCGATCACGCCCGCCACGAGCGTCGCCATCAGCGCCACCAGCGCCACCACCGCGGTCAGCTCGCCGCGCGGCCAGGACAGGGCGTGGCCGCGGATGATGATGTAGGCCAGGATCGCCGGCGCCACCGCAGCGGCGAGAAACACGAACCTCAGGGCCGACAGCGCGACCCAGCCCGTGCACTCGGTGTTCGGGCCGTGACAACTCTGCAGAGTCGCGTGCTGGTTGCCGAGCGTGTACCAGCTCAGGAACAGCGACACGAGCAGCAGGATGCCCCCGATGGTGGCCAGCATCTCGCCGCGACTGAGCTCCTTGAAGTTCATCGCGCCGGAGCCTAATGGTTTTCGGTCAGACTCCGCGTATGGTCTTCCGCCAGCTGTTTCCCCACCCGGATGAGGTCGAGATCGAGGCCCATGTCCGGGCCTTCGAGCTCTCCCGGCGGGCCCCCCGCGAGCGTCCCTACACGGTGGTCAACTTCGTCTCCAGCCTCGACGGGCGGGCGACCGTCAACGGCCGCTCCGGGGCCCTTGGCGATGAGGGCGACAAGGCCCTGTTCCGGGCTCTGCGGGTGGCGGCGGACGCGGTCCTGGTCGGGACGGGCACGCTGGAGGTGGAGCGCTACGGGCGGATGATCCGCGACCCCGAGGTCCGCGAGCGACGCCGCCGTGAGGGGCTGGCGCCCGAGCCGCTGGTCTGCGTGGTCACCCGGAGCGGGCGCCTCCCCCTGCAGATCCCGTTGTTCTCGGAGCCCGAAGCCCGCGTGGTGGTGTTCTCGGGGGCCGACATCGAGCTCGGGTCGACCGCCGCCCGCGTCGAGGTGGTTCGCCTGGGCCCGGCCGATATCGACTTCGCCCATGCCCTGGCTCACCTGCGCTCCGGGCACGGCGTGCGGGCCCTGCTCTGTGAGGGCGGCCCCCGCGTGTTCAGCGGGCTGCTCCACGAGGGGGTGGTGGACGAGCTGTTCCTGACCGTGGCTCCGAAGCTCGTCGGCGGCGGCGCGGAGGCCGCGATCACGAGCGGACCCGAGCCGGCCGAGCTCACCGACGCCCGCCTGGCCGGGGTTCTCGAGCGCGACGGGACGCTGTTTCTGCGCTACCAGCGCAGCCATCGGGCCTAGCCAGATCGCGGGATGGCACAATGGGGCCCAGTGGACGGCGCCCAGCTGCAAGCGGCCGGATTGTCCGATGCGGAAGCCGTCACGGCTCTCGCTGAAGCGCGGGAGCGGACGCTGGCGCTGGTGGCCAGCGTGTCGGACGCCGACCTCGAGCGCGTTCACTCCGAGCTGATGAGCCCGCTGGTGTGGGATCTCGGCCATATCGCCGCCTTCGAGGACCTGTGGATCGTGCACCGGTACGGCGGGCGCCGGCTGCTGCATGAGGAACTGACCGACGTCTACGACGCCTTCGAGACGCCGCGGGCCCGCCGCGGGCGCCTGCCGCTGCTGGGCGCCGGCGCAGCGCGCGAGTACCTCGATGAGGTCCGCACGCGCAGCCTCGAGGTGATCTCCGAGCGCGGGGTGGGTGACGCGACGATCGCCGAGCTCGTCCTCCGCCACGAGCAGCAACACAATGAGACGATGCTCCAGACGCTGCAGCTGGCCCACCTCGACGGCTACCGCCTGGACGCGCGAGCGCCGTCCCAGCCACCCCCCGGCCCGACCGCGACGCCCGTCCACACCGGCCTCGAGCTGGTCGAGATCCCCGGTGGGGAATGCACGATCGGGGCCCCCGAGGAGGGCTTTGCCTACGACAACGAGCGGCCGCGCCATCGCACCGACGTGCGCGGCTACCTGATCGGGCGCACGCCGATCACCAACGCGACGTACCTGACGTTCGTGGAGGGGGGTGGTTACGAGCGGCGCGAATGGTGGTCCGATGAAGGCTGGAGCTGGAAGGAGGACTACGACATCACGCGACCAGAGGGGTGGACGTCCGACCTACGCCGCGAGTGGCGCCTGAGTGGTCTCGAGCCACTCGATCCGCACCGGCCGGTCGTCCACATTTCCTGGTTCGAGGCCGACGCCTTCGCCAGAGCGCACGGCCTGCGCCTCCCCACCGAGACGGAGTGGGAGAAGGCGGCGACCTGGGACCAGGAAGCAGACCGGGCCCGCTTGATGCCGTGGGGCGATGAACCGGCCGTGCCCGGACGTCACGCCAACCTCGACCATCACGCGGGTGGCCCGCTCCCGGCCGGCGCCCTTCCGGCCGGCGCCTCGCCGTCCGGATGCCTGGGCATGATCGGGGATGTCTGGGAATGGACGGCCAGCGACTTCCGCGGCTATCCCGGGTTCGTGCCCTTCCCGTACCCCGAGTACTCGGAGGTCTTCTTCGGAGACGAGTTCAGGGTTCTGCGCGGCGGTTCCTGGGCGACACGCCCGCGGGTCGCCACAGCCAGCTTTCGCAACTGGGACTATCCCCGGCGGCGTCAGATCTTCAGTGGCCTACGAGTGGCGGGAGACGCGAGATGAGGAGCGTGCAGGCAACCGAGCAGGTCCAGATCGACTCGTGGCTGACCGAGGACGACGAGCGCTCGCTGGCCAATGATGTCCTCGACGGCCTGACCAAGCCGTTCAAGGAGCTGGCCCCGAAGCACTTCTACGACGCACGCGGCTCGGAGCTGTTCGAGCGCATCACGGAGCTGCCCGAGTACTACCCGACGCGCACCGAGACGGCCATCCTGCGGGCCCACGCCGCCGAGATCGTGAGCGGCACCGAGGCGGCGGAGCTGGTCGAGCTCGGCTCCGGCGCCTCCGACAAGGCGCGGCTGCTGCTCGACGCGATGGCGGCTCGCGGCACGCTGCAGCGCTACATCCCCCTTGACGTCTCGGCCAGTGTGGTCGAGGCGGCCGCCCGCCTGCTGGTCGCCGACTATCCCGGGCTGCAGGTCCACGGCGTGGTCGGTGACTTCGAACGCCATCTCGAGCACGTTCCGGCCGCCGATCCGGAGGCGCCACGGCTGGTCGCCCTGCTCGGAGGCACGATCGGCAACTTCCCGCCCGGCACCCGGCGCGGCGTGCTGGCCAAGATCGCCACGCTGCTCGGACCCGCTGACCGCCTGCTGCTCGGCACCGACCTGGTCAAGCGCCCGGAATTGATCGAGGCCGCCTACAACGACTCCGAGGGCGTGACCGCCGAGTTCAACCGCAACCTGCTGAGGGTGATCAACCGTGAGCTCGACGCCGACTTCGACCCCGGCGCGTTCGAGCACATCGCCTTCTTCGATCGCGTGCACGAATGGGTGGAGATGCGCCTGCGGGCAACACGCCCGATGTCGGTGCTGGTCGCCGCGCTGGACCTGCGCGTCGGCTTCGCCGCCGGTGAGGAGCTGCGGACTGAGATCAGCGCCAAGTTCACCCGCGAGCGGGTCACCGGCGACCTCGAGGCGGCCGGTCTCGAGGTCGAGCGGTGGCTCACCGACCCGGAAGAGCTGTTCGCGGTCTCGGTCGGCCGGCTGGCCGGCCCGAGCTGAAGGCCCGGACCGCCACCCGCCGCCCGACGCCGGCTAGCTCAGGCGCTCGATCAGCATCGCCTGGCCCATGCCCCCGGCCACGCACATCGACTCGATCCCGTAGGTCCCGTCGCGGGCCGTCAGCCCGTTGATCAGCGTGGTCATGATGCGAGCCCCCGTCATCCCGAACGGATGGCCGAGGGCGATCGCGCCCCCGAACGGGTTGAGCTTCTCCTCCGGGATGCCCAGCTCGTCACGACACGGCACGATCTGGGCCGCGAAGGCCTCGTTGATCTCGACGATGTCGACGTCATCGATCGTCATCCCCGTCTGCTTGAGCAGCGACTGGATGGCCGGGATCGGGCCCAGGCCCATGATCTCGGGACGGATCGCGGCCACGGTCGAGGCGATGATGCGGGCCCGGGGCTGCAGCCCGAGCTCGCGCGCCCGGTCCTCAGACATGACCAGTACGGCGGCGGCACCATCGTTGAGCGGGCACGAGTTGCCGGCCGTCACCGTGCCGTCGGGACGGAAGGCGGGCCGGAGCTGGGCCAGCACCTCCATCGTCGTGCCCGGACGCGGACCGTCGTCCTTTGCGACCACCGTCTCCGGGACGTCGATCTCGTTGCCCTCCTTGTCCTTGTCCGTATGGGCGGGAACGGTGACCGGAACGATCTCGCGGTCGAAGTGGCCGCTGTCGCGGGCCTCGACGGCCCGGTTCTGGGAGATGACCGCCCATTCGTCCTGCTGCTCACGGCTGACCGAGCAGCGCTCGGCGACGTTCTCGGCCGTCAGCCCCATCGGGATATAGACGTCGTACAGCGAACCCTCGGATCCGTCGAGGGCGGGGTTCTTGGCCTCGTCCATCATGCCCGCGCCGAGGCCGGCCCGGGACACCGCCTCGACCCCGGCGGCAATGTACTGGTCGCCCTCACCGGCCCTGATCGCATGCGAGGCCATGCGGATCGTCATCAGCGACGAGGCACAGAAGCGGTTGACCGTGCATCCGGGGACATGGTGATCCAGGCCGGCCAGCAGGGCGGCGTTGCGGCCCACGTTGTAGCCCTGCTCGCCGACCCCGGAGGCGGCACCCATCAGGACATCGTCGGTCTGGGCGAAATCGACGCCCGGGTTGCGCTCGATCAGCGTGCGGATCGGTAGCGCGGCCAGCTCGTCGGCACGCACGGTCTTCAGCGAGCCCTTCATGGCGCGCCCGATGGGCGTGCGGATGGCGTCGACAATCACAGCTTCGGGCACAGATGACTCCTGTTCTTGGTGGCCGAGGGAATCCTACGCAGGTGTCGCTTCAGGTTCCGGTGCCAGGGCACGGAGGCGACGGAATGGCCGGCTGGTGATCAGAGGCCGAGCCCGCGCACGCCTCGCTCGTCCCAGCCGAGATGGTGCGCGAGCTCATGGCGGACGGTTCGCGTGACCTGCGCCTTGAGGAGCTCCGGGTCATGGCCGAAATCACGCAGCAGCGTGTCCCTGAAGATGATGATGCGGTCGTGGAAGAAGTCCCGGGCCACCGTGTCGCCCTGGTAGAGCCCGTAGGCGCGCCGGCGCCGCCCGCCGTCGGACACGACGATGGCCACATGCTCGAGCGCCCGGTGGAATTCGAGCGGCAGCTCGTCGACCGCCGCCCGGACCAGGGCGCGGAAATTCTCGTCCTCCTCGATCGGCTGCGGATCCTCCATCCAGAGGTCGTCGTCGAGCCCCCCGTCCTCCTCCCCCCAGCGCCCCTCGGCGGCCAGCTGCTCGGCGCGCTGGACAAGCTCCTCGAAGTCCTCCTCAGACTCCGGCTCGCGCCAGCCGGCCAGGTGGACCATCGCCCACACGACCGCGGTCCCCAGGACCACGGCGCCGGCCAGGAAGACCGCGACGCCCTGGAGCAGCCGCAGCGCGAACGAGTCGCTGAATCCGGCCAGCACGCTGACCAGGCCCAGGCCGACGGTCAGCGCGGCCACGGCCGACAGCAGAATCCGGCGGATCGTGGGCTCCCGTCCGGACACCGGCGGCTAGCTGGAGGAGGGCTCAGGCAGCGCGCACATGCTGTGCGGGATGCTAGATCACGCACAGCTCCGGGGGGCGGACTTCTGGGGATCGGCGGTTCAGCGGTCCGGCGAGCGCCCTCAGGCGGCGATGGCCACCGTCGGACTGGCCTCGAGCGCCGCGCGCAGCCGGCGCATGAAGCGGCGGCCAACCACCCCGCTGGCCGCCAGCCGATGGCCGCGCTCGAAGCGGAGCACGCTGTGCACCGTGGGCGGATCGAACCGTCCGGTGCACGTTGTCGGCAGTCCGATCCGGGAGAGATCGGCCTGCAGCGCGCGGACGTCCGCCCCGCGCATCCCGGCCCGCAGGACACGGGTCCCCAGGCGCGACGTCGTAGCGCCCGCCATCGGTGTCGTCGTGGCCAGGGCAACCGCGCTCAGCGTCAGCGCGACGGCGAGCCTGACCAGGATGGCACGGCGAATTCGGGACACAGAAACCGACCCTTCTCTTTCGGTGCCTACGGGGTTAGCTGACGGGCTCGCGCTGAAAGAGTCGCGCTACGCCGGCACTCCGGCGATTCGCCCCCGGGACAAGGTCCCTTCGGGTCCCCCGATTCCCGTCGGCCTGAGGCCCGGGAACTCGGCTGGGTGCTGTTATCGAACGCCACAGTACCGGTTGGCCCCGGCGGACCGCCCCGCTCGACCCGGGGCGCGCGTACTAGCCTCAAGGGCGCCGTGGCCCCGGGTTCATCTGACTACACGCCGCGTGAGGTCTCCGAGCTGCTCGCCCAGGGTGAGATCCAGCTGATCGATGTGCGCCAGGCCCACGAGCACGAAGCCGGGCGCATCGCCGGTGACCGGCTGATCGAACTCGGGCATCTCAGCCAGGAAGCCGGGACCATCGACCGTGCGCGGCCGGTGGTCTTCTACTGCCGCAGCGGCGCCCGCTCAGCGATGGCCACGCAGGCCTTCAGCCAGGCCGGCTATGACGCCCACAACATGAGCGGTGGGCTGCTCGAGTGGGCGGCGGCGGGGTTGCCGCTCGTCCCCGAGGACGCCACCGTCGCCGATTCCTGAGCCGCGGCCGGACCGCCGCGGCCGCTACCGGCCGGACCCGGTCGGGTCCGCGTCACCGGTCGGGTCCGCGTCACCGGGCTCGCCTGGGCCGCCGGGGTGACCGCGGTCGTCCTCGCCGCCCTGGCCGTCGGGCGGCGGCGGAGCGCCGGGCACGTTCGGGTCATTGCGCTTGGCCTCCCAGTCGCTGCGGGTCTCGGAGATCTCCTCACCGAGCCTGTCGCTCTCGCGCTTCAGGGCCTCGGTCTCACGCTCGAGCTCGTCGGCCAACCCCTCGTGATCCTCGCTCGTCGACATCACCAGTCAGTCTGACCCGGGCGCAGGCTCCCCAAACCCGGATGGACCGCTAGCGCGGATCCTGCCGGTCGATGTTCCAGTAGCGCAGCACCGTGACGCGCCGGGCGCTGGCGTCGAACTCCGCCTCGTCGGCCGGCCAGGGCGCGAGCGAGAAGCGCACGATCGTCCGCTGACCGCCCTCGTGGTCGCCGTAGAGCAGGTCGAGCACCAGCGACTCCCCGGTCTCCACGGCCTCCCGGACCGGCCGGTAGTCGGGATCGGCCGGGTCGCGCAGGGCCCCCAGCCAGTTGCCGGTGTCCCCGGCCGGGATGTAGATGTCGATCTGCTGGCGGTGGAAGCTGTCGAGCTCCGGACGGTCGCGAACCCGGTCCAGGTCCCGGGGCTCGGCCCGCCAGCCGTGGATCACCCCCAGTCCGGAGCCGCCGTTGCGCAGCCCCAGGCCCAGGTAGACGACGTCGGTGGCGACGACCGCTGCCCCATGCGCCGGGACGTGCAGCGCCTGCCCGTCTCCGAAGCGAACCGTCTCGACGGGATCGTCATCCTTGGTCGGAATCAGCACCGGGCGCAGCCCGGTCAGCAGCGACAGCTCGGCCACCCGGGCCGACCGATTGGCTGACCTGACGGAGCTGAACGTGGCCACCGCGAGCACCAGCGTGCCGCCCGCGGTGGCCAGCGATGAGATCGTGACCCAGTCGGCCACGAGCGGGCTCGGCGGGGCGGGTTCCGTCCGCCCCGGATCCGGCCGGCTAGATCTTGTTGACGTTGATGGCCTTCGGGCCCTTGGGCCCGGCCTCTTCCTCGTAGGACACCTTGGCGCCCTCGGCGAGTGAGCGGTAGCCGTCAGCCTGGATGCTCGAGTGGTGCACGAACAGGTCTCGGCTGCCCTCGTCGGGCGTGATGAAGCCGAACCCCTTCTCGTCGCTGAACCACTTGACTGTTCCGGTTGGCACGGGAGATTCTCCTCCGTAGCTTGAAGTGCTGCTCGCGGAGGTTGTGACTACCCCGAGGCCTGCACCTGCTTGTCGCTGCCCATCGCGTGGACAGCCCTATCGCGCGGGAAGGTAGCACGGTGACCGGCCGCTGCCATCCCCCCGACCGAAAACGTTTACGGACTGGACACAGTTCATCATTCACCCGGCCATGGATGACCCGATGACCCTGCGCGGCAACACGGCGATCCCGTTGCGCGAGATCGAGCTCCGGGCCTCGCGCTCGTCGGGACCCGGCGGCCAGCACGCCAACAAGACCTCGAGCCGGATCGAGGCCTCGTTCGATGTCGCCGCGTCCTCAGCTCTGAGCGAGGAGCAGAAGCGGCGCATCATCGCTCGCCTCGGGCCGCAGGTCGTGACCGTGGCCCAGGACGCCCGCAGCCAGGCGCGCAACCGCGAGCTGGCCCTGTCGCGCATGGCCCGGCGCCTGTCGGGCGCCCTGACCGTGGCCCGTCCGCGTCAGGCCACCCGCCCCAGCCCAGCTTCGGTCAAGCGTCGGCTGGCCGCCAAGCGCCGCCGCGCGGAACGCAAGCGCGACCGCCGCCGTCCGGTGGAGGAGTGATGCGCTGGTACGTGGACGGCATGAACGTGATCGGGACCCGGCCGGACGGCTGGTGGAAGGATCGGGACGCCGCGATGCTGCGCCTGGTCGACCGGCTCGAGCGCTGGGCGGCGGCCGAGGGCGAGGAGGTGACCGTCATGTTCGAGCGCAAGCCCTCGCCGCCGATCCGCTCAACGGTGATCGAGGTGGCTCACGCTCCCCGCCCGCGCCGCGATGCCGCCGATGACGAGATCGTCCGCCGGCTGAAGGCCGAGGCCCATCCCGAGTTGGTCCGGGTGGTCACCTCGGATCGCTGGCTGGCCGACCGGGCGGGGGCGCTCGGCGCCGCGGTCCACGGGGCGGACATGTTCCGCGCGCTGCTCGACCAGTACTGAAAAAACCTCGGCCACCGGTGCGCCTTGCCACAATCAGTGGATGCCAACCCCGCCCGTCCGCCGCACCCCGCCTCGCGGGGAGTCCAGCAGCCCCCCACCGCAGCGCACCCCGGGCTGGCGCGTGACGCCGGCGCCCGACGGGCGCGGAGCGCCCAGCGGCGGACAGCGGCCCCCGAGCCCGAACCGGACCCGCTGGTGGATCGCCGGCGTGGTCGTCGTGCTGCTGGCCCTGAACCTGTGGATCTCCTCGCAGGCCCTGCAGCCCAACGCCCCGGTCAGGATCCCGTACAGCCCGACGTTCCTGAACCAGGTCAAGGCCGGCAACGTCAAGCAGATCGCCTCCACCGGTGACTCGATCCAGGGCACGTTCAACCGGGCGCTGACCTACCCGCCCGGCGATCCGAACGCCCAGGCCACGACCAACTTCTCCACCCAGGTCCCGTCCTTCGCCAACAACCAGGCACTGTCGAACCTGCTGCAGGCCAACAACGTCACGATCGACGCCCAGGCGCCCAACAAGGGACCCTCGGTGCTGGAGAGCATCATCTTCGGCTTCGGACCGACGCTTCTCCTGTTCGCGATCATCTTCTTCATCATGCGGCGGGCGGCCAGCGGGGGCGGCGCGGGCGGCCTCATGTCGTTCGGCCGCTCACGCGCGCGGCGCGTCGAGGCGTCCGATCAGCACATCACCTTCGAGGATGTGGCCGGGATCGACGAGGCCAAGGACGAGCTGACCGAGATCGTCGACTTCCTCAAGACGCCGGACAAGTATCTGAAGCTCGGCGCCCGGATTCCCCGCGGGGTGCTGCTCAGCGGCCCGCCCGGCACCGGCAAGACGCTCCTGGCCCGGGCGGTGGCCGGCGAGGCGGGAGTGCCCTTCTTCCAGATGTCGGCCTCCGAGTTCGTGGAGATGATCGTCGGCGTCGGCGCCTCGCGCGTGCGAGATCTGTTCGCCCAGGCCAAGCAGGCCGCCCCGGCCATCATCTTCATCGACGAGCTCGACGCCGTCGGCCGCTCTCGGGCCGGCGGTGGACCCAACGTGTCCGGCGGCCATGACGAGCGCGAGCAGACGCTCAACCAGATCCTCACCGAGATGGACGGCTTCAGTCCCCGGGAGAGCGTGATCGTGCTCGGAGCCACGAACCGCCCCGAGGTCCTCGACCCGGCGCTGCTGCGACCGGGCCGCTTCGACCGCCGCGTGGTCGTCTCCCCGCCGGACCGCGCCGGGCGCGAGGCGATCCTTCGGGTCCACACGCGCTCGGTGCCGCTCGCCGCCGACGTCGACCTGGGCGCGATCGCCGCCACCACCCCCGGTATGGTCGGGGCCGACCTGGCCAACGTGGCCAACGAGGCCGCCCTGCTGGCCGCCAAGCGGGGGCACGAGAAGGTCGGTCGGCTGGACCTAACCGACGCCCTTGAGCGGATCGTCCTCGGCGCCGCGCGCAAGGTCATGATCTCCGAGGACGACCGGCGCCGGACCGCCTACCACGAGGCCGGTCACGCGATCATGGGGATGCTCACCCCGGGGGCCGATCCGGTCCGCAAGGTGTCGATCATTCCCCGGGGCATGGCCCTCGGGGTGACCTTCTCCTCACCCGACGCGGATCGCTTCAACTTCGACGAGCGACATCTGGTCGCCCAGATCAAGGTCGCGTTGGGTGGCCGCTCGGCTGAGGAGGTCGTGTTCGGGGATCTGACCACGGGCGCCGAGTCAGACATCCAACAGCTGACCCGGATCGCCCGCCACATGGTGGGGCGCTGGGGCATGAGCCCCGCCATCGGACCCATCGCCGTGCTCCCGGCCGACGGCATGGGGCCCCTCCTGCCCGGCGTCAGCGAGACCTCGGAGCAGACCCAGCAGCTGGTCGATGAGGAGGTCCGACGGATCGTCGACGCCGCCCACTCCGAGGCCACCGCCACGCTGACCGAACACCGCGAGAACCTGGACTCGCTCGCCCAGGCCCTGCTCGAGCACGAGACCCTCGACGAGGCCGAGGCCTACGCCGCGGCCGGGCTGCGCCGTAACCCGAAGGCCGAGCCTGAGGAGACTCCGTCGGTCCTCACGGGCAGCGGCGGCGGAACCTAGTCTGCGCTAATCCTGCAGGTGGGTCAGGCGGGCCAGCGCCTCGTGGCACTCGACCACGCGCCGCTTGACCGGGTCGCTGTCGGGACGGTCATGGACGAGGTCCCAGGTGCGGTCGGCGATCTCGCGCGCGTTCTCGGGCGTGGCGCTCTCCCACAGCCGATCGACCAGCTTGAGCTCGAAGCTCTGGATCTGATCCTCGGGGTTGCCGGGCGCCATGCGGGGCAGCGGCTCACCGGTCGCCTCCTTCCACATCCCGGTCGCCACCAGAAGTCGATTGCGGAGCTGAATCTGATCCATGAGCCAAAGAATCCTAGTGTCCTGATTGGGGACACTAGGAAGCCGGCAGGGCCTGCCGCAGGCTGAGCAGCGAAGCGAACTGATCACCGTCGGCGGCCACGCGGGCCAGCACCTGCGCGGTGTCGAAGGTCAGTATTTCTGGGTTTCCCTCGTCTCGGCATGACTGGACCTCGTCCCAGCTGACCGGAGTGGACACGGTGGGTCTCTCCCGGGCTCGGACCGAGTACACGTTGACGGTCGTCTTGTGCTCATCGTTCTGGCTCCAGTCGACCAGGACCTTGCCCCCGCGCAGGCTCTTGGTCATGCGCGAGACGACCAGCTCGGGCAACCGCTGCTCGAGCACCTCGGCCACCTTGCGCGCGAACGGCTTGGTCTGGCGGTAGGTGACGGCGGAGTTCAGCGGCACGTAGACCTGCAGGCCCTTGGAGCCCGAGGTCTTGGCCAGGCTCTCCAGACCGAGCTGACCGAACAGGCCGCACAGCACGAGCCCGACCTGACAGCACTCGACGATCCCCGCCGGCGGCCCCGGGTCGAGATCGAAGACCAGCATCGTCGGCCGCTCGGGGTGGTCGGCCAGGGCCAGCGAGGTATGCAGTTCGATGTCGGCCAGGTTGGCCAGCCAGACCAGCGTGGCCCGATCCTGCGCCAGGGTGTAGTTGACCCCGCCGATGCGCGCTGTCTGCACCCAGTCCGGCCGGTGCGAGGGCGACTGCTTCTCGTAGAAGTAGGGCTCCTGGACCCCGTTCGGGTAGCGCTTGAGCGTCAGCGCGCGATCGTGCAGATGGGGCAGCAGCGCGGGCGCGATGCGCGCGTAGTAGGCGATCAGCTCGCCCTTGGTGAAGCCCGTCTCGGGGTAGAGCACCTTGTCGAAGTTCGACAGCTTCAGCCGCCGCCCGTCGACGTCGACGGCGACCGCGCCGTCGGGCAGGGACTCGGCAGCGCCGAACAGCGCCTCGACGGTGAGCGGCCCATCCGCCGGCCCGGCCGGGGCCGGCCGCCCAGCGTCGGGCTTCGGCGTCGGTGCGTCGCCCGGGAGCTCGCGGACCACCTGTGCGGCCGGCCGGTCGTCGCGCAGCCCCTTGAACGAGGGGGCCCGCATCACCCCCTCCCGCGTCCACTCGCGAAACTCGATCTCGGCCACCAGCTCAGGACGGACGAACACCGCGTTGCGGGGCAGCTTGGGCGCCGGATCGAACGGGCAGCCCGCGGTCTGGCGCGAGGACAGAGCGGAGCCGAGCGCATCGAGGCTGCGTTCCGTGAATCCGGTCCCGACCCGCCCCGCGAACCGCAGGCGCTCGTCCCCGTCGAAGTAGCCCATCAGCAGGGCCCCGATGCGGTCGCGACGCCGGCCCTCACCGGGCAACCAGCCGCCGATCACCAGCTCCTGACGGCGGGTGTGCTTGATCTTCAGCCACGCGCCGGTTCGTCGGCCGGGCTCGTAGCGGGAGTCCAGGCGCTTGGCCATCACGCCCTCGAGGCCCTGTGCCTCGGTGGCCTTCAGCAACGCCTGGCCCTGGCCGGGGTGGACCGCGGGCACGCGCCACGCCGGCCCGGCCAGG
The DNA here is from genome assembly GCA_036392135.1 of Solirubrobacteraceae bacterium. GTDB lineage: Bacteria > Actinomycetota > Thermoleophilia > Solirubrobacterales > Solirubrobacteraceae > Palsa-465. The sequence continues at coordinate 16,348 of DASVYO010000080.1, forward strand.
CCGAGCGCCTCGAGCGCCGCGCGGCGCTCTTGGTAGGGGCAGCCCATCAGGTCGTGGCCGTCGAGATACAGCAGGTCGAAGATCGCGTAGACCACAGGCGTGCTCGCCGCCAGCCGCCGAACCGCCGACGCCGAGCTGACGTTCATCCGCCGCTGGAGGCGCTCGAAGCTCGGCCGCCCGTGCTCGTCGAAGGTGATCAGCTCGCCATCGAACACCGCCTCACGCATGCCCACGTCACGGACCAGGCCACGCACCTCGGGGTAGCTGTCGGTGATCTCGCGCAGGGTCCGGCTCTCGAGCCGCAACCGGCCCGGCTGGACGTAGGCCAGTGCCCGGACCCCGTCCCACTTGACCTCGAAGGACCAGCGCGACGGCTCGCGCGGCAACCGCGCCGAGGTGTCGGCCAGCATCGGCAGGACGCGCTCGGGCATGGCGACCCGTGCCGGGTCGACCGGAGGATCCATGCGGTGGATCATCCAGTCCTTCTCAGCGTCCTCTCCCTTGCCGATCGGGAACAGCCCGTAGCGGCCGGTCAGGCGCTCGCCATGGAAGGTGACCTCGACCTTCTTGTCGTTCCAGAGGTGCGTCTCGAACGTCCCGTGATCCCAGATCCGCATCTTCCCAGCCCCGTATTCACCGGCGGGGATCTCACCCTCGAAGTCCAGGTACTCCAGCGGGTGATCCTCGGTGTGGACGGCCAGCCGGTTGTCGGCCGGATCGGGCGGGATCCCGTTGGGAATCGCCCAGGAGGCCAGCACCCCGTCGTGCTCGAGCCGCAGGTCCCAGTGCAGGCGGGTGGCGTGGTGCTCCTGGACCACGAACCGCGCGTGGGTCCCCGGGGCGCCGTCGTCCTGCGCCGAGCCGGCCGGTTCGCTGGTGGCCGCAAAGTCGCGCTTGGCCCGGTAGTTGCCCAGCCTGTCGCTCGCCACGGGCTGATTGTGTCGGGATCCTCCAAGATGTGGCGAATGCGCATCGTCACCTGGAACGTGAATTCCCTCCGCGCGCGACTTCCCCGCGTGCTGGAGTTCCTGGACGAGCACGCCCCGGATGTGGCCTGCCTGCAGGAGACCAAGACCGCCCTCGATGCGTTCCCCATCGACGAGCTAGAGGCGGCCGGCTACCGGGCCGTGCATCACTCGGCCGGTCAGTGGTCGGGCGTGGCGATCCTGGCTCGGGACGGACTCGAGCTCGCCGACCCGGTCCTGGGGCTGGCCGGTGACCCGGTCCCGGGTGAGGCCCGCTGGTGCGAGGCCACGGTCGGCGGCATCCGCGTGGCCAGCGTCTACGTGCCCAACGGACGCAGCCTGGACAGCCCGGAATATCCCCGCAAGCTGGCCTTTCTGGACGCGATGTCGGCTCGCGCGGCCGAGCTCGGCCCGGCGCGGCTGATCATCGCCGGCGACATGAACATCGCCCCGGCCGATGCGGACGTGTACGACCCTGCCGCGTTCCTCGGCAGCACCCACGTCAGTGAGCCGGAGCGCGCCCACCTGCGGGCCATGCAGGCGCTGGGTCTGTCCGACGCCTACCGCACCCTGCACCCCGACGAGACGCAGTACACGTGGTGGGACTACCGGGCCGGTCACTTCCACAAGGGCCTGGGCCTGCGCATCGACCTGCTGCTGGTCGGCTCCGAGCTTGCGCCGCGGCTCACCCGCTGCGAGATCGACCGCAACTACCGCAAGGGCAAGAAGCCCTCCGATCACGCCCCGTTGCTGCTGGAGCTGTCCTGAGGCACCCTGGCGGTCCGCCTGGCCCCCCGCTGCCCATCGTGCCGCCCCGCCGGCGCAGCCCTTCTTCACGAACGTTTACGCGTAACGGGCATCATCTCCGGGATGGCGCGTGTGTTGGTTGTCGACGATGAGCCGGCCGTGCGGCGGGCGCTCGAGCGAGCGCTCCGGCTCGAGAGCCACGACGTGAGGCTGGCCGAGGACGGTGAGCAGGCGCTCGACGTGCTGGCCAGCGAGCCCACCGACGCGGTCATCCTGGACATCCTCATGCCCAAGCTCGACGGCCTCGAGGTGTGCCGCCGCCTGCGCAAGGCCGGCGACCGGACCCCGGTCCTGATGCTGACCGCGCGCGACGCGGTCGATGACCGGGTCGAGGGGCTCGACGTCGGCGCCGACGATTACCTGGTCAAGCCGTTCGCGCTGCGCGAGCTCCAGGCCCGGCTGCGCGCCCTGCTGCGGCGGTCCGGCGACAGCGGCGGCAGCGCCGAGGTCCTGCGCTACGCCGACCTGGTGCTTGACCCGGTGGCCCACGAGGTCCACCGCGGCGAGCGTCTGGTCGAGCTCTCCCGCACCGAGTTCCTGCTCCTGGAGCTGTTCCTGCGCCACCCGCGGCAGGTCCTGACCCGCAGCACGATCTTCGAGAACGTCTGGGGCTACGACTTCGGCCCCACGTCCAACGCCCTCGGCGTCTACATGGGCTACCTGCGGCGCAAGACCGAGGCCGGAGGCGAGCCCCGCCTGCTCCATACCGTGCGTGGCGTCGGATACGTGCTGCGCGACTGACCAGAGGCGGCTGGCGGGTGTCGCTGCGCAAGAGGTTGTCCCTGATCGCCGCCGCGTCGGTGGCGGTCGCCGTTCTGCTGGCCGCGCTGGTCTGCTACTTCGTGGTCCGCAGCCAGCTGCGCAATCAGATCGACGCCACGCTCGAAAACCAGGCCGCACTGGTCTCTCGCGAGGGTGCGGCGGCGCTCGGCAACGGCCAGTTCACCGGCCTGCCCGCCTCAGCCGGCGGACGCGCCCCCTACGCGCAGATCGTGGCCGCGAATGGCGCGATCATCCAGACCATCGGCCCGCTGCGCCTCCCGGTCAGCGGGACGGTCAGGGCGGTCGCCGCGGGCCGGCTGGCCAGCGCGATGAGCGACGCCGGCGTCGGCGGCACGCACATCCGCGTCTACACGTTCCACGAGTACGCGCTCGCCCCCGATGGCCAGACCCCGCTGTCAGTGGCGATCGAGCTGGGGCGCCCCCTGAAGAGCACCGATCAGATCCTCGGTCATCTCAGGCTGGTCCTGTTCCTGCTCGTGGTGAGCGGGATCGCCCTGGCCGCGTTCCTGGGGCGAGTGGCGGCCCGCCGCGTCCTGGCCCCGCTGGCCGAGGTGGCTCACGCGGCCGAGCACATCGGGGCGACCGAGGACCTGACCAGCCGGCTGCGGATCCACGCCGACGACGAAGTCGGCCAGCTGGCCACCCGCTTCAACGCCATGCTCGACCGCCTGGAGAGCTCGCGGACGGCGCTTGATGACTCGGTGCGCGCCCAGCGCCAGCTCGTGGCCGATGCCTCGCACGAGCTGCGCACGCCGGTGACCAGCCTGCGGACCAACATCGAGGTGCTGTTGGCCGAGGCCGAGCTCGAACCGGAGGACCGGCGCCGGCTCCTGGCCGACGTGGTCGAGCAGAGTGAGGAGCTGACGGCGCTGGTTGGCGACCTGATCGATCTCGCCCGGGGTGATCAGCCCGGATTTGCCACCGAGGATGTCAGCCTCGATCGGATCGCCGACGAGGCGGTCGCCCGCGCGCGCCGCAACGCTCCCGGGATCGAGTTCACCACCAGGCTTCAGGCGGTCAGCATGGACGGCGTCGCGGCCCGGCTCGAGCGGGCGATCAACAACCTGCTCGACAACGCCGCCCGCCACTCACCCCCGGGGGGCCGGGTGGAGCTCACCGTCGACGCCGACGGTGTCGAGGTCCGCGACCACGGCCACGGCGTCCCGGAGGCGGATCTCCCGTACGTGTTCGATCGCTTCTTCCGTGGTGCCGGGGCGCGCGGGCGCCAGGGCAGCGGGCTGGGACTGGCGATCGTCCGCCAGGTCACCGAGCAGCACGGGGGCACGGCCACGGCCGCCAACGCACCCGACGGCGGGGCCGTGTTCCGCCTGCACCTGCCGGTCGTGGCCAAGGACCCCGCACCCTCCGAGTTCTCGGTCCACGACTGAGCTCGCGCCGGCTACGCCACGGGAGGGCGAGCCGCCCGGGCCACCCGGGCCTGACGCGCGACGGCGAACCGGCGCCGCAACAGCCAGAACAGCACGGCGAACACGGGCAGGACGAACGCGATCAACAGCGCGCGCTGGCGAGGCGCCCCGAACACGAGGACGATCACCGACTCGAGCGCCACCGCGGGCACGGCGGCCAGCAGGGTGGTGTGAGAGCGGTAGCCGGAGAAGTGCTCCCGGCCGGTGACCTCGAGCACGGCCAGCCCCAGGACCACGATGCCCACGATCAGCACCGGTCCGCCGCCGGTGAAGAAGCCGATGGCGAGCGCGATCGTGCCGATCAGAATGGCCAGCTCAGAGACCGGCAGGCCTCCGAACAGCCCCTCCGGTCGCTCGCCCTCCCGGCCCAGCGCCCGTTCGCCACGGGCCAGCTCGCGCCGGACCTCCGCCTGGCGCGCCTGGCGCTCGTCACGCCGTGGGGAGGTGACCGCCCGCGGCGCCGTGCCCGAGCGACGCCGCTTGCGTGAGTGTCGTCTGGACCTGGGCGAGGCCATGGTGGGGCTGAGGATAATCTCCGGAGCGATGGCGGCGCGGATCATGAGGATCGTTACCGTCCTGGCGCTGGTGGGCGGCCTGTGCGCCTCCGGCGCCCTCGCCGACGGCGATCCGGCCAGCGACACGCTGCTGGGTCTGGACGTGTTCTATCCCTACGCCCCGCCGGTCGCCCATGCGACACAGGTGGCGCTGAACGCCGAGACGGCCAGGGCCCGGCGCGCCGGGTTCCCGATCAAGGTGGCCCTGATCGGCCGACCGCTCGACCTGGGTGTGATCCCCGATCTGTTCGGCAAGCCGCAGGCCTACGCCAAGTTCCTGGACCAGGAGATCAGCTACCGCAACGTGCAGCCGTTGCTGGTCGTGATGGCCGCCGGGTACGGAACGCAGGGCCTCCCCCCCGCCGCCACGGCCGCGGTCGCCGGGTTGCCGAAGCCCACCGGCACCACGCCCACCGCGCTCGCCCGGGCGGCGATCGTCGCCGTGTCCCGCCTGGCCGCGGCCGACGGCCACCGGCTGGGAAGCGTGCCCGGAACCGGCGGCGACGGTGGCTCGGGCTCGGGGTCCAGCCTGCCGCTGATCATCGGCCTGGCCGTGGCCGCGCTGCTGGCCGCGGGCGGCCTGGTCGTAGTGCGCCGCCGGACCCCGGCCTGAGGCCGACGCTCGGGTGGCGGCCTCTCAGGGACCAGCTCAATCCCAGCGGCGGCGCCCCGCCCGCAGGGCGCGCAGCTCCGACACCCCCCGCGACTCCTCTCCACGCACGTCCACGGCGGCCGGACCGGCCAGCACGCGCATCGGCATCGGCTCGAGCACCGTGCCCTCCGGGCCGCCACGGGTCACGCGCACCACGCGCGCCGCGGGGCCGGAGGCGACGCAGGCCCTCAGGTGCGGGCCGGCGAACAGCAGCGCGGAACCGTCATCGGCGCCATAGCCAGGGGCCAGGCGCCCCGAGGCCACCGCGGCCCGGAACACGGGCAGCCGCTCAGGCTGACTGTCCATGTGAACCGAGAGGCTGCCCTCGAGCAGCCCGAGCCCGTCCACCGGGGCCGGTGCGCCCCCGCTCTCGGTCACGCCGCCCCGGAACCAGCACATCGCCCCCGCGCTGAGACCGGCCAGCACCACGCCCTGCTCCCACGCGGCGCGCATCACCTCGTCGATGCCGTGCTCGCGCCAGATGGCCAGCATGTTGCGCATCGAACCGCCGCCCACATAGATCGCGTCCTGGGCCAGCAGATGCGCGCGTGGATCGACGCGATCGCGAGCCAGATGGAACAGCGACAGGATCGTCGGTTCGCACGGCCAGGCGCCGAAGCGCTCGAAGAAGCGGGTGGTCTGCTCGCGGGGGTCGCCGCTCGCGGTGGGTAGGAAGCAGATTCGGGGCACCTCCCGGCCGGTCAGGGTCAGGACCAGCCGGTCAAGCGACGGGCTGCGCTCCTGCATGGTGAACCCGCCACCGCCCATGGCCAGGATCCGGCGGGGGTCATCGGAGCGCTCGGGCACCAGCCGCCAGGATGTCGCACCGGCTCGCTCCGCGCACCCGTGATTGAGGGACGGGCGGCGCCGGGACGGGGTCACGCCGCCAGCGCCGCTTCACCCACCACGAGCGCAGGAGCCGGGACCGGCTCCCCCAGGTAGCGGACCGGCAGCTCCTGCTCGACCGCACCCCCTTCCCCGTCCGTGGCCACGTACCGGGCGCGCGCGTCGGGCCGAGAGGAGACCACGCCGAGCAGCTCGGTGCCCATGAAGTGCAGCGCCGCGCCGTCCCCGACGCCGTAACCCGCCGGCAGGCCCGAGCCGACCGCCTCCAGGAAGGCGCTCCGCCGCCCGGGCTCATCGCTGTAATGCACGGCGTTGCTGTAGGGCAGGAAGCCGAGCCCCTGCAGACGCCGCGCCGGGCCCTCATGGAAGGAGGACACCGAATGGGAGAACCAGCACAGGCTGCCCGCTGAGCCGCCGCACAGCACGACGCCGCGCCGCCAGGCCGCGAACAGCGCCTCGTCGAGGCCGTGCGCGCACCAGGTGCCCATCAGCGAGACCAGACTGCCCCCGCCGACGTAGATCACGTCCTGCTCCAGCAGGTGCGCGCGGGGGTCGCCCACGCCCGTCTCGCGCCGGAACAGGGAGATGTGAGAGGGCTCGCAGCGCGACGCCGCGAACGCCCGGTAGAAGCGGACCACGTAGTGGTCGGCGTCGCCGCTGGCGGTGGGCAGGAAGCACACCTTGGGCCGCTTGACCCGAGCCAGCCCGAGCACGTAGTCATCCAGGAGCGAGTTCCCCCACTCCATCGAGAATCCGCCGCCGCCGAAGGCGACGATCTGGGGCGGGCGCCTGGGCATGGCGGTAAACCTAGGACCGCCGCCGGAGGCCGTCTTTGGCCCCGTGTCCAAAGCGGACGGCCACCGACCGTCCGTCCGTGAGTGGTAGCTAAACCCGGATATTCAGGGTTTGGCTACCACCCTTCGGACGCCACGGGGCCGCCGCGCAGGCCGGCATCGGCCCTGCAAGCAGCGGGCGTCCCCGGGCCGTAGCCGGGGGTCGCCTACAGCGAGGAGGCGGCGTCCCCGGAGGCGGACACGCCGGGGGGCGACGCGTCGGCCAGTTCGCGGAACAGGCCCGTGACGACGAACACCACCTGCTCGGCGATGTCGACGGTGTTGTCACCGATCCGCTCCAGGCAGCGCGCGACGAGGATCATGTACATCCCCCACTCGCGCATGTCCAAGTCGTCACCGACGGCGACGGCACGGCGGAAGATGACCCGGTTCAGGCGGTTGATCTCGGCATCCTGGCGGGCCAGGTCCTGAGCCAGCTCGACATTGCGCGAGCCCAGCGCCTCACGGGCCTGGGAGACCTGGGAGCGGGCCAGCTGACCCATCCGCTCGATCGCATCCAGGATGTCCTTGTCCTTCGGTGACTCGTACCCCGACAGCGGGACGAGCTTGGCGATGTTCACGCACTGGTCACCCATCCGCTCGATGCAGCGGATCACGTGCAGCAGCGCGGCCACGATGCGCAGGTCACCGGCCACCGGGGCCTGGCGGGCCAGCAGGGAGAGGATGCCCTGGTGGACCTCGAGGTAGCGGCCGTCGATCCGGTCGTCGTCGGCCACCACCATCGTGGCCAGCTCGACGTCCTGGTAGCTGACCGCCTCGAGCGAGCGGTCAAGCTGGCCGATGACCAGATCGAGCCCGCCGAGCACCTGCTCCTCGAGCTCCTTGAGGTCGGCGCGGAACTGGTGGCGGGTCTCCTTGAGGGCCATGTCAGCTCCCCCTATCCGAACTTGCCGGTGACGTATCGCTCCGTGCGCTCGTCCCTGGGGTTGGTGAACAGCTGGCTGGTCGGCGCGTGCTCGACCACCTCGCCGTCGAGCATGAACACGGTCGACTTCGACACCCGCGCCGCCTGCTGCATGTTGTGGGTGACGATCACGATCGTGTAGCGGTCCTTGAGCTCGTCAATCAGCTCCTCCACGCGCAGGGTGGCGATCGGGTCCAGCGCCGAGCAGGGCTCGTCCATCAGGATCACCTCGGGCTCGACGGCAATCGTGCGGGCGATGCACAGCCGCTGCTGCTGGCCACCGGACAGGCCGGTGCCCGGCTCGCCGAGGCGGTTCTTGACCTCGCCCCACAGCCCGACCGCGCGCAGGGCGCGGTGCACCTGCTCGCGCATGTTCTCGCGCTTGGCGCCGGTCAACCTCAGGCCCGCCGCGACATTGTCGAAGATCGACATGGTCGGGAACGGATTCGGCTTCTGGAACACCATCCCGATCATCCGGCGCACGGCGGTGACGTCGACCCCCCGGCCGTAGACGTCGAGCCCGTCCAGCTTCACGAGGCCCTCGGCGCGGGCGCCGGGGATCTCCTCATGCATCCGGTTGATGCAGCGGACCATGGTCGACTTTCCGCAGCCCGACGGGCCGATGATCGCCGTGACCTCGTTGGGCGGGAAATGGATGTCGACGCCCTTGAGCGCGTGCTGATCGCCGTAGTAGGCGTGCAGGCCCTCGACGTCCACGGCGTGGCCGGCGCCCTCGCGCACCCCGAGCGCCGCCACGTCGGGTGCGTCGCGCTCCTGTTCCGGTGAGCGGCCGGTGGTCATCTCGGTCGGCTCTCCGGTCGTTCGGCTGTCGGGTGGCTGGCTGATGGCGGCTTGCGTATCGGCTTCAGGGGGGATCATGCCATGCGACTCCTCCGCGCTACCGCGCGCGCGATCAGGTTCAGGATCAGGACGAGTGCGACCAGGGTAAGGGCGGCACCCCACGCCCGGTTGGTAAGGGCGGTGTTCGGGGAGCTGATGTCGTTGAAGATCTGCACCGGCAGGGTGTTCATCTGGGCGCCCAGGTCGGCCGTCGCTCCGAAGGCCACGGACACCGTGAACAGCAGCGGTGCCGTCTCGCCCATGCCGCGGGCGATGGCCAGCAGCGTGCCCGTCACCAGCCCGGGGATGGCGGTCGGCAGCACCACCCTGGAGACGACCCGCCAGCGCGGGGCACCCAGGGCCAGGGCGGCCTCCCGAAGCCCGCTCGGCACCAGCAGGAGCACGACCTCGGCGGCGCGGACGACGACCGGCAGCATCAGCAGCGACAGCGCCACCGAGCCCTTCCAGCCCGTGAAGTCACCGCCGATATGACTCTTGACCAGCACGATGTAGACGAACAGGCCGAAGACGATCGAGGGCACGCCGGTCATGACATCCACGAAGTAGCGGATCACGTTGGCGAACCGGGACTGCTTGCCGTACTCGGTCAGGTACAGCGCGACCCCAACGCCGGTGGGGATCGCGATCAGGCTGGCCAGTCCGACGATCTCCAGCGAGCCCAGGATCGCGCTGCGCACCCCGCCCTGGTTGCCGAAGAAGTTGCCGGTCGGATCGGTCGTGAAGAAGTTGCCGTTGAGGCTGCCGGCACCCTTCGAGATCAGGAAGTAGAGGACCAGCCCCAGGGGAATCAGGGCCACGGTCGTGCCGGCCATGAGCACGCCCCGCATGATGATGTTGCGGCGCTTGCGGGCCCGGCTGATGGGCACGAACTGGGTCAGGCTCACGGTCTCATCCCTCCCCGGCCGGCGCCGCGGTCACCGTCACGCCGGTCCCGCCGGTGCCCCGGCGGCCGTGCTGCCCGCGGGAGATGAACACCCGGGCGACCATGTTCACGACCAGCGTCAGCACGAACAGGACCAGGCCGGCCGCGAACAGGGCCGAGCTGTGCACCGGCGTGGCCGCCGCCTCCGGGAACTCATTGGCGATCACCGCGGCCAGCGAGTAGCCCTGGTTGAACAGGTGCGCGCCGATCACCGGCGCGTTGCCGATCACCAGCACGACCGCGATCGTCTCCCCCAGCGCGCGGCCCAGGCCGAGCATCGCCCCCCCGGTGATTCCAGGTCGTGAATACGGCAGCACCGCCATGCGGATCATCTCCCAGCGGGTCGCCCCCAGCGACAGGGCCGCCTCCTTGTTCTCGGCCGGCACCGTGGCCATCACCTCCCGGGCGATGGCCGAGACGATCGGCAGGATCATGATGGCCAGGATCAGGCCGGCCACGAAGTAGTTGGGCATCGTCGGGGTGCCGCCGCCGACGAACGGAATGAAGGAGAAGGTGCCGGCGAACCACTTCTCGGCCGGCAGCAGCTTGGGCTGCAGGACGAACACGCCCCACAGGCCGTAGACGACGGACGGCACCGCGGCCAGCAGATCGACGAGGATGGCCAGCGGGCCGCGCAGCCGGCGCGGGCACAGCTCGGTCACGAACAGGGCGGCCGAGATCGCCACCGGCACCCCGATGACCAGCGCGATGACCGAGGTCAGGAGCGTGCCGAAGAGCAGCGGAAAGCCGTGGTAGATGCTGCGGCTGACGTCCCAGTCATTGCCGAACACGAAGCTCAGCCCGAAGGTGCTGAACGTGTTCGAGGATTCGCCGATCAGGCGAATGAAGAAGTACGCCAACAGGACCAGAATCGCTGCGGCGAGGCCAAGCAGGCCCCACCGCAGGAGCTGGTCCGGTAGGCGGCTGACCGGCGACCGCTCGAAACGCGAGCGGTCGCCGGGAGCCGGAACGGCGCTGGCCGTCACCTACGAGATGGGTGAGCCGTTGCAGGTCATGGTCTTCAGCTGAGCCATGTCTTTAGCAGCCAGCGAGGCCGGCAGCGGTGCATAGGGCAGCTTGCTGCCGCCGGAGCCGAGCGTCTGCTGACCGGCGCCGAAGGCGTAGGTCAAGAAGCGCTTGAGCCCGCTGGCCGTGGCCGCGCTGGCGCCCGCCTTGCAGGGATCCTTGTACACGTCCAGGAACGTCTGCGAGGCGATCGGGTAGGCGGTGGGGCCGCCCTGGTTGATGGTCGAGATCCCCAGGTCGGCCGGGACCTTGATGCCCGTGGCGGCCGCCGAGGTGTTGGCGATCGTGGGCAGGATGTACTGGCCGTGGCTGTTCTTGATCGCCGCGTAGGTGAAGTTGTTCACCAGCGCATAGGCCTGCTCGACGTAGCCGATCGCCCCGGAGGTCTGCTTGACCGCGGCTGCAACACCGGCGTTCTTGGCCGCGCCCGTGCCGGTCGGCCACTTGACGTCCTTATCGGCGCCGACCTTCGACTTCCACTCCGGGCTGTAGTCCTCCAGGAATGTGGTGAAGCCCTTGGTGGTGCCCGAGGAGTCGGACCGGTGGACGACCGTGATGCTCGTGCTGGGCAGTTTCAGGCCCGGGTTCAGCTTGGCGATCGCCGGATCGTTCCAGGTCTTGATCTTGCCCAGGTAGATGTCGGCGATCGTCGCGCCGTCGAGCTTCAGACCGCTCTTCACGCCGGGCAGGTTGTAGGACACGGTGATGCCGCCGAAGGCGACCGGGAACTGCAGCGCCGGACCCTTCAGCTTCGCGAGGTCGGCCGACTTCAGCGCCGGGTCAGAGCCGGCAAACTGGACGGTCGCGGTCTGCAGGTCGGCGACGCCGGCCCCGGAGCCCACCGGGTTGTAGTTGATGGTCAGTCCCTGGCCTTGAAGGGTCGAGCCCCACTGCTGATAGATCGGGGCGGCCAGCGTGGAGCCGGCTCCGTTGAGCGTGGCCGCGCCACCGCCACCGCTGCTCGAGCTTGCGGACGAACTGCTCGAACCGCCCGCGGCGCTCGACTTCGAGGAGCTGCTGCTGCTCGAACCACAGGCCGCGACGGCAAGTGAGGCGGTGAGAACCGCCGCCACCGCGCCAATACGAGTGGTAATCACTTGGGTCTCCTTGGTCATTTGGGATCGGAATGAGTCTCGGCCCCGTTACACCAGAAGTTGTTAACCAGCTGTGAATTGCCGGTTGGTCTCGGATTTGGACTCCGCGGCCAGGCGATAGCCGAACCCGAAATGGGTGTGGATGAACGACCAGCCGGGTAGCGCCGCCTCCAGCTTCACGCGGAGCTTGCGGACGTAGACATCGACCGAGCGATCGCCGGCCCGCATCTCGCGCCCCCAGACCAGCCGAAACAGCTCCTCACGGGCCATGATCCGGTCAGCGCGCCGCGCCAGCTCGGTCAGCAGGCGCAATTCACGGATCGAGAGCATCAGCGCGCGACCGCCCGCGCGGGCGAGGTGCTCCTCAGGGAGAATCTCGAGCGGACCGACCTCGAGGACGTCGCGACTGGGTTTGGCAGCGAGCGCCATCTCGGTTCCGGATGCTCCTGTCCGCTCCGCCCGAGCGCGTTATCGTGCCGTAACGGCGATGTGAAGGAGTTGTGATCGCACCGCAACTACGGGCCACCCCGGGGGGGCCGTGCGGCTGCGATCAGGCGGTCAGCGCCGGGTCCAGCGACCGCGGCCGGGCACGCCCGGCGTGGATCTCGCCGTCGGCCGGAGCACTGGTCGGCTGAGGCTCGCCCTCGGTATTGGCGCCGGCGCCGGGATCGGGCTCGGGCGCGAAGCGATAGCCGACCCCGAAATGCGTATGGATGTAGCTCCAGTGCGGAGACGCGGCGCGAAGCTTCTGGCGCAGCTTGCGCACGAACACGTCCACCGAGCGGTCACCGTGGGCCATCGCGTAGCCCCACACCCGTTCGTAGATCTCCTCACGGCGCAGCACGCGATCGGAACCGCTGAGCAGATGCAGGATCTCGAACTCCCGTGCGGTCAGCTCGAGGCTCGACTCGGCGGCGTAGGCCTGGTAGAGGTCGGGACGAACGGTGATCTCACCGAACTGCGAGGCGGTGTCGAGCACCGGCATCTCGCTGCGGCGGTGACGCCGCACCGCGGCCTCGATCACGCAGATCAGCTCCTCGGCGTGGCAGGGCTTGGTGATCCAGGCGTCGGCGCCGAGGCGCAGGCCCCGAACCCGCTGGGCCACCGACGAGGGGCCGGTGCAGACGATCACGGCCAGACCGGGGAGCTGGGCGCAGACGCGCTCCAGGTAGTCCCAGCCACCCGGGCCGAGGACGGCCAGATCGATGACCAGCGCGTTCAACCGCATCGCCACCAGCGCATCGACGCCGGCCGGTCCGCTCAGCGATCGGTACTCGCCGCCGAGGGCCGAGAGCCGGTTCGACAGCACCTGCATGAACCCCGCGTCACGGTCGAGGACCGCCAGTCGCAATCGATTTCCGTTTCGCTGCGGGCTGATGGCCGGACCCGGCAGCGTCTCGCTTCGCTCGAGCGCCATGTCCGGGACTGTAGTGCACGGTCAAAACCCAACGTGGCCTCCCTCCGGTCGGGTCACAACATGTTTACACGCTAAATGCGGTGATTCCCAGCGACTCGCCCCGCGGCGCCCGCTTGTAGATTTAGCCCCTCGATGGGGCAACCGCCCAGTTCCGCCTGGCGCTGACCCCGCACCAGACCTCGCGCCGCGGGCGGGCGCGGCGGCGAGAGGAGCCACGGCGCATGACCAAGATCAGCCAATTCCCGCACTCCCGGCCGGTGGCCGCTGTGGTCCTCTTGCTGCTGTCGCTGACCGGCGCCGGATGCGGTTCGTCAGCCTCGACGTCCTCCCCAAGAACGCCGTCGGCGTCGGCGACGAGCACGGCCCAGAGCAGCAGCAGCAGCAGCAGCAGCGCCAGTGCCGCCCTGCCGCCCGCGGTGGCCGAGCTGGCCGCCGCCGAGCACCCGCGCGCCGGGCAGTTCCCGCCGGCCCGCGGCCGCACGCTGGCCCAGCTCGCCGCCCTGGTCAGGTCGAGCGCGCAGTTCGGCGCCGCCACGGGCACCTTCACCCCCGGGCGCCGCCGCCTGGCCTTCGGGCTCAACGCCGCCTCGGGCGCGTTCATCTACGCGCCCACCGCGGTCTACATCGCGGCCAGCGCGCATGCCCGCGCCCAGGGCCCGTTCATCGCGCCGGCCGATCCGATGACCGTTCCCGGGCCGGACCGCAGCCAGCAGAACGCCGGGCCGGGCGGGATCCAGGCCATCTACGCCACGCAGCTGCCGATCCCCCATCCCGGAACGTTCACGGTGCTGAGCCTCACCCGGACCAGCCGCGGGCTGATCGGCGCGCCGGGAGAGATCGCCGTGGCCCCCTCCTCACCGATCCCCGATGTCGGCCAGCACGCGCCCGACGTCGCCACCGACACGCCGGCCAGCGTCGGGGGCAACATCAGCCTGCTGACTACGCGCCAGCCGCCCGAGCCGATGCACTCGTTGTCGCTGTCCAGCGTGCTCGGAAAGCGGCCCGTGGCCCTGCTCTTCTCCACCCCCCAGTTCTGCATCTCCCGGATCTGCGGCCCGGTCACCGACGTCGTCGTCTCACTCCAGCACGAGTTCGGCGGCCGGATCGTGTTCATCCATGAGGAGGTGTACGCCCACAACCAGCCCAAGCAGGGGCTCCGGCCCCAGATGAAGGCCTTCCATCTGGAGACCGAGCCGTGGCTGTTCACGATCAACCGCCACGGGATCATCACCGGCCGGCTGGAGGGCGCGTTCGGGACCACCGAGCTCCGCCAGGCGCTCCAGGCGGCGCTGCGGTGAGCCGCTCCAGCCGTGCGGGACGCGCCGGCCTGCCCGCCAACCCCTCCGGCCGCTCGCCCGGGCGCGGCGCTCTGGCGCTGCGCACGGCGGCGCTCGCGCTGGTCCTGTCGGCCTGCGGATCGAGCTCGGGCGGCGGCAGCGGGCTGACGGTCCCCAAGGTCGCCCCCGCGCGCCAGTTCGCCATCAGCCAGTTCAGTCCCACGGGCCCGCTGCATCCGAGGCGGCCGGTGACGATCTCGTTCGCGATCAGGCTGCCCAGCGGCCGGACGCTGACCAGCTACCGGACCGGCCCCGGGCCCCACACCGGGGTGCACCTGATCATCGTGCGCGACGACCTCGCCTACATCATCCATCAGCACCCGCCGATCACCGCCAGCGGCCTTCTGCATCAGCGGATCACGTTTCCCGCCCCGGGGCCGTATCGCGTGCTGGTGGACGCCTACCCGAACATCCCCGGCGGCCAGCCGAACTTCCAGCTCTTCCAGAACGTCGACGTGGTGGGTGCCTATCACCCCCGGCCGCTGCCGCCCTTCCAGGCCGATCAGGTCATCGACGGCTACCACTTCGACATGCAGGCCCACCCTCCGCTGCACGCGATCCAGGCCGCCTTCCTGCACGTCAAGGTGACCTCACCCCAGGGCCGCCGCGTCGACTTCACGCCCTGGTTCGGGGCTCTGGCGCACGCGATCTTCTTCCGCCAGGGCTCGCTGGACTACTTCCACACCCACATCTGCGCCCCCGGAGCGCCCAACTGCGGCAGCCTGCCCGGCGTCACCGCCACCCGCTTGACCGGGCACGCCACCCCGGGCCGGCTGACGATCGGCGTGCTGCTGCCGGTCGGCGGCACCTGGCAGCTGTTCCTGCAGACGCAGCAGCACGGGAGGGTCCTGACTGCGCCCTACACGCTGAAGGTCGCTCCTTGAGGCGGGGCCTCGGTGTCGGACTCGGCGCCGTCGCCGCGCTGCTCCTGCTCACAGCCACGGCCGCCGCCCACGCCCGCGTCAGCCCGGATGTGTCGAGCGCAGGACAGCTGCAGCTCTACAGCCTGGCCGTGCCGACCGAGCGCTCGGGGGTCCGGACCGTGCGCGTCGTGCTGACCGTGCCCCGGGACTTCTCGATTGACTCCTTCGTGCCCTCGCCGGGCTGGCACCGCGTGCTGGCGCAGGCCGGCAGCGGCAACAGCGCGGTCGTCCAGCGGGTGAGCTGGAGTGGTGGCTCGGTGCCCACCGGTGAGGATGCCCTGTTCCAGTTCCTGGCCCAGCCCGCCCGAGCCGGCCGCTACACGTTCACCGTCCAGCAGACCTACTCCGACGGATCGATCGTCAACTGGACCGGTGGCGAGTCCTCCCCCGACCCGGCGCCGGCGATCGAGGTCACGAGCGGGGCCAGCGGCGGCGGGGGAGGCGGCGGGGTCGGCGCGATCGACATCGTGGCGGTGATCCTGGCCGCGCTGGCCCTGGCGGCCGGCGCCCTGGCGCTGGTGGACCGCGGTCACGGTGGTCGTCCTCCGGCGTGAGCCCCGCGTGAGCCGTCGCTCGAGCCGCCGGGCGCGCGGTCGGCGCGCCCCGCTGATCGCGCTCGTGGCGATCGTGGCCTTCGGGCTGCTGCCCGCCGCCGCGGCGGCGCACGCCTATCTGCTCAGCACCTCACCCACGGCCAGCGGGATCCTCAATGCTCCCCCGCGCGCCGTCTCGCTGACCTTCGACGAGCCGGTCGAGCCCCGCTTCGCGATCATCTCGGTGACCGACGCCCAGGGCCGTCAGCAGGCCCTGACCGCACCCCGCCGGTCAGCCGCCAATCCCGACACGCTGATCGTCCCCGTCCGCCCGAGACTCCCGGAGGGCTGGTATCTCATCTACTGGCGGGCGATCTCGGTCGACGGCCATCCGGTCCAGGGTGCGTTCACCTACGCGGTCGGGCCGAATCCGGGACCCGCCCCCCAGTTCCCGGTCCCCCATCTCTCGGCCAGCGCCGTCACCGCCCCGCTGCTGATCACCCGCTGGCTGATGTTCCTCAGCGTGATGGTCTCGATCGGGCTGTTCGCCCTGCGCCTCGGCGCGGCCCGGCCGGCCATCCGCCGCGTCCCGGGCACCGACCTGCACGCGCTCGATGTGGCCGCGGTGGTCAGCTCGCTCCTAGCCCTGCTGGCCATCCCGGTCTACCTGGATGTGGCGATCGCCAACGACAGCCTCCGCTCCGCGTTCGATCTCGGCGCCCTGGTCCCGCTCTACCGGGTGACCGCGTTCGGCCGCGGCTATCTCGACCTGTGGCTCTGCTTTGCGCTGTTCTGCACGGCGGCCTGGATCGCGCTGTGGCTCGACCGTCCCGACCGCCCGCGGCGCTCGGTGGCCGAGCTCGGCGCCGGCACGGGCGCGGCCCTCGCCGCCGCCGGGGTGCTGTTCATTCCCGGCGCCGTCGGCCACGCGGGGCAGACCTCACCCCGCGGCCTGGCCGTCGCGCTTGATGCTGTGCACCTCCTGTCAGGCTCGCTGTGGCTCGGCGGCCTGGCCGGCCTGCTGGTGCTGTGGTTCGGACTCCGGGGCCCGGGGCGCGTGGCCGCGCTGAGCGTGATCGTGCCCCGCTTCTCGGCCCTCGCGCTCGGCTCGGTGCTGCTGCTGCTGGGCACCGGCACGGGCGCCACGATCCTCCACATGCCCACCCTGGACGCGCTCTGGAAGACCAGCTACGGCGTGGCCATCCTGGTCAAGATCGGGCTGCTGGCGGCGGCTTCCGGGCTGGCCGCGGGCAATCTGCTGCGCACCCGGCCGCGTCTGGCCGCCGCCCGTGAGCGCCCCGACCGGGCCGCGCCGGCCGCCCGCCTGCTGGGCCGGCTGATCGGCGGTGAGGCGATCATCGTCACCGGCGCGGTGTTCACGGCCGCCGTTCTCTCCAGCCTGGCCCCGCCGCCACCCGCCTTCGCCCTCGCCGACGCCGCCCTGGCCCATGTCGGCCCCGGGCGGGTGCTGCGCACCGTCGACCGGGCCGGATACCGGCTGCAGGTGCTGGTCTCCCCGAACCGGGCGGCGGCCCCGGACCGGTTCGCGCTCCGGCTGACCCGCCACGGACGTCCGGTCACGGGCGCGGTGATCACGCTGGCCTTCAACCATCTCCAGATGCAGATGCCCCAGCAGGAGTACTCGCTGCACGAGGTCGCCCCCGGGATCTACGCTCGCTCGGCGCCGGCCCTGATCATGGTCGGGCCGTGGGGCCTGACGTTCACGATCACGCCGCCCGGGCACGCTCCGTTCAACGCCCTGATCGTCGACCAGGCCAACGGATGAGAACCTCGACGGGCACCCGGAGCGTGGCCCTCCGGCTGGTCGCCGGGGCCCTCGCCCTATCCGCGGGGGTCGCGGCCCTCGTGGTCGCTATCCTGCTCCTGTGCGGGGTGCTCTGACCCTGTTCGCGCCGCATCCCTAGACGCCATGGCCTCTCGCACGAAGCAAAAGGAAGAAGCCCGCGCCCGCCGCCTGGCCGAGGAGCGGGCGGCCGCCGAACGTGCCCGCCGCGACCGCCGGCTGCGGATGGTGGGGGGCGTGGTCGTGCTGGCCATCGCGATCGTGGCGGTGGCGATCGCCGTCTCCAGTGGCGGTGGTGGCGGCGCCAGCGGCCTGCAGAAGGGCGCCACCTCGAGCAAGACCGTGGCCTCGGTGTCAAGCCTGCTGAACGGGATACCCCAGTCCGGAGCCACCCTGGGCAGCCCGAACGCGCCGGTCACGATGACCTACTACGGCGACCTCGAATGCCCCATCTGCCGCGACTTCACCCTCAACGGCGGGCTCTCCCCGCTGATCAGCCACGAGGTGCGGGCCGGCAAGGTCAAGATCGTCTACCGGGCGTTCGAGACCGCCACCCGTGACCCCTCGGTGTTCAAGACCCAGCAGGTGGCGGCCCTGGCCGCCGGCCAGCAGAACCGCTTCTGGAACTACACCGAGCTCTTCTACCACGAGCAGGGCACCGAGGGCACGAGCTACGTGACCCAGGCCTATCTCCAGGGCCTGGCCAGGCAGGTTCCGGGCATGAACCTGACGCAGTGGGAGTCGGCCCGGAACAACGCCGCGCTCGCCGCCCAGGTGGCCAGTGACGGACAGGCCGGCACGACCGCCGGAGTCCAGGGGACGCCGACGCTCGTCTTCACCGGGCCCAAGGGGCAGGCGGCGATCGGAACGGTGGCCACCTACCCACAGCTCCAGCAGGCGGTCAAGAAGGTCTCGTGACCACGGTGAGCGCCACCGGGACGGCACGGACCGGCGCTATGACTGACCGGCGGCTGCGGATCGCGATCCTCGTGCTCGCCCTGATCGGGGTCGGCATCGCCGGCTATCTGACCTACGTGCACTATCAGGGGCTCAAGGTCCTGTGCCTGGCCAGCGGCGGCTGCGAGACGGTGCAGGCCTCGCGCTACGCCAAGCTCGACGGGGTGCCGGTGGCTGTCCTCGGCCTGGCCGGCTATATCGGGATCCTCGGCTCCGTCGCGCTCCGCAGCGAGCTCGGCCGCGTGGGCGGCTTCGCCATCGCGCTGATCGGCTTCGGCTTCTCGATGTACCTGACCTACCGCGAGCTGTTCACGATCAAGGCGATCTGCCAGTGGTGCGTCTCGAGCGCGGTGCTGATGACGATCCTGTTCGTGCTGACGGCCGTACGCGCCCTGCGCGACGAGCCGGCGACGGCCTGACCGGCACGCCACCCGGCCCCGACCGGCTTCTCGCCGCACCGTCCGGGCAGCGTCGCATCATGGTCGCGTGAGCTGGCGTACCACCCGCGCGGCCAGCCGCGCCGCGGAGAGCCCCGGACAGGTCGCCGTCATCGATCTGGGCTCCAACTCCTGGCGCCTGGTCGTGTTCACCTATTCCCCGGGAAGCTGGTGGAAGCCGACTGACGAGCTGTACGAAACCGTCCGTATCGGGGCCGGCCTCGCGGCCAGCGGTGAGCTCAGCTTCGACGCCATGCAGCGGGGTCGTGAGACGCTGGCGGTGTTCGAGCGCTTCTGCCGGGCGGAGGGGCTCGGGCCCGAGGCGGTGCACGTGGTGGCCACCTCGGCCATCCGCGAGGCCGCCAACGGGGCGCGCTTCCTGTCCGATGCCGAGAGGCAGACCGGACTGCGGCTCGAGGTCCTCTCGGCCCATGACGAGGCGTGGTTCGGCTACATCGCGGCCGTCAACACGAGCAGCATCCGCGACGGCGTGGTGCTCGACATCGGGGGCGGGAGCCTGCAGCTGATCCAGGTCGAGGATCGCCGCGCGGGCCAGATCGCCTCGTTCCCGCTCGGCGCCGTGCGCGTGACCGAGGAGTTCCTGTCCGGCAGCGGCCCGGCCAAGAAGAAGGAGCTCGGCCGCGTGCGGGAGCACGTGCGAGAGACGCTGGCCGGGCTGCCATGGCTGAAGAATGCGGGGCCGCGCCTGGTCGGGATCGGGGGCGCGGTGCGCAACCTGGCCGCGGCGGCCGCGGAGCGCGACGGCGCCTTCGACGTCGGCGTGCAGGGCTACGTCCTGCGGCCCGAGGCGCTCAGCGAGCTGGTGCGGGTGCTGGCCGGCCTGTCCGCCGCCGAGCGGGGCGAGCTGCCCGGCATCAAGCCCGGCCGCGGTGACATCATCCTGGCCTCGGCGCTGGTCCTCGAGGCGCTCGTCGAGCAGGGCGAGTTCGACGGCATCGAGGCCACCGAGGCCGGGCTGCGCGAGGGGGTGTTCATCGCCCGCACCCTGCTGGCCGACGTCGATCCGCCCCTGTTCGATGACGTGCGTACGGCGGCCGTGCGCAACCTGGCCATCCAGTACGAGTCCGACCTGCCCCATGTCGAGCATGTCGCCCGGCTCTGCCTGGAGATGTTCGACAGCCTCCTCAGCGGTGGGCTGTTCACCCCCGCCGACGGGGAGCGGGAGCTGCTGTGGGCGGCGGCGATGCTCCATGACGTCGGCATGACGATCTCCTATGACGATCATCACAAGCACTCGCGGTATCTGATCGAGAACGCCGAGATGTACGGCTTCGACCCTCGGGAGCGGGCCCTGATCGCCCAGATCACCCGCTATCACCGCAAGGGCGTGCCGAAGCTGGGGGTGATCGAGCCGCTGACCCGCGACGGTGATGAGGAGCTGCTCGACCGTTGCGCGGTGATCCTGCGCCTGGCCGAGCATCTCGAGCGCGGGCGCGACCAGTCTGTCTCGGCGGTCCGCCTGCGAGCCAACGGCCACGGCGTGGATCTGCATCTGGAGGCCGCCGGGGACCTCACCCTGCCGCGCTGGAGCGTGGAGCGCTACGGCGATGGCGAGGCCTTCGCCCGCGTGTTCGACCGGCGGCTGCTGATCGGCTGAACCGTGCGGGGCGTGAGCGCTGATCACTGGCCCGGACCTGCGCGGCGTCGTAAAGTGATGCCGATGCTGTGGTTGCTACGTCACGCGGAGGCGGCCGATGGTGGCCCTGACGACGAGCGCCCGCTGACCGAACGCGGTATGCGCCAGGCCCAGGACGCCGGTCACGCGCTCGAGCGACTCGGCATTCACATCGACGCCTGCCTGTCCAGCCCCAAGCTGCGCGCGCTGCAGACGGCTCAGTACGCCTGTGCCCCGATCGGCGTCGAGGTGACGGCGGAGCCGCGCCTGTCCGGGGCGCCGTTTGACCCCGCCGAGCTGGTGGCCGGCCTGGGCGATGTGCTGCTGGTCGGGCACGATCCCTCGTTCACGCTCACGGTGTACGAGCTGACCGGCGCCCAGGCGCGGATGCGCAAGGGTGGCCTGGCCGGCATTCACAAGGGGGAGCTGATCGCCCTGCTGCGACCCAGCGAGCTGGCCGCCATCGCCGCCGGTGCGGGCGTCGCGTGAGCGACTTCGCCACCGAGGTCGCTCCCGAGCCGGAGGTCGACCTCCGCGCCAGCGCGCTGTTCGTCAACCGTGAGCTGTCGTGGCTGGACTTCAACGACCGGGTGCTGCAGCTGGCCGAGGACGAGTCGCTGCCGCTGATCGAGCGGCTGAAGTTCCTGGCCATCTTCGTCACCAACCTGGATGAGTTCTTCATGATCCGGGTGGCCGGCGTCCACGACCAGGTCGACGCGCGCGTCGATGCCCGCGGCCCCGACGGCCTCACCCCACCCAACGTGCTGGCCCGGATCGCCGAGAAGACGCGCCAGCTCGACCGGCGCCATTCCCGGCAGTGGTCGGAGGTGATCTGCCCGGCGCTGAGCGAGGCCGGCATCCGGATCACCAACTGCCGCGCGTCGGGCGCGCCGCCGGAGGACATCGAGCGCCACTTCCGCGAGCAGATCTTCCCCGTGCTGACGCCGCTGGCCGTCGGGCCGGGCCGGCCCTTTCCCTACATCTCGAACCTGTCGCTCAGCCTGCTGGTCCGGCTGCAGGACCCCGAGCTCGACCATGAGGCGTTTGCCCGCGTCAAGGTGCCCAAGGAGGTCCTACCCCGTTTCGTGGAGATCAGCCGGGACACGTTCATTCCCCTCGAGGACATCATCGCCGAGCACCTCGAGGTCCTCTTCCCGGGCATGAACATCCTCAGCTACGACCTGTTCCGGGTCACCCGCGACGCCGATTTCGAGGTCTCCGACGAGGCCGACGATCTGCTCCAGGCCGTGGAGGACGAGCTGCGGCGGCGGCGCTTCGGCGAGGTCGTGCGGCTCGAGGTCGGGGCCAGCATGGAGCCCGCACTGCGCACCCGGCTGATCGAATGGCTCGGAGTGGACGAGGTTCAGGTCTACGACGTGGACGGGCTGCTGGACATGGGTGACCTGTGGCAGATCGCGGGCGTCGACGGTCACTCGGAGCTGCGCTGGCCGGGCTGGACCCCGGTCACCCAGACCGGGCTGAGCATCGGCGCCGACGGCTCCGATAACCAGCCCGACGTGTTCCGGGCGATGCGCTCGGGCGACGTCCTGGTCCACTACCCCTACCAGTCCTTCTCCTCGAGCGCCGAGCGCTTCGTCAAGCAGGCCGTCGACGATCCCAACGTGCTGGCCATCAAGATGACCGTGTACCGGACCTCGGATGATTCGGCCCTCGTGCCGTCCCTGATCGAGGCGGCTGAGAAGGGCAAGCAGGCCGTCTGCCTGGTCGAGCTCAAGGCGCGCTTCGACGAGCGCCAGAACATCCGCTGGTCACGTTCGCTGGAGGAGGTTGGCGCCCATGTCGTGCACGGCATCCCGGGGCTCAAGACGCACGCCAAGGCGATCCTGATCGTCCGTCGCGAGCGGGGCGGCGTCCGCCACTACGCGATGATCGGCACCGGCAACTTCCACGCCAAGAACGCTCGCCTGTACGAGGACTTCGGGTTGTTCACCACCGATCGGGAGATCACCGGCGAGGTGGCCAACCTGTTCAACACGCTGACCGGCTACGGCCACCCTGAGCCGCAGGGCAAGGCGCTGGTCGCCCCGACCTGGATGCGCAAGCCGCTGATCGACGAGATCGACCGCACGATCGAGGCCCACCGGGAGGGTCTGCCCAGCCGGATCGTCATGAAGATGAACTCGCTGGTCGACCGCCAGATCATCCAGGCCCTGTACCGGGCCTCCCAGGCCGGCGTCCCGATCGAGTTGAACGTGCGCGGAATCTGCTGCCTGCTGCCCGGCATCCCCGGTGTGAGCGAGACGATCAATGTCGTCTCCGTGGTCGGGCGCTTCCTCGAGCACTCGCGGATCTACTCCTTCCACCGGGGCGAGGAGCACGTCTACTACATCGGTTCCGCCGACCTCATGCCGCGCAACCTCGACAAGCGCGTCGAGCTGATGGTCCCGATCGAGGCCCCCGAACTTCAGGCCGAACTCGACGAGACCCTCGAGCGCTGCCTGGCCGACGACACCAACGCGTGGGTGTTGCAGTCCGACGGGCGCTGGGAACGCCGCCACGGCGCGACCCGCAGCGTTCACCGCGAGTTCATGGAACGCACGCTGGCCTGGGCCGCCAGCTTCGCCAGCTGATCCCGGCTTGGCCTAGGGTACGGCGGCTCATGCACAGCACGCTGCTGCTCGTCATCGTCGTCGCCGCGGCGCTGGCCTTCGATTTCACGAACGGCTTTCACGACACCGCCAACGTCGTGGCGTCCTCGATCTCGACGCGCGCGCTGTCCCCCCGGACCGCGATCGCGCTGGCCTCGGCCCTCAACTTCGCCGGCGCCTTCATCTCGCTCAAGGTGGCGGCCACGGTGGCCACCGGCATCATCGAGGCCGGTCAGGTCACGGAGCTGATCGCCTTCGCCGGCCTGGTCGGGGCGATCATCTGGAACCTCGTCACCTGGGCCTACGGGCTGCCTTCGAGCTCCTCGCATGCGCTGATCGGCGGCATCATCGGCGCGATGCTGGCCGCTGTGGGCAGCGGCGGGATCAAGCTCACCGGTCTCATCGACAAGGTGGTGATCCCGGCCGTGGTCGCCCCGGTGGCTGCGTTCGCGGCCGCCGGACTGACCATCGTGGTCATCTACCGGCTGTTCTCCCGACGCCGACCGGGCCCGGTCGCGCGGACCTTTCGCCTCGGGCAGATCGTCTCGGGCTCGCTCTTGTCGCTGGCTCACGGCACCAACGACGCTCAGAAGACGATGGGCGTCATCACGCTGGCCCTGGTCGCCCACGGCTCACTGAACCCCAGGCACGCGAGCGTGCCCACCTGGGTGATCATCTGTGCGGCCGCCGCGATCGCCGCCGGGACCTACGCCGGCGGGTGGCGGATCATCCGCACCGTCGGCAGCCGGATCATCCGCATGGACTCCGCCCAGGGCTTCTCGGCCGAGGGCGCCGGCGCCGTGGTCATCCTGCTCTCCTCCCATTTCGGCTTTCCCCTGTCTTCCACCCATGTCATCTCGGGGGGCGTGATGGGCGCGGGGGCCGCCAAGCGGCTGTCGGCGGTCCGCTGGGGGGTGGCGGGCAGCATCCTCCTGGCCTGGGTGCTCACGCTCCCGATCGCCGGCCTGTTCGGAGCCGCGGTCTACGTCGTGGCCAGCGTGTTCGGCACCGGCGCCACGGGACCGCTGCTGATGACGGCGCTCGCGGTCGCCCTGCTGGCGGCCGTGGTGGCCGGGCGCCGCCGGATGGCCTCGTCTCCCGTGAGCGCCTGAGCTCCCAGTCCGGGCCGGCTCAGCCGGCCGACGGCGTCGCGGGCGGCCGGGTGCCGAGCTTCACCTTGAGCTGCAAGGTCTGGCCGCCCCGCCGGACGGTCATGGTCACGGTCTGGCCCGGGCTGTAGGTATCGACGCCGGCGATGAAGCCATCGGTCGAGGCGATCTTCCGGCCGTTGACGGCCACGATCAGATCGTGGGCCTTCAGGCCGGCGCTGGCGCCCGGGGTGCCGGGCTGGACCGAGCCGACCTCCGCGCCGCCGGCGGAGTTGGAGACCAGCTCGACGCCGACGTAGGCGTGGCTGACCTTGTGCCCGCCGATCAGCATGTTGGCGATCCGGGCCACGGTGTTGGACGGGATCGCGAATCCGACTCCGGAGCTCGAGCCCTGGCCCTGGGCGTTCTGGTTGTTGGTCTCGATCTGATCGTTCAGACCCAGCACGTGAGCGCTCGCGTCGAGCAGCGGGCCGCCCGAGTTGCCCGGGTTGATGGCCGCATCGGTCTGGATCGCGTTGGGGATCGTGTAGTTGTTGGGCGCGGTGATGCTCCGGCCGGTCTGGCTGACGATCCCCTGCGTGGTCGTCTCGGGCAGGCTGAACGGGCTGCCGATCGCCACTACCGGGTCGCCGACCTGAGCGTTCGCGGAATTGGCCAGCGCGATCGGGTGAAGCTCTGACGCGGGCGCATTCACGTGGATCACGGCCACGTCGGTCGAGGGATCGGTCCCGACCACGGTGGCCGGATAGCTCTTGCCGTCCTGGAAGTTGACCTTGACCGAGGTCTCATTGGCCACGACATGCTCGTCGGTGAGGATGTCGCCGCTCGTGTTGTAGACCACCCCGGCGCCCTCGCCCTGGGTCTTCTGGCTGCCCTGGCCGCCGAAGAACCCAAAGCCGGGGTTCTGGCTCTGAGCGGTGACGATGATGTCGACCACGCCCGGACTGGCCGCGCGGTAGATCTGGTTGATGGTCATCCCGCTCTGGCGGCTGAAGGTGGCCGGCAGCGTCGCCTGCTGCGACGGACGCGTCACGGTGGTGGTCACCGTGCGGCTGCCCGAGCCGGATCCTCCCGCGATGATGAGCGCGACCACTCCCCCGGCTATGGCGCCGCCGATGATCGGGATCCATCGGCTGAAGCTGGTCATCTCTCTAAACGTCTCCTGAATCGCCTGGCAGTGCTTCTACGAATAGCAGTAGAGCCCCAGGCCGTGAGAAGCGCTTTAGGTTCACGGAAGATTCCCGTAAGAGCACGGCGCGGCGCCGCCCGCCCTTGGGGCGGCCGCCGGCCGGCATCAGGCCTGCTCGGTGGCCAGCCCGACGAAGTAATCGAGCGCCTTCGGGTTGGCCAGTGATTCCCGCGAGGCGGCCTGATCGGGGGGCGTTCCGGTGAGGATCCGCTTGACCGGGACCTCGAGCACCTTGCCCGACAGGGTGCGCGGCACCTCGGGAATGGCGCGGATCTCGTTGGGCACGTGGCGCGGTGAGCAGTCCTCCCGCACGCGGCGGCGGATCTCGGCCACCAGCGCGTCGTCCAGTTCGATCCCCTCGCGCAGGACGACGAACAGCGGCATCCAGCCGTCCGTGCCGTCCCGAGGGAGGTCGACGACCAGCGCGTCGACCACCTCCGGCACCTCGAGCACGGCCCGGTAGATCTCGCTGGTGCCCATCCGCACGCCGCCCCGGTTGATGGTGGAGTCCGAGCGGCCGTAGATGATCGCGGTCCCCCGAGAGGTCAGCTCGATCCAGTCCCCGTGGCGCCAGATCCCCGGATACATGGAGAAGTAGGACTCCCGCAGGCGCTCTCCGTCCTGATCTCCCCAGAAGAAGATCGGCATCGACGGCATCGGCTTGGTGATGACCAGCTCCCCCACCGCGTCGACCAGCGGCCGGCCGTCCGGGTCCCAGGCCTCGACCGCGCAGCCCAGGCAGCGGCACTGCAGTTCCCCCAGGTACACCGGCCGCACCGGCACCCCGCCCACGAACGCGGTGCACATGTCGGTCCCGCCCGAGGTCGAGAACAGCCACGTGTCCTCGCCGAGCTGGTCATAGACCCACTGGAAGCCCTCCGGCGAGAGCGGCGATCCGGTCGATCCGACCGCCTTCAGCGCGCCCAGGTCCCGCCCGGCCCGCGGGGCCACCTCGGCCTTCATGCAGGAGGCGATGAAGGCGGCGCTGGTGCCGAACGTGGTGATCCCGGCCCGCTGCGCCAGCTCCCACAGGACCTCGAGGGACGGATGGCCCGGGTTGCCGTCGTAGAGCACGATCGAGGCTTCGGTCAGCAGCACCCCGATCAGGAAGTTCCACATCATCCAGCCCGTGGTCGAGAACCAGAACACCCGGTCCTCGGGCTGGGCGTCGAGGTGCAGGTGCATCTTCTTGGTCTGCTCGAGCAGGATCCCGCCCTGTCCGTGCACGATCGGCTTGGGCAGGCCGGTGGTCCCCGAGCTGTAGAGGATCCACAGCGGATGATCGAACGGCAGCGAGGCGAACTCGAGCTCCTCGGACGGCCCCAGGAAGCCCTCCGGCCAGCCGCTCCCGTCGAGGTAGCCGAAGCGGACGACCCGCTCGAGTGAGGGGATCTCGGCGGCGATCGCGTCCACGGTCGGGGTCCGATCGTGGTCCCGGCCTCCGTAGCGGTAACCGTCGATGGCCAGCAGCACCCGGGGCTCGATCTGCGCGAAGCGGTCGATTACGCTGCGCGCCCCGAACTCGGGCGCGGCCGAGGACCAGACTGCACCGATTGAGGAGCAGGCCAGGAACGCGGCCACGGTCTCCGGGATGTTCGGCATGTAGGCCGCCACGCGGTCGCCCTCCCTCACCCCGAGGGCTCTGAGGCCGGCGGCGATCGCCGCCGTCTGCGCGCGGAGCTCCCCCCAGGTCCACTCCCCCAGCTCGCGCAGCTCGGAGGCGTGCCGGATCGCCACCCGGTGCTCGTCCTTGCCGCGAAAGATGTGCTCGGCGTAGGACGTCCGCGCGCCGGGAAACCACCTCGCGCCCGGCATCTCCGTTCCGGTCAGGACCGCCCCGTCCCCGTCCGGGCCCGAGAGATCGATCCGGAAGAACTCGACGATCGACCGCCAGAATTCCTCCAGGTCGTCCACCGACCACTGCCAGAGGGCGTCGTAGTCGGCGAACCGCAGGCCGCGCGTGCGCTCCAGGAAGGCCTGGTAGCGCGTTACCGTGGCCCGCTCCACCCGCTCGGGATCCGGGCTCCACAGCAACTTCGGCGCGTCGCTCATCCCGACAAGTATCACCAATACACTCGCGCCGATGAACCTGCGGGCCCCGTTTGCCGCCACCGTCGTCGCGGTGCCCGCCCAGATCGACGCGACCGTAAGGGCGGGCGCGCCGGTGATCGTGCTCGAGGCGATGAAGATGGAGCACGAGCTCGTGGCCGGTGCCGACGGCACCCTGGTGCGGCTCGAGGTGAGCGTCGGCGACAACGTCGAGGCGGGCCAGCTGCTGGCCGTGCTGGCCCCGGACGGCAACCCGGCCGACACCGGCCCCGCCGCCACGCCCGCGGCGGACCGCGACCGGCTTGAGGAGGTCCACCGGCGCCACGCCCTCGGGCTCGATGCGGCTCGCCCCGAGGCCGTCGCCCGGCGCCACGAGCGCGGTCGCCGTACCGCCCGCGAGAACCTGGCCGATCTGCTCGAGCCGGACTCGTTCGTCGAGTACGGCCCGCTCATGTACGCCGCCCAGGAGGCCCGGCGCGATCTTCAGGAGCTGATCGAGCGCACCCCCGCCGACGGTCTCGTGGGAGGCGTCGGCGCGGTGGACGGCCAGCCCTGCGTGGCCATGTCCTATGACTACACCGTCCTGGCCGGGACGCAGGGAATGCGCAACCACCAGAAGAAGGACCGCCTGTTCGAGCTCGCCGAGCGCCGGCGGCTGCCCGTGGTCCTGTTCGCTGAGGGCGGCGGCGGCCGGCCCGGTGACGTCGACATGCCGATCATCGCTGGACTGGACTGCCGGGCGTTTCAGTACTTCGCCCGGCTGAGCGGGCTCGTGCCGCTGGTCGGGATAGCCTCCGGCTACTGCTTTGCCGGCAACGCCGCCCTGCTCGGCTGCTGCGACGTGGTGATCGCCACCGAGGACGCCAGCATCGGGATGGGCGGCCCAGCCATGATCGAGGGCGGCGGCCTGGGCACGGTCGCGCCCGGTGACGTCGGCCCGATCGACGTGCAGGATGCGAACGGAGTCGTGGACCTGCGGGTGGCCGACGACGCCGCGGCGGTGGCCGCGGCGCGGCGCTACCTGAGCTTCTTCACCCGGACCGGGGCGCAGGTCCCGTCGCGAACCCAGGCGCCAACCGAGGCGGGGGTCCATGCCCGGCCCGCACCGCGAACCGATCCGGCCACGCTGCGCGATCTGATCCCCGCCAACCGCAAGCGCATCTACGACATCCGCACGGTGATCGGCGCCCTGTGCGATGAGACGCTCGAGCTGCGCCGCGGCTTCGCCGCCGGCATGATCACCGCGCTGGCCCGCATCGACGGCCATCCCCTCGGCGTGATCGCCAACAATCCCGCCCACCTCGGCGGGGCGATCGACGCCGAGGGAGCTGACAAGGCGAGCCGGTTCATGCAGCTCTGCGATGCCTTCGGGCTCCCGCTCCTGATGCTGTGCGACACCCCCGGCTTCATGGTCGGCCCCGACGCCGAGCGCACGGCCACCGTGCGGCACTTCGCACGGATGTTCGTCACCGCGGCCAACCTCGAGGTGCCGACCGGCACGATCGTGCTGCGCAAGGGCTACGGGCTCGGCGCACAGGCGATGGCCGCCGGCAGCTTCAAGGCCCCCCTGTTCACGGTCGGCTGGCCGAGCTCCGAGTTCGGGGCGATGGGACTCGAGGGCGCCGTCCGCCTGGGCATGCGCCGCGAGCTCGAGGCGCTCGACGATCCCGACGAGCGCCGGCGCGTCTACGAGGCCACCGTGGCCGCCGCCTACGAGCGCGGTCGCGGCGTCAGCATGGCCGCCTACTTCGAGATCGACGACGTGATCGACCCGGCGGACAGCCGGCGCTGGATTCGCACCCTGTTCGACGCCGCCGCCCCCGGCTGGTGGGAGCGCCCGGCCAAGCGGCGCCCGAACATCGACACCTGGTAGCGCACCCGCTGACCGTGCAGCGGTCGGCGGTTCACCCGGGCCTGAGTCGCCATGACCGGCGTCCGGGCGACGCTTGTCCCGGGGGCTAGTCGCAGTCGCGGCAGGCGCCGCGCAGGAGCACGTCGTGACTCTCGATGCGAACGCCGAGACGGTCCTCGAGCCGGTCGATCGCGCGCTCCAGGCCCGGATCGTGGAAGGCGACCAGCCGGCCGCACTGGCCGCAGACCAGGTGGTGGTGGTGGCCGCCCGGGTGCAGGGGCTCGAAGGCGGCGTGGCCGGCCCCCGTGGTCACGCGCTCGACGAGGCCGAACTCCACGAGCAGATCCAGCGTGCGATAGATGCTGGCTCGGGCGATCGGCTGGTCGGTGGCCCGCAGAGCCTCCTCGATCTCGATCGCGGTGACCGCGCACGACTGCTCGTTGAGCAGGTCGATGATGCGCTCGCGCGCGCCGCCGCGCTTGAGCCGGGCGGCCTTCAGGGTGGCGTACACATGGTCGCTCCACACGATGGCCATGGGCCAAGCCTAGCGCCACCTGGATGAGAATGAGAATAAGACTCATTCTCACCTTTGGTAGTTTGGGGGCGTGCGCACGTTCCTCCTGGTCCTGCTTGCCCTGGCCGCCGGCGGGGCGCTCGCCGGCTGCGGAGCCCTCCCCCGCTCCGCCACCCCGCGCGGGGTTCGCGTGGTGGCGGCGGAGAACTTCTGGGGCAGCATCGCCGGGCAGCTCGGGGGGATCCACGCCGATGTCCGCAGCATCATCACCAGCCCGGCCCAGGACCCCCATTCCTACGAGCCCACCGCCGCCGACGCCCGCGGCCTGGCCATCGCCCAGCTGGCGATCTTCAACGGCGCCGGCTACGACCCGTGGGCGGCCAAGCTGCTCGCCGCCGAGCCGGTCGACGGGCGCCGGCAGCTGTCGGTCGGGAAGCTCCTGGGACTGGTCCCCGGGGACAACCCGCACCGCTGGTATGACCCGGCCGATGTGGGCCGCGTGGCCGGGGCCATCACCGCAAGCCTGGCCGCGCTGGATCCGCGCCACTCCGCCTACTACCGCCGGCGGCTGCGCTGGTTTCAGACCACTGCGCTGGGCCCCTATCACCGCCTGATCACCCTGATCCGGCGCCGCTACGCGGGCGTGCCGGTGGGCGCGTCGGAGAGCATCTTCGCGCTTCTCTCCCCCGCCCTCGGACTGCGCCTGCGCACGCCCCCGAGCTTCATGCGCGCGGTCAGCGAGGGCACCGACCTGAGCGCCCAGGACACGGCCACGGCCGAGCGCCAGATGGCGACCCGGCAGATCTCGGTGTGGATCGAGAACGCGCAGAACCTCACCCCCGAGATCCAGCGCCTGAACGCACTGGCGCGCGCCCGCCGGATTCCGATCGTGACCATCACCGAGACCCTGGCCCCGGCCCGCGACAGCTTCGAGCAGTGGCAGGTCGCGCAGCTGGCCCGGCTGGCGAGCGCCCTGCACCGGGTGACCGGACGATGAGCACCGCCGCCCGCCCCCCGGGCCCGCGCCCGGCGCCCAGCCCAGCCGGCATCGCGACCGTCGAGCTCGCGCGGGCGGCCATCCGCCTCGGCCAGCGAACGATCCTTGAGGATGTCTCCCTGACGATCGGCGCGGGCGAGTTCGTCGGCGTCCTGGGCCCCAACGGAGCGGGCAAGTCGACCCTCATGCGCGCGATCCTCGGCCTGGTTCCGCTGGCCGGCGGCGAGCTCCGGGTGCTGGGCGGCTCGCCGGTCGCCGCCCGGGCCCGAATCGGCTATCTGCCCCAGCGGCAGGGCTTCGATCGCGCCACCCGGATCCGCGGCCTCGACCTGGTCCAGCTCGGCCTCGACGGCGCCCGCTGGGGAATTCCCCTGCCGCTCACCCCGCGGGCCCGCAGGCGTCGCCACCGAGAGCGCCGGCGGATCCAGGAGGTGCTCGAGCTGACCGGCGCCGCGGCCCACGCCGAGAGACCGATCGGCGAGCTCTCCGGAGGCGAGCAGCAGCGGCTGCTGATCGCCGCCGCCCTGGTGCGCGAGCCCCGGCTGCTGATCCTCGATGAGCCGCTCGACAGCCTCGACCTGCCCAATCAGGCCGCGGTGGCCGCCCTGGTCGGGCGGATCGCCAGGCACGAGGGCACCGCGGTGCTGCTGGTCGCCCACGACGTCAATCCGCTCCTGCCCCATCTCGACCGCGTCGTGTACCTGGCCGGCGGCCGGGCGGTGGCCGGGCCGGTCCGGGAGACGATCACCACCGAGCGCCTGAGCGCCCTGTACGGCGTGCCGATCGAGGTCCTCCAGACCAGCGACGGCCGGCTGGTGGTGGTCGGCGCCCCCGAGGCTCCACACCACCACGGGCACCGCCACGAATGACCCCCCGCGCCGGCGGCCGCAGCCACGCATGAACCCGGTCCTCAAACCCGACCTGATCACCGATGTGCGCGAGCTGTTGCAGTTCGGCTTCATGGTCAACGCCCTCGCGGCCGGCACGATCGTGGCCGTGCTGGCCGCCGTCGTCGGCTGGTTCGTGGTCCTGCGCCGGCAGGCGTTCGCCGCCCACACCCTGTCGGTGATGGCCTTTCCCGGGGCCGCGGGCGCGTCGCTGATCGGGATCCCGGTCGCGCTCGGCTACTACGTGGCCTGTCTGCTGGCGGCCGCCGTCGTCGGGCCCACCGCCAACCCTCGCCAGCGCTGGGTCGGATCCGAGTCGGCCACGATCGGCACCGTCCAGACGGTCGGCCTGGCCGCCGGGTTCCTGTTCCTGTCGCTCAACCAGGCCCTGCTCGGCGAGCCGGACTCACTGCTGTTCGGAACCTTCCTGGGCATCACGCACGGCCAGGTCCTGATCCTGCTGGCGATCGCGCTGGCCTCGATCGCCGCGCTGGCCGTCGTCGGCCGGCCGCTGCGGTTCGTGACCGTCGATCGCGAACTGGCCCGGGCCAGCGGGGTTCCCGTGCGGCGCGTGGAGGCAATCTTCGTGCTCGTGCTCACCCTGGCCGTGGCCGCCACCAGCCAGATCACCGGCGCGCTGCTCGTGTTCGCCCTGCTCGTCGCCCCGCCGGCCTGCGCGCTGCGCATCACCAGCCGCCCACTGCCTGGGTTGCTGCTCAGCATCACCCTGGCGCTGATCATCGTCTGGCTGGGCCTCGCCCTGGCCTACTTCACCGTGTACCCGGCCGGCTTCTACGTGACGACGCTGGCCATGGGCCTGTTCGTCCTCACGCGGGTGGTGTGGCGCTGATGTTCGCCCACGAGTTCGTCCGCAACGCCTACCTGGCGGGAACCTTCGTGGCTCTGGCCTGCGGCGTGATCGGCTGGCTGGTCGTCCTGCGTGGTCAGGTGTTTGCCGGCGACGCGCTCAGTCACGTGGCCTTCGTGGGCGCGATCGGCGCCGCCGTGCTCGGCGTCGACGTGCGGATCGGGCTGTTCGTCCTCACGCTGGCCACCGCGGCCGGACTGGGCCTGCTGGGGCCGCGCGCGCGAGCCGACGATGTCGTGATCGGCACGGCGCTGGCCTGGATCCTCGGGCTGGGCGCGCTGCTGCTGGCCCTGCTGGCGGCGAGCGCCGCGGGGGCCAGCGGCATCACCACGGCCAATGCCCTGTTCGGTTCGATCTACTCCCTGAGCCGGTCCGGCTCGTGGCTGGCCGCCGGAATCGCGGCGGCGGTCACGGTCGCGGTGCTGGGCGCCGCCCGGCCGCTGCTCCTCAGCACCGTCGATCCCGAGCTGGCCGTGCTCCGCGGCCTTCCCGTGTCGCTGCTCGGCCTCGGCTTCCTGGCCGCCCTGGCCGTGGTCACGGCGGAGAGCACGCAGGCGGTCGGAGCGCTCCTGGTGCTCGGGCTGATCGCCGCCCCGGCGGGCGCGGCCCGCGCCCTGACCGCGCGCCCCTACCGCGCGCTGGCCCTGTCCGGCGGCCTTGCGGTGGGCGCCATGTGGGGCGGTCTGGCCCTCAGCTACGCCGTCTCGGGACTGCCGCCGAGCAGCGCCGTGATCGGGCTGGCCGCCGCCACCTACGCGGTCTGCGCGGCGCTGGGCCGCCGGCGACGCTCGGACCGGGCCGGTGAGCGGATCCGCACGCGCCCGGGATGACCGGAGCAGGCCGGGCGGCCTCAGCTTCAGATGTACAGCCATGTTCATCTTGACATAGAACGACGTCACAACACTTCGTGCTACCGTGGCCGGGCATGGCTCCGGACCAGAACATCGCCGAGCGCGGGATGGCGGTTGGCCTCCGCGCCCTCAACAAGGTCGCCTCCTCGGGGGCGATCGACCGGCTCGGCCTGCGTGATCCGGCCGTCCGCCTGCTCCATCAGGCCAGCAAGACCACGGGCCGGACCGCCGCCCGCGCGGGGCGCACGTTCGCCGCCGCTCAGCGCCTTTCGCGTCCCGCCCGCCAGCCCTCGTCGCGGCCCAGCGATCTGTTCGACCTGACCCCGTCGGATGAACAGGCGATGCTGCGGGACTCGACGCGCGAGTTCGCCCTGGCCCGGGTGCGCCCGGTGGCTGTCCAGGCCGACGCCGATTGTGCCGCCCCCGCCGAGCTGCTCTCCCAGGCCAATGAGCTCGGGCTGACGATGATCGGCGTCCCCGAGGAGCTCGGCGGCGCCGTCCAGGAGCGCTCCGCCGCCACCACCGTTCTGATGAGCGAGGCCCTCGCCCATGGCGACATGGGGATCGCCGTGGCCTGCCTGGCCCCGGCCGCCGTCTCCACGGCGATCAGCCTGTGGGGAGATGAGCAGCAGCAGGCCACCTACCTGCCCGAGTTCGTGGGCGAGAACGTTCCCGCCGCCGCCCTGGCCGTGATGGAGCCGCGGCCGCTGTTCAATCCGCTCGCGCTGGCCACGACCGCCCGCCAGTCGGGCGGCGGCTACGTGCTGAACGGCGTCAAGGCGCTCGTGCCGCGCGCCGGCGATGCCGAGCTGTTCGTGATCGCCGCCGAGCTGCAGAACTCGACCCCACCGGCGCCGGCGCTGTTCATCGTCGAGTCCGGCACCCCGGGGATCTCGATCGAGCCCGACCCCGGGATGGGCATCCGCGCCGCCGCCACGGGCCGCCTGATCCTGGAGGAGGTCCAGCTGCCCGCCACCGCGCTGCTCGGCGGCGGGGAGCGCTCGACCTTCATCGAGTGCATCCAGCTCGGACGCCTGGCCTGGTCGGCGCTGGCCGTCGGCACCGGACAGGCGACGCTCGAGTACGTGAGCGACTACGTCAAGGACCGCAAGGCGTTCGGCGAGCCGATCTCCAACCGCCAGGCCGTGGCCTTCACCGTGGCCAACATGGCGATCGAGCTCGACGGCCTGCGCCTGGCCACCTACCGCGCGGCCGGACGGGTCGACCAGGGCCGCGAGTTCTCGCGCGAGGTCGCGCTGGCCCGGCGCCTGTGCGCCGACAAGGCGATGACGATCGGCTCCGACGGCGTCCAGATGCTGGGTGGCCACGGCTTCGTCAAGGAGCATCCCGTGGAGCGCTGGTATCGCGACCTGCGCGCGGCCGGCCTGATGGAGGGGGCCCTGCTCGTCTGATGATCAATCTCGAGATCCCCAAGAAATTCGGCGGCCTCGTCGCCCAGTCCCACCAGGTGGCGACCGAGATCTTCCGCCCCAACTCGCGCAAGTACGACACCGCCGAGCACGAGTACCCCAAGGAGCTCGACATGCTCGCCGCGGTGATCGACGGCATGAATGAGAGCGGCGCCCTCGGCGGCGCCGGCGCGGGCACCGTCGGCTCGGGCTCGGAGGGGACGGCCAAGGAGTCCTCCGGGAACCGCAACGGCTCCAACATGGCCTCCCTGCTCGGTCTGATGGAGCTCTGCTGGGGCGATGTCGGGCTGCTGCTGGCCATGCCCCGCCAGGGCCTCGGCCAGGCGGCGATCGCCGCCGTGGCCAATGAGGAGCAGCTCAAGCGCTTCGGCGGCAAGTGGGCGGCGATGGCCATCACCGAGCCGGAGGCCGGCTCTGACTCCGCGGCGATCCGCACCACGGCCAGGCTCGACGGCGATGAGTACGTGCTCAACGGCGAGAAGATCTACGTCACCTCGGGCGATCGCGCGGAGCTGATCGTGGTCTGGGCCTCGCTTGACCGCTCCCAGGGCCGGGCGGCGATCAAGTCCTTCGTCGTCGAGCGCGACAACCCGGGCCTGAAGCTGGACCGGCTCGAGCACAAGCTCGGGATCCGGGCCTCGGATACGGCCAACTTCTTCCTGGAGGACTGCCGGGTCCCCAAGGAGAATCTGCTCGGCGACCCCGAGATCGCCCCCAAGGGCGGCTTCTCCGGGGTCATGCAGACCTTTGACAACACCCGCCCGCTGGTGGCGGGCATGGCCGTTGGCGTGGCCCGGGCGTGTCTCGAGGCCACGCGGGCACATCTGGCCGAGGCCGGGGTCGAGATCGACTACGACCTCCCGCCGGCCCTGCAGAGCGCCGCGGCGGCGGAGTTCATCGCCATGGAGGCCGACTGGGAGTCCGCCCGCCTCCTGACCCTGCAGGCGGCCTGGATGGCCGACAACAAGAAGCCCAATTCGCTGCAGGCCTCGATGGCCAAGGCCAAGGCCGGTCGCATGGGCACCGATGTGGCCCTGCGCTGCGTGGCCCTGTGCGGCGCCACCGGCTACGGTGAGGGCGAGCTGCTCGAGAAGTGGGCCCGCGACGCCAAGATCCTCGACCTGTTCGAGGGCACGCAGCAGATCCAGCTGCTGATCGTCGCCCGGCTGTTGCTGGGCAAGACGTCCGCCGAACTCAAGTAGCGCCGCCCGTCATCGCCCGCACCTCGGCCCGGATCTCCTCGGGCTCGAGCCCGAACCGCAGCTCGGTGACGCGGATCACCGTGATCCCGAGCAGCGCCAGCTTGGCGTCCTTGCGCTTGTCGCGCTCCATGTCGCGCACCGCTCGGTGGTAGTTACGACCGTCGAGCTCGACGACGAGCTTGTGCTCGGGCCAGTAGCGGTCGCATTCGTAGCCGGCGATGATCACGTTGCACCGGGGCTCGGGGATGTCCGGGCCGGCGATCAGCTGATCGAAGGCAAGCTCGAGGTTCGAGCTGCGGTCGGGACCCGGCGTGTAGTCGCGCAGCGCCCGTCTGAGCTTGGCCATCCCGGGCCGGCCGGCGTGCCGGGCCAGCGCCGCCTCGATGTCCGGGAAGTCCAGGATGCCCTTGCGCACAGCCTCGGTGACCAGCCGGTCGAGCTCACGCAGCGACTCGCGGGCCGACAGCTCGACAAGCAGCCGGGCCACCGAGCTGACCCGGTGTCCGTTGTTGGTGAGGACATCCTCCGCGGCCGGCTCGAGCGCCTGATGGATCACGAGGCCTCGCCGTGGCCCCAGCCGGGCACGCGGGACCGTGACATCAACGCGACGGATGTTCAGCGGTCGCAGCCCCCACACCGCCGCGGCCGTCCGATGGCTGAGGAACGAGGTGCATCCGCAGCTGAGCAGCGCAGCGGTCAGGCGGGCGTGGGACACGACGCGGCGGTGTCCGACGCTGTAGGCACCGAGGTACTGAACGTGCAGGCGCTGACGTTGGACCAACCTCTGTATCTGCTTGCGGCTGAAGCCGAGACCGAGGAGCTGCTCGTCACCGATCACCCCGAGCTGGCGCCCGGCGATCGCACTCAAAGCGAGATCGCGCCTGTTTTGGTCGTCATTTCTCTTTGCGCCGGGCACGCGCCCCACGGTGACGATCACAAC
The DNA here is from genome assembly GCA_036392135.1 of Solirubrobacteraceae bacterium. Lineage (GTDB taxonomy): Bacteria > Actinomycetota > Thermoleophilia > Solirubrobacterales > Solirubrobacteraceae > Palsa-465. The sequence goes on from DASVYO010000080.1 coordinate 53,584, forward strand.
GTCACATGTGGGTGACGAGCGTCAAACCTTGGGGGCGGGACGGTCAAATAAGTGTGGCGGCCTCCCGGCGCAACACGGACCACGCCCGCTCCACATCCTCGAGGCTGGTGTTCATCTGGCCCACGGCCAGACGCAGCACGTAGACGCCATCCAGGACAGCGTGGGAGAGAAACAGCTCCCCGGTGGCGTTCACGCGCGCCAGCAGCTCGGCGTTGACCTCGTCCGGGACACCCGCCAGGCGGAAGCAGACGACCGAGAACGGCCGCGGCGCACACAGCTCCCACCCGTCCTCAGCCTCGACCCAGGACTCAAATGACCTCGCCAGCGCCACCCCGCGGCGCACGTGCTCCATCAGCCCGGCACGGCCGAAGCAGCGCAGCACCGCCCACAGCTTCAAGGCGCGGAAGCGCCGGCCCAGCGCCGGGCCGTACTCGCTCAGCGACAGCGCGTCCTCGGCGTCAGGCGTGCGCAGGTACTCGGGGATGAGACTGAACGCGGCCCGGAGGGCGTCCGGCCGTGAGGACCACATCAACGAGCAGTCCATGGGCGTGAGCATCCACTTGTGGGCGTTGACAACGAGCGAGTCGGCGCGCGCGACACCCGCAAAGGCCCAGCGAAACTCCTCACAGACCATCGCCGTGCCCGCGTAGGCGGCATCGACATGCAGCCAGGCCCCGGCCTCGGCACACGCGTCGGCGATCGGCGCCACCGGGTCCACCGAAGTCGTCGCCGTCGTGCCCACGGTGGCCACGACCGCGGCCGCCTCCCGCAGGTCGGGCAGGGCGTCGACGCGCAGGCGGAACGCGTCGTCAACCGCGACCTTGACCAGCCGCAGACCGAGCATGCGTGCGCCCTTCTCCACCGACGAGTGAGCCTGCTCGGAGCACACGACGAGGTCACGGCCCGTCGCCTCGCGGGCGGCGATCAGCGCCGCGAACGTCGATGTCGACGCGCTGTCCTCGATGTGCCCGTGCCAGCCGGCCGGCAGCCCGAGCAGTTCGGCCACCCAGCGCAGGACGACCCCCTCGAGCTCGGTCGCGGCCGGCGCGGTCCGCCAGAGAATGGCCACCGAGTTCAGGGTGGCCGCCAGCAGTTCGGCCAGGATCGCTGGCTCGGCCGCGCTGGTGGCGAAGTAGGCGAAGTAGCGGGGGTGCTGCCAGTGCGTGACTCCAGGCAGGAGCACCTCGTCGAGATCGCGGAGCACGGCGCTGAAGGGTTCCCCCTGCTCAGGGGCCGACGCGGGCAGCCGGGCGGTGATCTCTCCGGGCGCCACGGCGGCGAGCACCGGCAGCTCCCTCACGCGCTCCAGATATCTCGCCGCCCACTCAAGCGCGGCCGCGCCGTCGCGGCGAAGGTCGGTGCCGCCGCGACGCGGCGGATCCGTCGGTCCGGGGCCGACCGGGTCGGTCAAGCCGCGGCCACCGCCGAGCCGCTGCTCCCCCCCGAGCCGCGGTTCACCGCGCCTGCATCCTCTGGCGCACCGATTCCGAATAGGCCTGGGGCCGGAAGGCGAGCACGGGATCATCTGAGCACTCGATGCCGTCGGTGACCCGCGTGGGGTCGAACACGAGCACGTCATCACCCCGGTCGCGCTCGTCATCGGGGCCGGTGATCAACAGCGTGCCCACGGTCACGCGCCGCCGGCGGCGAGGCCAGGCGGCGCTCGGATCGTCGACCGGATCGGTGGGGTCGGCGATCTGAACTCGGAGCGAGAACTCCACCGGACCGGAGGCCAGGCGCGCCAGGATCCCGGTCTGCAGGTAATCGCGGGGGCGCCGCCGCGCCGCCCACGGCGTCAGGCGCTTGACGCCCGCCGCCGGGCGCAGCTCGTAGCGGACGAAGCGCGAGCCGCCCGCGGCATCCAACCAGCGGAAGGCGTGCAGCCCGTAGTAGGGGATCGTCTCGTAGCCGGCCGGCGGAGCCAGGGTCGGAGTGATGCGCGGCAGGACCCGCAGCGCCTCCGGGTGATGGCGGAGGAACAGGGGGAATTTCCAGGCCGCCGCCGGGCCGGCCGCCTGGGCGCGCAGCAACTCCAGGAAGCCCTCGGGATCGCGCGTCGGGAAGACCGGGGAGGAGACGGCGACGATGTCGGTCCGCGAGCCGTCGGGGAGGTACAGCTTGACGGCCAGGCCGCGGGGATCGGGGGCCCAGTCGGGATGCCCGGGGTCACCGGCCCCGTTGGAGAACCGGACCGTCGCCGGCACCTCCGGGCCGGCCAGATGCGCGGCCCGGGACAGGGCGGCCGCCTCGGCCGTGGGCGTGAATGTTCCCCGGCAGATGACCCCGCGAGCGTGCAGCGCCCTGTACCCCGGGTGACGGCCGAACACCGCCTGGGCGGACTCGATCGCCTGTGCCGGAGTCACGGCCACCGTCAAACCCTATTCCACACGGGTGAAGCTGATGCCCGCCGCGCTCAGCCGGTCGATCAGCGCCTGGCCGAGGGCCACCGCGGTCGTCACCTGGCCCGCCGTCGCCGGCAGCTCGTCCCGGGCCAGCGACAGGGCCGTCTCGGCCAGCATCTTGGAGGTCTCGCCGTAGCCCGGGTCGCCCCCGGCGACCTCGGTGATCACGCGGGCGGGGCCGTCCGCCGGATTGTGCGCCTCCCCGATGAAGCGAACCTTGAACCAGGCCTTCTCGCGCTCCTCCGGCGAGGGCCCCGCCCCGGGATCCTTCAGCTTCAGCAGCAGCTTGCGGGTGGGCGGCAGCTGGGACATGGCCAGGAGCGTCCCGGTGCCGGCCACGAGCCCCGCGGCGACCGGCAGGCGGCGGACGGCCAGGTAGTGGCCGTAGCGGAAATCGGGCCCGTAGCGATCGAGCGCCGCCGCCGAGCGGAGCACGATCTGGGGATCGATCGTCGGCATCGGCAGCGCCCAGCCGCCGGCCGCCGGCACCCGGCGGGGCGGGCCGACGATGCCGCTCACCCTGCGCCCGGCCGGACGCGCCTCCCGGCGCCGGCGCTCGCCCGCCGCCTGGCGCCCCTGGCGCAGGCGGGCCATCGCGCCCACCGCGGAATGGTAGGTCCCGCCGGAGAAGGTGCCGCCGGCCCGGACGAAGCCCTCGATGCGCAACGGCAGGCCCTCGGGCAGCTGCCCGACGGTGAACAGCACCCCGAGGTCGTGGGGGATCGAGTCGAAGCCGCAGGCGTGCACAAGCCGGGCGCCCGTCCGCTGGGCCTCGGCGTGGTAGCCGAGCCACATGCGGTCAACGAACTCCGGCTCACCGGTCAGGTCGACATAGTCGGTGCCGGCGGCGGCACAGGCGGCCACCACGGGCTCGCCGTAGCTCAGGTACGGCCCGACGGTCGTGATCACCACCTGCGTGGCCGCGGCCATCGCGGCCAGCGAGGCGGGCTCGCCGATGTCGGCGGTGATGATCGGCAGCGCCGCCAGGGCCGGGTCGATCTCGGCCAGGCGAGAACGGACCGTCTCGAGCTTGCCCTGGTTGCGGCCGGCCAGCGCCCAGCGCAGGCCAGGCGCGTTGCGGGCCAGGTACTCCGCGGTCAGAGCGCCGGTGAAGCCGCTGGCGCCGTAGACGACGATCTCGTACTCGCGAGCGGCGGCCTCAGGCATCCTCGCCCACCTCGCGGGCCAGCTCCAGCGCCTCGCCCAGCGCCACGCCGGCCTGAGCGGCCAGCCAGCAGGCGACCGGGGCCGCGACTCGCTCCGAGGCGTGCGCGGCCACGCCGGCCAGCGCCAGCACCGCCTCGACGTCCTCCGGCGCGGGAGCCGGGACTCCCAGCCTCTGCGCGTAGGCGGCCAGCCATTCAGACGCGGTCATCGCCGCTCACCCTACCGGCATTGGCAGAATGGCCACCGGCGCAGGCCGCCCTCGCGGCATGCCGCGCCACCCGGCCGGGAGACCAGCCGGGACCCAGACCCACGGACACAAGGCGGTAACGAGATGAAAGTCCTCGACGGCAAGGTGGCGATCGTCACCGGATCGGCCCGCGGCATCGGCCGGGCCACGGCCGAGCTGCTCTCCGAGCACGGCGCCAGGGTGCTGATCAACGACCTGGATGGCGACGTCGCCGAGCAGACCGCCAGTGAGATCAGCGGAGACACGCTCGTGTACGCCGGAGATCTGACCCGGCCCGGCGTCCCCGACGAGCTGGTCCAGAAGGTGATCGACGAGTGGGGCCAGGTCGACATCCTGGTCAACAACGCGGGCTACACGCTGGACGCCCCGATCCACAAGATGAGTGACGACTGGTTCCAGCGCATGCTCGAGATCCACTCGGTGGTGCCGTTCCGCATGTGCCGGGCGGTGGCTCCGCACATGCGCGAGCCGGCCAAGCAGGAGCGTGAAGAGGGCCGGGAGGTGTTCCGCAAGATCGTCAACGTGTCCTCGATCTCGGGCACGATGGGCAACGCCGGACAGGCCAACTATTCCTCCGGCAAGTCAGCCGTGGTCGGCATGACCAAGACCCTGGCCAAGGAGTGGGGCCAGTTCAAGATCAACGTCAATGCGGTGGCCTTCGGCTTCATCGAGACCCGCCTGACCGCGGCCAAGGAGGAGAGCAACACGATGGCCATAGGCGGCGAGCAGGTGCAGCTCGGGATCCCCGAGCAGCTGCGCGGTATGGCCTCGATGCTGATCCCGCTGCAGCGGCCGGGCACTCCGGAGGAGGCGGCCGGCGGCGTGTTCTTCCTGTGCAGCCCGTGGTCCAACTACGTTCACGGCCAGGTCCTGAACATCACCGGCGGCCAGTTCGGCGGTATGACCAGCTAGTGGAGGGCCGCCCGGCGGCCCAGCGGCCGCTGATCATCGCCCACCGTGGCGCCTGGGGCGAGTTCCCGCAGAACTCGCTCCCGGCGCTCGAGGCCGCGATTGAGATGGGCTGCGAGATGGTCGAGCTGGACGTGCGCCGGACCCGTGACGGGCGGCTCGTGGCCGTGCACGACGCCCGGACGCGTGGCCTGCCCGTCGCGGCGCTCGACCATGCTGAGCTGCAGGCGCGGCTGGCGCCGGGGCAGGCACCACTGCTGGAGGAGATGCTCGACCGGGCCGCGGGCCGGATCGGCCTCGACATCGAGCTCAAGGAGGACGGCTACGTGCAGCGCCTGCTGCCGCTGCTGCGGGGCCTGGATCCGGCCCAGTACGTGCTGACCTCGTTTCTGGACGACGTGCTGAGCGCCGTGCGGGGGATCACGCCGCAGGCCCGCACGGGCCTGCTCGTCGGCCCGGCCCGGGGGCGCCGCCTCGACGCTCGCCTGGAGGCGTGCGGGGCCACCTTTCTGGCCGCGCACGCGGGACTGGCGCGCGCCGGGCTGCTGGCGTGGGCGGCCAATCGTGGCCTCGAGTGCTACGTGTGGACGGTCAATGACCGGCGAGCATTGCGCTCGCTGCTCACCGATGACCGGGTCACGGCGGTGATCACCGACCGTCCGGCCGCAGCCCTGCTGATGCGCTCAGAACTTCAGCGATAGAGCTTGTGCGCGCTTTCGTTGAGGCACCGCTGAGGGGATTCCTTCTCAGCGGGTGCGTCGATCTTCTGCTCCTCCGTGGACTTGCTGGCCACGGCGACCGATGACTGTTCCGTCGACGGGCGTCGGCGGGACGAGAGCAGCAAGGTCAGTTGGTGCACGACCTCTCCTTGGTGATCCGGTTTCCCCCGATGCAGGGGGCATTTCCCCCTCGATTTGGTGAGTAATCGTTAACTGTGGTCATTTGTCGCGGTCTGCAGGCGCGCCGCCTGCAGGGTGTTGCGCAGCAACATCGCGATCGTCATCGGCCCGACCCCGCCCGGGACCGGCGTGATCAGGCTGGCGAGCTCGGCCGCCGCGGCGAATTCGACATCCCCCCGCAGTCCCTCCTCGGTGCGGTTCATGCCCACGTCGATGACGGCCGCGCCGGGCTTGATCCAGCTGCCCTTGATCATCTCCGCCCGGCCCACGGCCGCGACCAGCACGTCGGCCCGGCGGCACACGGCGGCCAGGTCGCGCGTGCGGGAATGACAGATCGTGACCGTCGCGTTGTCGGCCAGCAGGAGGGCGCCCATCGGCTTACCGACCAGATCGGAGCGCCCGACGACCACCGCCTCGGCGCCCTCGAGCGGGACGTCGTGGCGGCGCAGGAGCTCCATCACCCCCGCCGGCGTGCAGGGCCGCAAGCCCGGCCGGCCCTTGGCCAGCAGCCCGGCCGAGACCGGCGTCAGCCCGTCGACGTCCTTGCGCGGATCGATCAGGGTGGTCAGGTAGGAACCGTCGATGTGCGCCGGCGTGGGCAGCTGCAGGAGAATCCCCGACACGTGGGGGTCACCGTTCAGCTCGCGCAGCAGCGCCTCGATCGCCTCCTGGGTCGAGTCCCCCGGCGGCTCGTGGCTGAACCCCTCGATCCCGACCTCGGCACAGGCCCGCTGCTTGTTGGCCACGTAGATCGCCGACGCCGGGTCATCGCCGACGAGCACGGTGGCCAGCCCGGGACGCTGAGCACCCCCGGCCACCCACTGCTCGACCTCGGCCCTGACCTCGGCGCGCACGGCCGCGGCCACGGCCCTGCCATCGATCACGGTTGCGCTCATGCCCGCATTCGTAGCACGGCCCGTACATTGACCGGATGCTGATCCGCCATGCCGACCCGGCCGCGCACGGACCCGCCTGCGCGGCGATCTACGCGCCGTCGGTGCGGGACGGCGTGGCCTCGTTTGAGGAGGTGGCCCCCGACGGAGCCGAGATGACCGAGCGGATCACCCGGATCACGGCGGGGCATCCCTGGCTGGTCGCGCTGGAGGGCCCGGACGTGCTCGGCTACGCGTACGCCAGCCGGCACCGAGACCGGCCCGCCTATCGCTGGGCCGCCGATACGACGGCGTACGTGGCCGCCGCCCACCAGCGCCGCGGCGTCGGCCGCGCCCTGTACGGCGCGCTGCTGGCGCTGCTGCGCCGCCAGGGCCTGTACAGCGCCGTGGCCGGGATCACCCTCCCCAACGAGGCCAGCGTGGGACTGCACGAGCAGATGGGTTTCGAACTCGTCGGCACCTACCGCGAGATCGGCTTCAAGCACGGCGCCTGGCGCACCGTCGGCTGGTGGCAGGCGCGCCTGCGCGAGCCCGTGCCCGGCGAGACCCCGGCCGAGCCCGGCCCGCCCGCCCGGCTCGAGGACCTGGACTGAGCCCGGGGCGCCTAGCGGCGCCCGCGGTCCTCGTCCAGCAGCAGCGCCAGCGTCGGGCAGGCGTCGGCGGCGCGGCGGGCCAGTCCGAGCAGCTCGGGCGGAACCTCGGTCTCCTCGAGAATCGGATAGCCCCAGTCGTCGAGCCGGATCATCTCCGGCAGGAGCTCCGCGCACAGCCCGTGGGCCTCGCACATGATCGGATTGACGCGCAGACGAGCGCTCATCGGACCGCACCTCCCGCCGCCGGCTCGCCCAGCGGCAGCCCCGCCGGCCGCGCCGTGCAGCGCTGGCGCCGGTGGTGACTCAGCTCGTGGCCGAACACGCTCAGCGCGCTCTCCACAAAGCGGGCCGCCCCATCGGGATGGTGGCAGGCGCCGCGACCGCGGACCTCCGCGGTCCAGCGCAGCACCCGGTCAACCTCCTGGCCGTGCGCGGTCCCGTCGGCCAGCGCACACACGCTGTCGGCGATCGCGGCCAGCCCGTGGACGCACGGCCCGCACTGGCCGGCGGACTGGTTGGCCAGGTAGTCGATCACGCGGGCGCTCTCGTGCAGCCCGCACGAGCTCTCCCCCAGCGCGATGATCACCCCGGACCCCAGTGAGCAGCCGACCGAGCGCAGGTCCTCACGGGAGAGTCGCAGCCCCATCGCGTGCGCGGCCTGGACCCAGGTCCCGAAGTATCCACCCACGAGCAGCGCCTGAAGTCGCTCGGTGGGTCCGCCGGCGGCGTTCAGCAGGTCCTCCATCGGCGTGCCGAAGGCCAGCTCGTAGACCCCGGGCTTGGCGACCGCACCCGAGATCGTGACCAGCGCCGAGCCCGGGTCGGCGTCGCTGCCCAGCTCGCGGAACCAGTCGGCGCCGAAGCGGGCGATCAGGGCCATCTGGGACAGCGTCTCGGCATTCTGGATCAGGGTCGGGCGGCCGCGCAGACCCTTCTCGTAGGGCCGCGGGGGCACGAACGCGGGCTTGGCCACGCCCCGGGCCATCCATTGGATGACCGCGGTCTCCTCACCGGTCACGTAGCCCTCGGGACCGGGAATGACCTCGAAGCTGAGCTCCTCCTCCCGCACGGCGATCGCGCCCTCGAGCGATCGCTGCACGGTGGGGCTGCCGTCGCCGATCTTGATCAGGACCTCGCTGGCCCCGATCGCCTCGGCGGCCAGCACCGCGCCGTCCAGGACGAGATGGGGCAGGCGGGCCAGGAGCAGGCGATCCTTGTTGCTGGCCGGCTCGGTCTCCGATCCGTTGACGATCACCGTGTCCACGCCCCGGCGCTCGGCCAGGGTGCGCAGCTTGGTCGCCGTCGGGAAGTCGGCGCCGCCGCGCCCGCGCAGCCCGCTGCGGTGGACCAGGTCGATCAGCTCGGCCGCGGGCAGGCTGGGCAGCGGCCCGTGCACGGCCCGGTGGTCGGCCAGCGTCATCGTCTGACCGGCGGGCGCCATGCCCTCGAGCAGCCGCGGCAATCCGGTCGGTCCGCGCTGAACGGTGGCGCTCATCGGAGGGCCTGCCCGGGCCGGGGACGGATAGGCAAGGGACTCACCGGCCACCTCCGGCTCGCGATGCCGCGACCGAGCCGGACACGGCGTTGTTCTGCAAATCGATGTTCAAGTTCGCGTGCAGGTCCAGGGCGCCGCCCCGGTTCAGCACTCGGGCGATGAACTGCGTCCCCTCGAGCGAGGTGATCTGACCCGTCATCAACCCGGTCGTGCTGGTGAGCAGGTCGACCTGGCTGCCGGTCATCGACAGACCGCCGCCCGGGTTGGGCTGACCGGCCAGGCGCACGCGCAGACGACCGCTCTGGCCTCCGCTCAGATGCATGTCGAGATCCACGATCCCGCCTCCCGCCGCCTGGGACTGGGTGACACTCCCGCTCAGATTGGCCGTGAACGGCGCCACCTTGATCGGCGCCGGCGCGGGTGCCGGCGCCACCGTGCTCCGCTGGGCCACGGGGACGGCCGTCGCGTGGGTGAGCAGCGTGCTCGGCGTGCCCGCGCGTCGGGCCCAGCCGTGAGCCAGGGGCCCGGCGATGGCGAACACCGCCAGCCCCAGCGGGGTCAGGACGCTGAGCGCGAAGGCCGGCACCCGCAGCCCCGCGGGTGGCTCCTGCGCCCGCACGATCCGGATGCAGCTGGCAACCACGACGGTGCCCACGCACACGGCGGTCAGCAAAAGCATCCAGGCCATCTTGGTATCGGAGCCCGTGCCCAGGCCGTGCAGGACGGCGACCGGGAAGCTCACGTAGGCCAGCCAGTGCACCAGCCGCCAGGCCCCGTAGCCGAGCCGGCGCCGGACCAGACTGGTGATCACGAGCGCGAGCAGGAGATCGAAGGCGACCGTGCCCAGGCCGAGCCACAGGGGACGGTAGGAGGACATGAAGGGGATCACCGCCGCGGTCAGCGAGATGGACACGAAGGTGTCGAGCACGCTCGTGACGATGTGAACCAGCAGCAGCGCGATGACCAGCAGCGACAGATCACGGTGCAGGGTGTCGATCGCAAAGCGCGGCCAGCGCCCACCGCTGACCCGCAGCGGTCCCAGGATCCCGAGCACGATGATCGCGGTCAGCAGCAGGAGCGTCACGACGCCCGTGCCCCGGGCGAGGTACCAGTAGACGCTCGGTCCGATCGTGGCCAGCGAGGTGCTCATGCGACCAGATTCTCAGGGCGGTGGCTGGGCAGGTCGTCACCGTCGGGCGCCCAGCCGGCGAGGTGGGCGACCCGTCCGTCATCGGTGACCAGACGGCTGGGCAGGCCCAGGGACTCGAGCCACTTGATCGCCCGCGGCCCGCGCACGATCGCCGCCGTCGAGGCGATGTTGGCGTCCAGGCAACTGGCCGCCGCGACGCTGACCGTCCGCCAGCCCCCACCGCTCGGACGCCCGGTGGCCGGATCGAGCACGTGATGCACGGTCTCGCCGCCCGCCTGCCAACGGCGCACGACCGTGCTGGAGGTGGCCAACCCTCCGGAATGGAGCATGATCCACTGACCGGGCGCGTCGACGCCGCTGGAGTGGTCGTCGGTGACCCGCACGCGCCAGCCGGCCGCCGGAGGCTCGCCGGCGGTCGACAGATCGCCGCCCAGGCTGACCAGCACGCCCCCGCCGGCCGCGGCCTGCGCGGCCCGCGCGGCGTCGTCGGCGGCCAGCGCCTTGGCCGTCGCACCGAGGTCCAGGCTGACCCCGGCGGGAACGGTCACCGTTCCCGCCTGATCATCGATGCGGATCGCCCGCCAGCCGGGGACCGAGCTCAGCTTGAGCGGGCGCCCGGCGGGCCGCGGGCCGCCGGCCAGCACCCGCTCGAAGTCCTGGTCGTAGCCGAGCGCCACCAGCGCCGAGCCGAGCGTGGGATCGACATCGCCGTCGGTCAGCTCGGCCGCGCGCACGGCCGCCCGGAGGGCCTTGCGCAGCAACGCCGAGGCGGGCACCGGTGCTCCGGCGCTGTGCCCCACGGCGATCAGCTCGGAGTCATCCCGGAAGCGCGAGCAGGCTTCATCGAAGGCGGCGATGGTGCGCTCCACGGCGGCGACGGCCGCTGGAAGCCGGTCCGTCTCGGTCACCGCCACGACTGCCGTGCTCCCCCACACCGGAAAGCTGGCGGTGTCTATCAGGAGCCTCCGGAGACGACCGGCGCGGCCTGCTGGGCGGCGGCGGCGGCAGCGGCCTGTTGGGCGGCAGCGGCCTGCTGGGTGGAGGCACTCGGCTGCGTCGGGACCGGCGCCGAGGGGGCCGAGCCGGGGGCGCTCAGGCCAAGCTGGCTCGGGCTGGCCAGAGGCGGCAGCGCCGTCGAGGCGGCCGCGCCGGGCCGGCCGGTCGGCGCCGACCGTGTCGAGGCGACGATCCGGGGGCGCAACTTGGCTCCCAGCGTGTGACCGGGGGCGATCGCACTGACCAGCGCGGCCAGTGCGGCGGTCAGCGCGCCGGCGCCCACCACGCTGGCGCCGCGTACCCGCGCGATCCGCGCGAAGGCCGCCGCACGATTGCGCTGGGCCAGGAGCCGGTCGGGCCGTGGCTGGGGGTGAGGGCCAGAGGTCATGATCGGAGACTGATACGAGTCGATCAGGTTTGACTAAGAAGAGAATGAGAATTCAGCGACCACGCGGTGAAACCGGCAGCTCAAGGGTGAATTTAGACCCCTCGACCTGGATCCGGCCCCGGTGACGCTCGGCAATCGCGGCCACGATCGACAGGCCCAGCCCCGACCCCGGGCGGTCGGCGGCGTCGGGAGCGCGCCAGAAGCGCTCGAACAGATGCTCGCGCAGCGCCGGGTCGGGACCCGGGCCCGAGTCCGAGACCTCGATCCGGGCTCGATCGCCCACCACCCGCAGCCCGATCCGGACCGGACCCGCCGGGGGTCCGTGGACGAGCCCGTTCTCGATCAGGTTGCCGATCGCCCGGCGCAGCGCGTCCTCGTCACCGAGGACCTCGACCACGGGCAGCGGGTCGAGGATCACCCGCTCGCGATCCACGGCGAGGTCCCGGATCAGCTCGTCGAGGGACACGGGGAGATCGGGGGGACCGGTGGCTGCCGCCCGCTCCAGCGCCAGGAGCGCGTCGACCAGGCGGGCCAGGCGGGCGGCGTCGTGGCGCAGGTCCTCGAGCACCTCGGCGTCGGCGCCGTGGCGGACGGCGTACTCGACGTTTCCGAGCAGCGCCGTCACCGGAGTACGCAGCTCATGGGAGGCGTCGGCCAGCAGGCGCCGTTCGCCCTCCCGCGCCGTCTGCAGGGAGGCCAGCATCCGGTTGAGCACGCCGGTCAGCCGGCCGATCTCATCGAGCGTGGGGGCCTCGGGCAGGCGCTGCCGGGGGTCGGCGGTGCGCTCGATGTCAGCGGCGGCGGCGGCCAGCCGGCGTAGCGGCGCCAGACCCCGGCGGGTCAGCAGAGCGGCCGCGGCTGCGGCCAGCAGCACGACGGCGATCCCGCTCAGCGCGACCGCCACCCCGAGCCGGGCGAGCGTGTGCGCGATGTCGGCGGTGTTGGCGGCCACCAGCACCGCCCCGCCGGCCGCGGGACCGCCCGTATCGGCGATCGGCGCCACGAACATCCGCCACGGCTGATGGTCGAGCCGGATGTCCTCAAAGCCGGTGCGTCCCCGCGCCACCGCGGCGCGGACGAGCGGATCGTTCGGCAACAGGCGCGCGCCGAGGCTCAGCGAGCGGGCCAGGAGCCGCTGCCGGGCGTCGATCACCTCGACGACCAGCTGACGGCCTGAGGCGGGACTCTCCAGAGCGCCCGGTTGCTGCAGTACCGACGGTGCCGACACGGCCAGCTGGGCCACATCCTGGGCGCGCTGGCGCAGTGCGGTGTCCAGGGTGCCGCGCAATTCGTGCCCGACGACGATCACGGTCACCAGGGCGAAGACGAGCATCGCGGCCAGGAGCGAAGCCGCCGTCGCGGCCGCCAGCCGGGCCCGCAGGGTGCGCGCGATCCTCACGCCAACACTCCGAGGTCTGGCAAACCCACCAAAGTTGTGTTTTCATGCTTAATGGGGGCCATACCTGCCCTGGCTTGGTAAGGCTGAGACAACACGGAGAGTTGCCGATGTCTGAAGACTCCGGTTCGGGCTCTGTTCCGACCCGGGTGCTGCTCATAGAGGAGGATCCGCGCGCGGCGATGCTGATCGGCGAGATGCTGCGGGCCGGGCTGGGGCAGAGCCTGATCATCACCCACGCCTCGCGCTTCATCGAGGCCAGCCAGGAGCTGCGCGATCACGGCGCCACGTGCGTGTTGCTGGACATCTCCGGCGGGGGCACCGAGGCGCTCAGCGCGCTCGAGCATCTGACCGGCACCAACCCGAATGTGCCGATCGTCGTCCTGTCGAGCACTGGCGATGGCGATCTCGGGCTGGCCGCCGTCAAGGCCGGCGCCCAGGACTTTCTCCTCACCCCGGAGCTGAACGCGACCGCGCTGGCGCGCGCGGTCAGCTACGCGCTGGAGCGCAAGCGCTCCGAGGTCGAGCTCGCGCGCCAGGCGCTGCACGACCCGCTGACCGGGCTTCCCAACCGGGCGCTGTTCAACGACCGGTTGAGCGTCGCCCTGGACCGTGCCCGGCGCACCGGCGCGCCGGTGGCGGTGCTGTTCCTGGACGTCGACAGCTTCAAGCACACCAACGACACGCTCGGGCACCAGGCCGGCGATCACCTGCTCACCGTGCTGGCCGAGCGCTTCCAGGACATGCTGCGGCCGATGGACACGGTGGCCAGGTTCGGGGGTGACGAGTTCACGTTCCTGTTCGAGGAGCTCGACTCCGAGCGGGAGGCGATCCTCATCGCCGACCGGATCCGGACCACCGCCAGTTTGCCCCTGAGCCGGGGTGAGGACGGCGAGACGGCGGTCCAGGTCAGCATCGGCATCGCGATCGTGACCGATCCGTCGGTCGCTCCCGCCAGCGTGATCCGCGACGCGGACGTGGCCATGTACCGGGCCAAGGAGCTCGGCGGCGACCGCTTCGAGCTCTACGACGAGACCGCCCGGGTGCGGGCCTCGCGGCGGATCGAGCTCGAGAACGCGCTGCGGCGTGCGGTCGAGCGCTCCGAGCTTCGGGTGCACTACCAGCCCCGCGTGTCGCTGAGCGGCGAGACGGATCTGACCGGGTTCGAGGCCCTGGTCCGCTGGGAGCATCCCGAGCGCGGTTTGATCCCCGCCCAGGAGTTCGTCGCCCTGGCCGAGGAAACCGGGCTGATCGTGCCGATCGGCGAGTGGGTGCTCGAGGAGGCCCTGGCCCACATCGCCGGCTGGCGGCAATCGCGCCCGGGCGTGACGATCTCGGTCAACCTGTCGGCGCGCCAGCTCGAGCATCCCGGGCTGGCCGCCCAGATGGACGCGGCCGTGCGGGCGATCGGTGCCGACCCGGGGGTGCTGTGTTTGGAGGTCACCGAGGACACCCTGGAGCACAATCGTGAGCTGGCCGCGCGCAGTCTGGCCGAGCTGAACGCGGTCGGGATCAAGCTGACGCTCGACGACTTCGGCACCGGGCACTCGAGCGTGTCGGGGTTGCGCGACATGCCCCTGCATTCGGTCAACATCGACCGCTCATTCGTCTCCGGTCTGGACTCGGACCCGGGCGCCTCGGCCGTCGTCGGGGCGCTGGTCGAGCTCGGGCACGCGCTCGGCCTGAGCGTCGTCGCCGAGGGTGTGGAGACGGCCGAGCAGCTGGCCCGCCTGCGCGACCTCGGGTGCGACGGCGCACAGGGCTACCTGTTCAGCCGGCCGCTGCCCGTCGACGGTGTGCACGCGCTCCTCGGTCCCGGCTGAGCGGTCGCCACGCTTCAGGCGCGCAGCACGAATCCGGCCCCGCGCAGCGTGCGGATCAGGGGCGGTGCCCCGAGCTTGCGGCGCAGGCGGGTCACGTAGCGGTCGACGACGTTGTCCTCGGCCGCCCCACCCCAGATCTCCTCGATCGCCTGGCGCCGGGTCACGGTGCGCCCGCGCTCCCGGAGCAGGAGCTCGAGCAGCGCCGCCTCGCGCCCGGTGAGCTCGATCGTGCGGCCGGCGCGCAACGCAGTGCGCGCGCTCACCTCCAGTGTCAGGTCGGCGTAGGCCAGACGCTCGTCGGCGCTCTTGCCCCGGCGGGTCAGCGCGTGCAGGCGAGCGATCAGCTCCTGAATCGCGAACGGCTTGACCAGGTAATCATCCGCTCCGGCCTCCAGCCCGGCCACGCGATCGGCGACCGCGTCCCGCGCGGTCAGCATCAGGATCGGCGTGGCCAGGCCGCGGCTGCGCAGCCGCCGGCACACCGACAGCCCGTCGATGGCCGGCAGGGCGACGTCGAGCACGATCACGTCCGGAGCCGCCCGCTCGGCGGCGAGCAGCGCGGCGCCGCCGTCGGGAGCGACCGTGACCTCGAAGCCCTCGGCGCTCAGGGAGCGATCGAGCATCCGGCGCAGCGGCGGGTCGTCATCGACGACCAGGACCCGCTCGCGCGCGGTTGGCTCATCCACCGGCCACGTCGCGCCGGATGAAGACCAGGAAGGCGGCCAGCAGCGACGGCACCCCGTACATCGCGCACACCCACGCCGCCCGGATGATCGGTGACCAGTCGATCGGGGTCCGGAGCAGCCCCTGCCAGGCGTTGAACTGGGTGCTCAGCAGGTAGGGCTGAAGGCCGCTGAGCCCGGGCAGGATCCCGATCAGCTGAAACAGCAGCGAGATCATCAGCGTGCCGACGACGGCGGCGGCGCTGTTGCGCGTCGTGGCCGACAGGAGCAGCCCGATGCACACGATGCACGCGATCGGGATCAGGTAGACGAGCAGGCTCACGTAGACGAGCTCAAGCCCCTTGGGGGCCGAGACCACCGTGCCCGACAGGCTCTGCAGGGAGTTGAAGCCCGACTGGATGCTGCCGGCCACGACGGCCACCGTCCCGCTGAGGAAGATGGCCAGCACGGCATAGGTGGCCGCCGCCAGCGCCTTGCCGGCGAAGATCTGCCAGCGCTCCAGCGAGCGGGTGAAGATCGTCTTCAGCGTGCCGTTGTGGTCCTCGGAGGCAAAGATGTCGCCGGCCACCAGCGCGGTGATGAGGGGAAACATCCAGATGGCGCCGAACAGCAGCAGGACGAGCGGAACGGCCAAGCCGCTGCGGTCGAGGTAGGAGGAGAAGGCAAACTGGTCGCCGTGCTGACCGTGATGGCGGAAGTGGATGGCCAGCACGAACAGGACCGGCACGATGAAGGCCGCGCCCAGGCCCAGATAGGTCCGCTTCTGACGGCGGAGCTTGAACAGCTCCCACCGGTACACGGTGGCCACCCCGGGGCGGCGGCCGCCCGCGGCGTGCGCACCGGTGGGAGCGTGATCGACGGCGGAGGCGGTGGTGGCCATCAGCTCGCCCGCTCTCCGGACACGCCCGCTCCGGCCGGCTCCGGCTCGGGGGGTGGCGCCCCTCGCTCGCCCTCGGTGTAGGAGAAGAACAGATCCTCGAGCGTGACCGTCTGCGGGGCGAGGGCGTGGATCAGCGCGCCGGCCTCGATCAACGCCTGGGAGAGCTCGGCCACCGCCGTTTCGTCGGCGGTGAACACGATCGACCCTCGCTCGGTACGCACATCGTCCAGGCCGCGCTGCGCACGGCAGACGGCCAGCGCTCGAGCCTGATCGGTCGTCTCCAGCCGGTACGCGGTGCCGGCGCCGCGCTTGAGGTCGGCGATGTCCCCCTCGTAGACGATGCGTCCGCTGCGGACGATCGCCACCCGGTTGCAGACATCCTCGACCTCGGTCAGGAGATGGCTCGAGAGCACGACCGTCATCCCCTGCCGGGCCAGACGATGAATGAGCAGGCGCATGTCGCGCATGCCGGCCGGATCGAGGCCCGTGGCCGGCTCGTCGAGCAACAGGAGCCTGGGGTCGCGCAGCAGCGCGGCGGCGATGCCGAGGCGCTGGCGCATGCCGTGCGAGTAACCCCCGACGCGGTCCTTGGCCCGGCCCGTCAGTTCGACGGTCTCGAGCGCCTGATCGATCCGCTCGGACGCGCCGTAGCCGTCGTAGGCGGCCAGCAGCTCGAGGTTGCGCCGCGCGCTCAGGTACGGATAGAAGGTCGGCGCCTCGACGAAGCCGGCCACGCCCTCGAGCGCGGCGACGCTGTCCATCGGATCGCGCCCGAACACGCGCACGCTCCCCTCGGTGGGCCGGATCAGGCCCAGCATCATCCGCAGCGAGGTTGTCTTGCCCGCGCCGTTCGGGCCCAGGTAGCCGTAGACATCCCCGGAGCGCACGGTGACATCCACTCCGGCTACGGCGGTCAGCTCGCCGTAGCGCTTGACCAGTCCGCGGACTTCGAGCGGGGGCGGCGCGTCCGCCCCGGCCGCGGGCACCGGTCCGCGGCCGGCGCGATCCTCAGCCGGGGCCGACCCGTCGCTCACAGCGCCCGGGCCGCCGTCTCGGCCGCCACCGGGGGCACCGAGCCGATCACCGTGTAGCTGACGCCACCCCGGCTGAAGCGCAGCACCGTGCCCAGTGCCGTGTCGAGCTCGGTCCCCGTGGCGCCGTTGATCGACACCGTGGGCAGGCTCAGGCCGGTCTGGTTACCGGAGCCCTGGCCACCCCCCGGGGCGCTGCTCGGCTTGGCCGCTGCGGTCTGCTCGATCACGGCGATCCCGCCGAGACCCTTGCCGTAGGTGACGAGCGCGGCCGGGTGGCCGCCCCAGGAGAGGAGCTTGACCGACTGCCGCGGGATCGCGATCAAGGCCGACGGCGCCGCGAGCTTGAACGGCAGCTTGGCCGCCACGGCCCGCACGCCGCTGACCGGAGCCCGGTGCGAGTCGCGGCCATCGCGGGACCGGGCCGGCCGCCCGGTGCCGGCGCTCGAGATCTTCACGACCTTCGACCCCGCCGGCGGCGCGACGTTGAAGTCCGAGGCCGGGATCGAGCCGTAGGAGATGTTGGTCGCGGCCAGCTCGAGCACCGGGTTGGGGTTGCCCCTGGCGTACACGGCGAAGCGCAGCGGCACGCCGCGGACGGCATCCCAGGCCACCTCGACCGCTCCCAGCAGCCCGCCATCGTGCTTCGGCGTGACGCGCACCGTATAGGCGGGCTGGCCGGCGACGTTGCCGGGGATCGCGCCCGAGTCGGTGACGTGCTGAAGCAGCGTGTTCAGATCGCGCTGGATGGTGGCGACGCTCGGGACGCCCCCCCTGTCCTTGCCCTTCGAGCTCAGGAACGCCCGGGGCAGCGTCCCCTGATAGACGATCTGCTGAGCCGGATCGGAGATCCAGAAGGTGCTCCGGTTGACGACGATCTGCGCATCGCCGGCCGAGGACTGCAGCTCGAGCCGCAGACGATGATCGCCCGCCAGCCACAGGCGGCCGCTGGCGCCCTTCAGCAGCGGGTCGCTGCCCGGCAGGCTCGAGGCGTCGATCAGGTTGTTGGTGAAGGTGACGTCGGCCGAGATGCCCTTGACGGCCGGCGCCGCCAGCGCGCGGTGCAGCGCGGAGGCCAGTGAGCGTGGCTCCGGCACCGGGCCCGAGCCGGAGGCGGCCACGGCGATCGCGCTGCCGCCGCCGATGACCACGACCAGCGCGGCCAGGACGGCCAGCAGACGGCCGGTGGGAGCTGTACGCAGGAACTTCATTACGACACCGCCTTTTCGCTGGACGCGAATCACGATCGCAGACGAGCTTGAAATAACTCTGACAGATGCCGGTGGCGCCCCGTCTGGGCCCTGGAGGGGGTAGCGTCCGGAGCACGATGTGTCGCCTGTTCGGAATGTCAGGGGGACCGGAGCCGGTTCGGGCCACGTTCTGGCTGCTGGAGGCGCCCGACTCGCTGTCGCAGCAGAGCCGGCGCGAGCCCGACGGAACCGGGATCGGGACCTACCGCGAGGGGCGGGCGGTGATCGAGAAGCAGGTGCTGGCCGCCTACGAGGACCAGGATTTCGGCCGCGAGGCCCGCCAGCTTCAGTCCCGCACGTTCGTGGCCCATGTCCGCTATGCCTCGAACGGCGGCCTGGAGCTGAAGAACACGCACCCGTTCGAGCAGGATGGGCGGATCTTCGCCCACAACGGCGTGCTCGGGGACGTCGGGCGGCTCGAGGCTGAGCTCGGCCCGGCGATCAGCCAGGTTCACGGGGACACCGACTCCGAGCGGTGGTTTGCCCTCATCACCCGCGAGATCGAGCGTGCCGACGGGGACGTTGGGGCCGGAATCACGGTGGCGGCCCGCTGGGTGGCGGCCAACCTGCCGCTGCTGTCGGTCAACTTCATCCTGATCGACTCGGATGAGCTGTGGGCGCTGCGCTACCCCGACACCCACGAGCTCCACGTGCTGGAGCGCGACGCGGGCGGCCACACCGGCGAGCGATCATTGGAGCACCGCAGCCGGCGCGGGCGGGGCCGCATCCACGTCAACTCGGAGGAGCTCGGCGACCGGCCAGCGGTGATCGTGGCCACCGAGCCGATGGATGAGGATCCGGGCTGGCGCGAGCTCCGCTCGGGTGAGCTGCTGCACGTCGACCCGCAGCTCGGCGTCCACACCGAGCTGGTGGTCGACTCGGCGCCGGCCCACCTGCTGACGCTGGCCGACCTGGACCCCCGGGCCGCGGCCTCGCAACAGCCCGCGACGCGCTGAGCCGGCCCCGAGCGTCTGTCAGCATTGGCCCCGGACATGTCGGCGGTTTCGCCCAGCGCACCCCTTCCCCCCGGCCCGCGGCTGCCGCGCGTCGTGCAGACGCTCGGGTTCCTGCTCGGGGGCGTGCGCTTCCTGGAGGCCTGCCGGCGGCGCTACGGGGATGTGGTGCTGCTCGGCACGCTGTTTGACGAGCGGTTCGTGATGCTGTTCGACCCCGAGCAGGTCCGAACCGTGTTCCAGGGCTCGCACGACCAGCTGCACGCGGGTGAGGCCAATGCCCTGCTGGGACCGATCCTGGGTGAGCGCTCGGTGCTGCTGCTGGATGGCTCCGAGCACCTCCGCCACCGGCGGCTGATGCTGCCCGCCTTTCACGGGCGCCAGATGCAGGCCCACGTGGAGACGATGCGCGATTGCGCCGATCGGGAGATCGATGCCTGGCCGGCGGACGAGCCGTTTGCGCTGCTGGCCAGCATGCAGTCGCTGACCCTGCGGGTGATCGTCTCAGCCGTGTTCGGCTACGAGCCGGGTCCCGCTGAGGAGGAGCTGCGCCGCCGCCTGCGGGCCATGATCGAGCCGCTGGCCCGGCCGCGCGGGCTGATGACCGTCGCCGCCGTCATGCGCGGGCGCGGGGATCGCCGAGCGGCGCTCCAGTTCCAGCAGCGCAAGCAGGCCGTTGACGAGCTGATCTACGCCGAGATCGGCCGCCGCCGCCAGTCGGGCGACCTGGCCGGGCGCGACGACGTGTTCTCGGCTCTGCTCTTGGCCCGGGACGAGGACGGGCAGGCGCTGTCCGATCGCGAGGTGCGTGACGAGCTGATCACGCTCCTGCTGGCCGGGCACGAGACGACGGCCACCGGGCTGGCCTGGACGTTCGACCTGCTGCTGCACGATCGCCGGGTGCTGGAGCGCGCCCGCCAGGGCGAGGCCGGCTACCTGGACGCCGTGGTCAAGGAGGCCCTGCGCCTGCGGCCGGTGATCCCCGGCATCGGCCGCGTGGTGCGCCAGGAGCCGTTCCGGCTCGGGCGCTACGAGGTCCCGGTGGGCGTCGAGATCAACCCGTCGATCCGCACCATTCATCGGCGCGCCGACCTGTACCCGCAGCCGGCCCAGTTCCGGCCCGAGCGCTTCCTCGGCCCGGACGCGCCCGACACCTACACGTGGATCCCGTTCGGCGGCGGCACCCGCCGCTGCCTGGGGGCCAGCTTCGCGCAGATCGAGATGCGGACGGTGATCGCCCGGGTGCTCGAGCGCACCGACCTGCAGCCGGTGGACCGCAAGCCGGCCAGGACCCAGTTCCGGGTCATCACGCTGGCCCCGAAGGGCGGCGTGCGGGTGCGCCTGAGCGCCCCGCCCCGGGCCGGCACGCTGGGCGAGCCTCAGCGCGCGCCGGTCGCGTAGCCGCTGATCGATCCGTCGGCCTCAGCGCGAGCCGGTTGCGTAGCGGATGATCGACAGATCGGTCAGCCACTCGACCGGCGAGCGATCATCCGTGTAGACGGTCCCGCCGCGCAGGGGCGCGCCGAGGCGACCGGCCACCGCCGCCATCACCCCCTCGAGGTCGGGCGGCCTGCGCACGGCGGCGGACAGGATGGCCGGCGCCGACAGGGAATGCCGGCTGGCCATGACCAGCGAGTTATCGGCGCTGAAGCGATCGCGGCTGACGTGCCTGAACACCGAGCGCAGGGTCGCCGTGACCACCTGCTCGAGCCCGCTTGACCCCGGCAGGTGCCCGACGTTGATGATGAACGTTCCGGCCGGGTTCAGGTGGGCGCGGACGTTGGTGAAGAACTCCCGGGTCAGCAGGTAGAACGGGATGTACGGCTGGCGGTAGGCGTCCAGGAAGATCGAGTCGTAGCGCGCCCGGGTGGCCCGCAGCCAGGGGCGCGCGTCGGCGGTGTAGGTGTGCAGGGCCGGGCCGCTGAGGTGGAAGTAGCGCCGGCCGATCGTGGTCAGCTCGCCGTCGAGCTCCACGGCATCCACGCGCGTCCGCGGGAAGTAGTGCCCGTAGGCGCGGGCGACCGTGCCCGCGGCGTCACCGAGAATCGCGATCCGGCGGGGCGCCTGGCCCTGGGTGGCGAACGGGAGGCCCAGGAAGTCATCCCAGTACCCGCCGGTCAGGTAGCTCCCCGGGCGGTACAGCGAGTGCACCGCCACCCCCTCGTTCAGCTGCAGCCAGCGCACGCCGCTCGGGAACTGGATCACGCGCGCGTACTGATACTGGGTCTCGGTCTCGTAGATCACCCGGCCGCCACGCACGTCGGCCCCGATCGCCGCCGGCGGGATGGCCAGCGAGGCCGCCACCGCCAGCGGGACGAGCAGCACCCGCCACGAGCGCAGCCCGGCCGCGGCGGCCAGCACCAGCGACAGCGCGAAGATGATGAACGTCCGGTGCGTGCCGATCAGCGGGATCAGCAGCAGCGCGGCCAGGAACGTGCCCACCAGCGAGCCGACGGTCGAGATCGCGTACAGGCCGCCCGTGGTCCTGCCGGTGTCGGCCAGGCTGGCCACGCTCAGCCGGTTGGCGTACGGGGCCACCGTGCCGAGCAGCATCACCGGGACCGCGACCAGCACCAGCACGGCGGCCAGCGAGCCCAGGAAGGCGCCCACCGACAGTGATCCGAGCGCGCTCACCGACAGGCGCAGGAACGGGCCGGAGATGAACGGCACGATCGCCAGCAGCACCCCGGCCAGCAGGACCACGGCGCACAGACCCCGGAGGTCGGCGCGGCGATCGGCCAGCCGTCCACCCAGCGCGTAACCGGCCGACAGGGCGATCAGCACGGTGGCGATCGTGTTGGCCCAGATGATCGTCGAGGCGCCGAAGTAGGGGGCGAGCAGACGGGCGGCCGAGATCTCCGCGCCCAGGCTGGAGGCCCCGACCACGAACACCAGCGCGCGCAGCATCCACGGCCGCCCGGCGGGCACCGCCGCGGTCGGCGGCGGCTCAGGGCGAGTTTCAAGGGCCACTGACGCAGGGTAATCCGCGCGCCCGCGATGCGGGTCGGGCGCGGATAGCTAAGCTCGTCCGCCAATGCGCGACGCCCTCATCTGTGAGCCGCTTCGCACTCCGGTGGGGCGCTTTGGCGGCATGTTCCGCGAGGTGTCCGTGAACGCGCTGGCCACGACCGTGATCGGGGCCGTGATGGAGCGCAGCGGGCTGCCGGTGGACGCCATCGACGACGTGGTGCTGGGCCAGGCCTACGCCAACGGCGAGGCGCCCGCGCTGGGCCGGGTGGCCGCGCTTGATGCCGGGCTGCCGGTGGAGGTCCCGGGGCTCCAGGTCGACCGCCGCTGTGGATCTGGGCTGCAGGCCGTGATCGACGCCGCGATGCGCGTGCAGACCGGGGTCGCCGACGTGGTCCTGGCCGGCGGCGCCGAGAGCATGAGCCAGACCGAGCTGTACTCGATCTCGCTGCGCTGGGGGGCGCGCTCGGGCGGCGCGATGCTCGAGGACCGGCTGGTCCGCGGGCGGGTCACCGCGGGAGGCGTCCATCATCCCGTCCCCGGCGGGATGATCGAGACGGCGGAGAACCTGCGCCGCGAGTACGAGATCCCCCGCATCGAACAGGACGAGTTCGCCCTGCGCTCGCACCAGCGGGCCGTCGCCGCCCACGAGCGGGGCGACTTCGCCCAGGAGATCGTGCCCGTCGAGGTGCGGGAGCGCAAGAACGGCACCCGTCTGATCGACCGTGACGAGCATCCCCGCGCCGACGCGACGCTCGAGAGCCTGACCGCCCTGCGCCCGATCATGGGGCGCAAGGATCCCGAGGCCACGGTCACGGCCGGGAACGCCAGCGGCCAGAACGACGGCGCCGCGGTCTGCATCGTCACCCATGCCGAGCGGGCCGAGGAGCTCGGGCTGCGACCGCTGGCCCGTCTGGTCGGCTGGGCGGTGGCCGGCGTGCCGCCGCGCACGATGGGCATCGGTCCCGTGCCCGCGGTGGCCCGCGCGCTCGGCCGGACGGGACTCGGGCTCGAGCAGATGGATCTGATCGAGCTGAACGAGGCCTTCGCCGCCCAGGCGCTGGCCGTGCTGCGCGAGTGGGATCTGCCCGACGGGCTCGAGCGGGTCAATGTGAACGGCTCCGGCATCTCGCTGGGGCATCCGGTCGGCGCCACCGGAGCTCGGATCCTGACCACGCTGCTGCGCGAGCTCGATCGGCGCGGGGCTCGCTACGGACTGGAGACGATGTGCATCGGGGGCGGCCAGGGGCTGGCGGCGATCTTCGAGAACGTCGCGGCCGCGGCATGAGCGCCGGCGCCGACCCGGAGGTCACGCTGCGGGAGGTGATCACGGCGCTGGCGCCGCTCGAGCGCGCCGCCGGCAGCCCCGGGGAACAGCAGGCCGCGGAGTGGATCGCCCGGCGGCTCGGTGAGGCCGGCGCTCCGGCCGTGGTCGAGGAGGCCGAGTTCCGTGACGGCTACGCCGGCGTGATGCGGAATCTGGCCGGGCTCGGGGCTCTGGCCGGCGTGGGCGCGCTGAGCGCCCGGCGCCTGCGCCGTCTCGGTGCCGCCACCGCGATGGCCAGCCTGCTGGCCATCGCCGATGACATCTCCAACGGCCCGCGCGTGGCCCGGCGGCTCAGTGGAGCCCCCCGCCCGACGTGGAACGTGGTCGCCGAGTGCGGTGACGCGACGGCCGAGCGCACGCTGGTCCTGCTCGCCCACCATGACGCCGCCCCGACGGGGAGGATCTTTGACTACCGCTTTCAAGCCTGGCTGGGCGATCGGTTCCCGGGGGTTCTCGAGCGGATCGACACCTCGCTGCCCCTGTGGTGGACGACCCTGGCCGGGCCCGGCCTGGTCGCCCTGGGCGCGGCTCGGGGACGCCGCGGGCTGACCGCGGCCGGAACCGCCGGGGCGGCGCTCGGGGTGGCCGCGTTCGCGGATATCGGCCGCAGCCCGATCGTGCCCGGCGCCAATGACAACCTGACCGCGGTGGCCGTGCTGGTGGCCCTGGCCGAGCGCCTGCGCGCCGACCCCGTGCCCGACCTGCGCGTGCTGCTCGTCTCCTGCGGCGCGGAGGAGGTCATCCAGGGCGGCATCTACAGCTTCGCCGAGCGCCACTTCCCGCGCCTTGACCGCGAGCGCACCTGGTTCCTGAACCTGGAGACGCTCGGCTCGCCGAAGCTCGTGCTGGTCGAGGGCGAGGGCCCGGTGATCATGGAGGACTACCACGACCGCAGCTTCCGCGACCTGATCGCGCGCGTTGCCGAGCAGGCCGGCGCCCCGCTGCGCCGCGGGATGCGAGCCCGCAACTCAACCGATGCCGTGCTGCCCAGCCGGGCCGGCTACCCGACGGCGATGCTGTGCTCGATGGACCGCAACAAGGTGCTCTCCAACTACCACCAGATGAGCGACACCCCGGAGAACGTCGACTACCGCACGGTCCGCCAGGCATTGCTGGTCACCGCGGCGGTGGCCCGCGAGCTGGCCGTCAATCCCTTGCTCTGACGGCTGCGGTTGGGCGCTCCGGGTGCGGCTCGCCGGCGTGGCCCGGGAGCTTGCGTGGTAGGAAAACCCCAACTATTGGGGTTTAGCTCCCACACCTCGTGGGATCAGCCCGTCTGATGCCCCTGGCGCGCCGGGCGCCAGAGCGCGTCGTCACCGAGCGGCTCGCGCGTGGCCGCCCCATCGGCCACGAGCTCGATCAGCGCCCGCTCGGCGGCCTCCCGGTCGGGCGCGTCGTTGCCGGCCGTCATCAGCGCCGCGACCTCCTGGGTGGTCAGCCCGCCGGGGAAGAAGTCCAGCAGCGGCGCCGGCGTCTCGGGCGGCTCGCGCCGGTCGAGGCCCGGATCCAGGTTGGCGATCAGGACGTCGTAGGCCTCGACGGGCTGGAAGCCGCCCGCGGTCAGTGCGGTGCCGTTGGCCGCGAACACGACCGACGGGGCGGTGAAGCGCACCGGTCCGTCGGTGGCGGCCGTCTTGCCCTGCAGCTCCGCCGGCGAGCCCGCGGCCGTCCGGCTGGCGGCGCGGTCCGCCTCGTAGGCCTCGCTCACGGCCGGCGAGTCGAGCGCGGCGATCACCGCGGCGGCGTCGACGCCGGGCACGGCGTCGAGCACCTCCCGCAGGCCGGCCTCGTCCTCCAGGACCAGGTCGGTGGTGAAGTTGGCCAGCTGCAGCGCCCGGAACACGTCCCACTCCCGGCCGGGATGGGCCAGCCGCGTGGCGACGACGGCCCGGCAGGCCCGCGCGGTGGCGCTGACCCGCGGCTTCGGGGCGGGGGCGAACGGCATCCCGAAGCGACGGAAGGACAGCTGCCCGAGCGCGCCCCGCACCGGCGTGTAGCCGCGGGCGACGTACTGGGAAGCGTCCTCGGTCAGGCCGATCAGCACGAGCCTCCAGTCCAGCTGATCGCCGTAGCGCCACTCGAGCACCCGCAGTGCCGGGCTCTCGGAGTAGGCCCAGGGGCAGGCTGGATCGCTGTACAGGGTGGCGGAGATCATGAGCGTGACGCCTCGAGGATATGCGCCAGGCGCGCTCCCCCGTGTCCGCCTGCTGACTCCGCGGCGGGCACGACCTCGGCGCCGGTGAAGCCGGCGGCCAGCAGGGCCCGCTCGGCCTGCTCGGCGCTGTCGAAGTGCAGGTACACGCGCCCGCGCACGAACGCCCCGAGCAGCACCCGGAAGCCCCGGATGATCGGGGTGACCACGTCGCCGAGGTGCAGGTCGGACACGTAGCGCCCGGCGCTGAAGGTTCCCAGGACATCCGCGAACCGCTCCCACAGCGCGGTCACGTCCGCGGTGGACAGGTAGCCGAGCAATCCCTCGGTGACGATGATCAACCCGGCCGCTGGGTCGAGCTCCCCGGCCACGGCGGCCAGGCTGCCCGGACCGCCGGGCCTGAGCACATCGAGATCCACCACCCGGTGGTGCTCGCCGAGCGTCCCGATCCGTTGCAGGGCGCGCCGCTTGCGCTCGGCCATCGCCGGCAGATCCGCCTCGACATAGGTGACCGCCGCCCCGTGGCGCTGGGCAAAGCGCCAGCCCCGGGGTGAGAGCCCGGCCGCCAGCTCCAGCACCTGGGTCGTGGTCCCGGATTCGATCGCCCGCTGCACGCGGGCGTCGATGGCCAGATGGCGAGCCATCAGATACGGCTCGAGCGAGGGCCCTCCGACCGCCCGGCTGGCCAGCATCGCCGGCTGCAGGGCGGCGAACAGCAACGCGCCCTCGCGGGTCGCGAGCGCAGGGTGCGAGAGACCGTTGCGCGACCACACATGGCCGGTGTAGTGAGCGGTGGGGCTGATCGCATCCGAGCCGCTCATGTCCTGAGGATCGCCTCCAATCGGTCGACCAGCGCCGCCTGGGCCGGATTGAGCTTCTCGCGCGCCGCCGCGGGGCTGAACCACGCGGCGCGATCCACCTCGGGGAATTCCTGCCGGCGTCCCGAGCGGGGCGGCCACTCGGCGGTGAACGTGTTGCTGGTGATCGCCTCGGCGTCGAGATCACCGGCCAGCGCCCAGGCCCGGATCAGCTTGCCCGATTTCAGCCGTACCTCGCCGAGGTCGATCGGATCGCCCGCCGGAATCGGCACCCCGAGCTCCTCGGTGAACTCACGGCGAGCCGCCTGGAGCGGCGCCTCATCCGGGCCGTACTCACCCTTGGGAATCGACCAGGCTCCGGCATCCCGCCGTCGCCAGAACGGCCCTCCGGGATGGACCACGAGCACCTCGAGCGTGTCTCCCGCCCCGCGGTAGAGCAGGATCCCGGCGCTGCGGGACCCGCCGGGAGCGCCACCGGCGCCCGGCGCCGTCACCCGCCGCTCCGGACACAGGCTGTCAGCCACTTGTCAAGCCCGTGGTGTTCACTTGCTGGCAGGCTGAGGGCGCGGGGTAGCGTCATGTCCTTGGCTGATAGCGGATTTCGGAGTCGAGGTGGGCGGAGTCCGTGCCCTCCCGTCGCGGGCACATGAATTGGAGGTTGACTGACGGATGCGAGGACTAGCCAGCTGGTGCTTTAGACATCGATGGGTGACGGTCGGGGGCTGGGTCGTCATGCTCGTCGCCCTGGTCGCGATCCACACGGCCGCCGGAAGCGCCTACACCGACAACTTCAAGCTTCCCCATACCGGCAGCTTCGACGCGATCCGGCTCCTGCAGCGCTCGACTCCCCGGGCCGCCGGGGAGACCGACCAGCTGGTGATCGCGGTCCGGCGGGGCCAGGTCACCGACCCGGCCGTACGGGCACGCGCCGAGGCCCTGTTCCAGAAGCTCACCACGCTGCCCGACGTCGCCACCGTGGCCTCGCCGTATTCGCCGGTGGGGAGCCGGCAGATCGCCCCCGGCGGACAGATCGCCTTCGCCAACGTGACCTTCTCCAACGCCGCCAACCGGAACCGGATCACCGCTGCACAGGCGCGCACCTTCGTCTCGACGATCACCTCGGCCTCCGGGCACGGCGTGCAATTCGAGGCCGAGGGCAACATCGCCGAGGCCGGCAACCGCAATAGCCAGGGCAGCGGCCTGCAGTTCGGCTTCCTGGCCGCCGCGATCGTGCTGTTCATCGTGTTCGGCTCGTTCGTGGCCATGCTGCTGCCGCTGATCACGGCCGGCCTGTCGCTCGGCTCGGGCGCGTCCGTGGTCGGCCTGCTCTCACACGTGATCGACATCGCCACCTTCTCGAATGAGCTGGCCGTGCTGATCGGGCTCGGCGTCGGCGTCGACTACGCGCTGTTCATCGTCACGCGCTACAAGCAGGCGCTGAGCAGAGGACGGACGCGTGAGCAGGCAGTGGTGGAGGCGATCGACACCTCCGGGCGCGCGGTCCTGTTCGCGGGACTGATCGTCTGCATCGCGATGCTCGGCATGTTCGCGCTGGGCGTCACCTTCCTGTACGGAGTCGCCGTCGCCGCCGCCGTCACGGTCGCCTTCACGGTCCTCGCCGCGCTGACCCTGCTGCCCGCACTGCTCGGCATCCTCGGCGGGCTGGTGCCCCGGCGGCGCGAGCGGCGGGCCCTGAAGCAGGGCGCGTTCAAGCTCGAGATCGAGTCGCCCGTCTGGGTGCGGTGGACAGACGCGATCAGCAAGCGTCCCGCGGTGTTCGCCGGTCTGGCCACGCTGGTCATGCTGCTGATCGCCGTCCCGTTCCTCTCGATGCGCCTGGGCTCGGCCGACGCCGGCACCGACCCGGCGAGCACGACCACGCGCAAGGCCTATGACCTGCTCGCCAAGGGCTTCGGGCCGGGCTACAACGGGCCGCTGCAGCTGGTCGCCCAGATCAACAGCCCGGCGCAGCTGGCGGCGTTCAACCGCACCCGGACCGCGGTCGCCGATACTCGTGGCGTCGCGGGCGCGACCCCCGTGACCGTCCTGGCCCCGGGCCACGGCCGGCCGACGGTGGCCATCGCCAGGGTGTATCCCCGGAGCTCGCCGCAGGCGACCTCGACCACGGACCTGCTCAACCGGGTCCGCAGCTCCGTCATCCCGGCGGCCACCAGAGGCACCGGCCTGCGTGTGCTCGTCGGTGGAACCACCGCCATCTTCGAGGACTTCAGCCACATCCTGTCCTCGAAGCTGCCGCTGTTCATCGGCGTCGTGGTGCTGCTCAGCTTCCTGCTTCTGATGGTGGTCTTCCGCAGCCTGGTGATCCCGCTCACCGCAGCCGTGATGAACATGATCTCGGCCGGCGCGGCGTTCGGGATCATCACCGCCGTCTTCCAGAAGGGCTGGCTCGGCGGGACGACGGGACCGATCGAGACGTTCGTGCCCGTCCTCATGTTCCCGATCCTGTTCGGGCTGTCGATGGACTACGAGGTGTTCCTGATCAGCCGCGTCTATGAGGAGTGGCACCGGCGGCGCGACAACACCCAGGCCGTCGCCCATGGCCTGGCGGCCACCGGCCGGACGATCACCGCCGCGGCCGCGATCATGGTGCTGGTGTTCGCCTCCTTCGTCCTCGGCGGGGAGCGGATCATCGAGCTGTTCGGCGTCGGCCTGGCCACCGCCGTGCTGCTCGATGCGCTGATCGTGCGCTCGGTCCTCGTGCCGGCGCTGATGGTGATGCTCGGCCGGAGCAACTGGCAGATCCCCGGCTGGCTCGATCGCTGGTTGCCGCACCTGAACGTCGAGGGCAGCTCCAGCGAGCCGCTGCCGGACGATCGGAGGGGAACCCCGGTCCCCGAGCCGGCTGCCGGTTAGCCGCTGGCGGCCGCGGCCCAGACGGCGGCGGCCCAGGTTTCGGTACATATGTACCGGTGATTGGTACGCTTGTACCAATGACCTCCGCCGGCTCCACCAAACCGCCGCCCGCGCCGCGCCGCAGCGCGAGCGCCCGCCCTCGGGGCCGCGCGCGCCGCGAGGTGCTGCTCGACGCCGTGCTGCAGATCGTGGCCGAGCGCGGAACCGACGCCGTCACCCACCGGCGGGTGGCCGAGGTGGCCGGCCTGCCGCTGGCCTCGACCACGTACTGGTTCGATTCCCGGGAGCATCTGCTGACGGCCGCGCTCGAGCTGGCCGCCGAGCGCGACATCGCCCGACTGCGCGCGCACGTCGAGCGCGCGCCGGACGATGCCGAGCCTGTGGCCCTGGCGGTCAGCGCGGTCGTCTCCCCGACCGACCCGATCCGCAGCTCGCTGGTCACGACCTACGCCCTGCTGCTGGAGGCCGCCCGCCGTCCGGTGCTGCGAGACGTCGCTCAGCGCTGGACGGCCGCGTACCTGGACGCGATCGGGGAGCTGCTCGAGCGGGCCGGCTCGCGGCGGCCGCGCGCCGATGCCGAGCTGCTGCTGGCCGCCGCCGACGGGCTGCTGATCGAACAGCTGGCCTCAGGCCACAGCGCCGACCTTCAGCCGCATCTGGTCCGCCTCGCGCGATCACTGATCGCCTCGTCATGAGCAGAGCCGCCCGCGCGATCGTGCCGAGCGGCACCGTCGGCCTGGTCCGGGTGCTGCTCCTGTTCGAGTCCTCCCTGTATGCGGCGGTCACGCCGATCCTGCCGCACTACGCGCGGACGCTGCACCTCGCCAAGCCGGCCGTCGGGGTGCTCGCCGCCGCCTACACGCTGGGTCTCCTGCCCGGCTCGGTCCTGGGCGGCTGGGTGGCCACCCGGCTCGGCGTGCGCCGCACGACCACGGTCGGGCTGGTGGCGTTCGCCCTCGGGGTGGCCGGCTTCGGGTTCGCCTCGAGCCTCCTCACCCTCGATCTGCTGCGGGCCATCCAGGGGGTGGCCTGCGGGCTGATCTGGGGCGGAGCCCTGACCTGGGTGATCGCCGTCACGCCGGTCGCGCGGCGCGGCGCCACCCTCGGCTCGGTGATCGGCGCGGCCACGCTGGGCACGCTGATCGGCCCGCTGCTGGGCACGATCGCGGTGGCCACGAGCACCGGGCTGGTGTTCTCGGCCGTCGGCGCGGTCTCGCTCGGCCTGGCCGCCTGGGTGCATCCGCAGCCCGACCCGACGCCCCCGGCGCAAGCTGCCCGTGCACCCCGCCCGCGCCCGGCGCGACGCCTCCGGGAGCGCCTCCCATCCCTCTGCTCGCCAGGCGCCCTCGGGCTCTACCTCGGCACCTGGATGATCCTGCTCGAGGCGATGACCTTCGGCGCCACGAATGCCCTGCTGCCGCTGCGCCTGGCCCGGTTCGGAGGCTCGGCCGCCGCCATCGGCGCAGCGTTCGTGGGGGCGGCCGCCCTCAGCACCGCCCTGTCACCGCTGATCGGACGGGTGACCGACCGGCATGGGCCGCGGCTCCCGATCACCGTGGGCCTCGTGCTCAGCGCCGTGCTCGTTCCCGCGCTGGCCCTCCCCCACTCGCCGGCGCTGCTGGCGATCCTGGCCGTCCTGGCCCTGGGCGGCCCGATGACCGGCTACATGATCCCGGCCGTCTCCACGATGACCGACTCGGCCGAGCGGCACGGCATCGCGCTGGTCGTCGCCTCCAGCCTGTTCAACCTTGCCTACGCGGCCGGGGAGACGATCGGGGCGCCCGCCGCCGCCGTGATCTCACAGGCCTCCACCGACGCCGTCCCGCTGGCCGGCCTCGGAGGGCTGATGCTCCTCACGCTGATCCCGGCGCGCGGCCTGCGCAAGCCCCCGGCGCGATCCGCAGGCGACGCGCCGGCCCGCGAGTCAGAGCCGTCCGGTGCGGGGGCGCAACCCCTCGCGGCACCCGGCTGAAGGTCACCTTCCTAGCCGTGCGGGACATTCCTCAGACCGGCAATCACATCCACGTAACAACGAAGTCGCATTCCGGTTACATCCGGACCCCGATTTCTCCTTACCGTCCCGCGCCATGATCCCGACCAAGCCGTTCCTACTCACCGCGGCTGTGCTCCTGGGCACCGCCGGCACGGCGGCCGCGCGTCCCGTGGCGCCGCCGTCTTTCCAACTGAAGGTCTTTGCCGGTGCCCCCAGCTCCCACATCTCGGCCCCGGATGACATCGCCTACCTGAACGGCCATGTGTTCGTCGCCTGGCAGAACGGCGTCGGCACCAAGGGCGAACCGGCGCCCAAGACCCACACCACCACCAGCCAGCTCGTGGAGTACTCGAAGCGCGGACGCGTCATGAACTCCTGGAGCCTGGCCGGGAAGGTCGATGGCCTGGCCGGGGATCCCCGTCTCCGGGCGGTCATCGCCACCGCCAACGAGGATGGCAACTCTCACCTGTTCACAATCAAGCCGTCGGCCCGCAAGGGCCACCAGGTCACCCTCTACCGCCTCGCGCCGCGGCCGGACACGAAGGGCAAGAGCGCCGTCCACACCGGCGGCGGCACCGACGCGGTGACCGTGCTGGACAACGGCCGCATCATGATCGCGGCCTCGAATCCCGCTCGACGCAAGGCCACGGCCACGTTCCGGGCGATCCTGGGCCGGGGCGTCGCCCGGCTGTACCCGACGTTCGCCGACAACGCCATCGCCACCGATGCGATCACCGGCAACCCGGTGCGGCTCCATCTGACCGACCCGGATTCGAACGCGCAGGTGCCCGCCGGCCTGACCGCCCTCGGCGATCCGTTCGGAGGCATGTACATGCTCAACAGCCAGGCCGACCAGCAGCTGGTGTTCGCCCAGGGCACCATGCTGACCCGCCTGCCGCTGACCTACGGCGACAACAGCGTGCCCGCCGGCGTGGACGATGTCCGCTGGGCGCCGACGGACAACGCGACCCTGTACGTGGTCGACGCCAAGGCGGGCAGGGTCTACCGGGTCACCGGGCCGTTCGCCGCCGATGACTCCCTGGCCGCGATGGACACGCTGGGCAGCCGCAGCTTCACCAGCGTGGTCGCCTCCTTCAACGACGGTGACGGCAGCCTGGTCCCGTTCATCACGGGCTTCAAGAAGGTCAAGGGCCTGCTGTTCACCCCGGGCACGGGCGTCGCCTTCCCGTAACCCTCCCTGCCCCCTGTCCCGCCGGTGAAAGGCCGGCGGGACAGCGCGCGGGGCCGGTTCAGACCGGCTCCTCGGTCACGTCCCGCGCCACGAGCGCCGCGTACTGGCCGCCGCGCTCGAGCAGCTCCTCATGCGTGCCGCGCTCGACGATCCGCCCCCGGTCGAGCACCACGATCTGCTCGGCATCCCTGATCGTCGAGAGGCGGTGGGCGATGGTGATCGTCGTCCGCCCCTCGGCCAGGCGCTCGAGCTCCGCCTGCACCGCGAACTCGGTCTGGGTGTCAAGTGAGCTGGTGGCCTCGTCGAGCACCAGCACCGGCGGGTTGCGCAGCACGGTCCGGGCGATCGCCATGCGCTGCTTCTCGCCGCCGGAGAAGCGGTAGCCGCGCTCGCCCACGACGGTGTCGTAGCCCTCGGGGAGGGAGGCGATGAGATCGTGGATGTGTGCGGTGCGCGCCGCCGCCTCGATCTCCTCGTCGGTCGCCTCGGGCTTGGCGAAGCGCAGGTTCTCGCGCACGCTGGCGTGGAACAGGTAGGTCTCCTGGGAGACGACGCCGACGGTGGCCGCCAGTGAGGCCAGTGACGCTTCGCGGACGTCGACGCCGTCGATCGTGACCCTCCCCGCCTGAGGCTCGTACAGGCGGGCCACCAGGTAGCCGAGCGTGGTCTTGCCCGAGCCGGTCTCGCCGACGATCGCCGTGCGCGTGCCCGCCGGCACGTCGAGATTGATGTCGCGCAGCGTCCACGGGTCATCCTCACCGGTTCCGTAGCGGAAGGAGACGTGCTCGAGGCGGACCTCACCGAGCACCTCATCGGGCCGCAGCGCCACCGGGTGCTCGGCCTCGACGATGTCGACCGGCAGGTCCAGATACTCGAAGATGCGGTCAAACAGGGCCAGCGAGGCCTCGATGTCGGCGCCAACCCCGAGCAGGGACTGGATCGGGAACAAGAGTCGCGTCTGCAGGGTGGTGAAGGCGACCACGGTCCCGATCGTGATGGTGCCGCCCAGGAAGCTCTGCCCGGCCAGCCAGTAGACGATCGCGGGCTGGATCGCGAACGTCATCTGGATCGTGGACATGACCCAGCGGCCGGCCATGCGGGAGCGGACCTCGAGATCGGCGATCCCCTTCGATTCGCCGGTGAAGCGGTCGGCCAGGTCGGCTCCGCGGCCCATCGTCTTGCCGAGCATGATTCCCGAGACCGACAACGATTCCGACACGAGCGCGCTCAGGTCGGCCAGCTGGCGCTGCTGCTCGGAGGTGATCTTGCGCCGCACCTTCCCGACCCGCCGGGTCAGCCAGACGAACAGGGGCACGAAGATCAACGAGATCACCGCCAGCTCCCAGTTCAGGACGCACATCGCGACGAGCGTGGCGATCACGGTCGTCGCGTTCTGGGCGATCGAGGTGGCGGTGGTGGTCACCACCGTGTCCAGACCGCCGATGTCGTTGGCGATCCGCGACTGAACCTCGCCGGTGCGCGTGCGCGTGAAGAAGGCCAGCGACATGCGCTGCAGGTGCTGGTAGACGGCCGCGCGCAGATCGTGCATGACCCGCTGGCCGATCGAGTTGGACAGATACGTCTGCCAGACGTTGAACACGGCGGTGGCGATCGCGATCGCGATCATGCCCAGCACGAGCCAACTCAGCAGCGTCGTCTCGTGATGGAAGATCCCCTTGTCGAGCACCGCTCTGAGCAGGAACGGGGAGATCATGCTCAGCCCGGCGCTGAACACGATCATGCTCAGGACCACGGCCAGTCGCATCCGGTAGGGCCGGAACAGGGACAGGATCCGGTGCTGGTCGCGCTGACGAGTCGGGTCCAGCAGCGCCGGCGGCTCCTTGTCCGATCCGCCCAGGCCACGCATGCGGCCCCCGCCGGAAGATCCCTGGGAGGCGGCAAAGCCCCTGTGGCCAGAACTCATGGCCATCCATGATGGCGTACGCGCTGAGCGGTCCGGTGGCGGCCCCGGGCGCAGCAACATATGAACAGCAACTCATGCGATGATGTGAGCATGAGTCACGGTCACGCCGAACCTGACCTGGCCTTCCTGTCCGCGGATACGGCGCGCTCGGTGGCCGAGACGATGCAGGCCCTGGCCACGCCCAGCCGGGTCCGGATCCTCAGCCGCCTCGGGGCGGGCGCCTGCTCGGTCGGCGAGCTGGCCCGGGCGGTCGAGATGGAGCAGTCCGCGGTCTCCCAGCAGCTGCGGGTGCTGCGCCACCTCGGGCTCGTGGTCGGGCAGCGTGACGGCCGGCAGGTCATCTATGCCCTGCACGACGAGCATGTCCGCGCCCTGCTCGCCGAGACCGTCTCGCATACGGAGCACCTACGACTGGGGCTGGCCGCCCGGCCCAGCCGCGCCCCGGCGCGCCGCCGCCCACGCCGGCCGACCCGGGCCTCGGTGGCGTCG
>DASVYO010000081.1:0-9527 GCA_036392135.1 Solirubrobacteraceae bacterium
CGCCCCGGCGCGCCGCCGCCCCCGCCGGCCGACCCGGGCCTCGGTGGCGTCGTGACCGGCAACGGCCCGGCCCTGCTCGTCGCGGCCGCCGGCGTCGGCTTCGGCCACGCGATCCTCCCCGACCACTGGGTCCCGCTGGCCGTGCTCGGCCGGACGCGGCGTTACCCGCTCTCACGGGTGGCGCGGCTGTCCGGGCTGGCCGGCATCGCCCACGTGCTGGTCTCGATCGTGCTCGGAGCGGTGATCGTGGCCATCGGCCTGCAGTTCCGCTCAACGGTCCAGAACGCCCAGGACACGGTCATCGGGGTGATCCTGATCCTCACCGGCGCGGGCTTCGCCCTGCTCGAGCTGACCGGCCACGGCCACGGCCACGGCCACGACCACGGGCACGAGCACGGGCACGGGCACGACCACGACCACGACCACGACCACGCTCCCGCTCCCCGCCATGAGACGCACCGGGGAGTGCGGGGCCTCGCCGCGGTCATGGTCCCGTTCGGGGCGGCCGCCTCACCCGACCTGACCATCCTGCCCGTCTTCCTGGCCGCCACGACGGCCGGTGCCGCCACGGCGATCGGGTCGCTCATGGTGTTCGCCGCCGTGACGATCACCACGATTCTGGTCCTGACCCTGGTCGCGACGGCCGGCGGGTATCAGCTCAGCGGCCGGTGGCTCGAGCGGTGGGGCAACGCGATCACCGCCGGCGTGCTGCTGATCATCGGGACGCTGGTGTTGACCGGCGTGATCTGAACCGCCCGTCCCGCGGATCAGCCGAGCAGCGGGATGTCCGCGGTCAGGACCTCGGGGCCGTCATCGGTGATGAGCACATTCTGCTCGAGCCGGATCCCGCCGAATCCGAGCAGCGAGTCGACGCGGCCCCAGTCGACACGGTGGCCGAGCTCGGCGCGGGCTTCCGCATCGCCGAGCAGCGCGGGCACGAAGTACACACCCGGCTCGACCGTGGTCACGTAGCCGGTCAGCAGCGGGAGGTTGTTGCGCAGGCCGGGAATCGACGGGTCGGGGGCATAGCCATGCGGCAGCGCGCTGGCGTCGCGGGTGCCGAGGCCCACGAGATGGCCGATGCCGTGGGGGAAGAAGCGGGCCACGGCGCCCGAGGCCACCAGGTCCTCAACCGGGCCGCGGAGCACGCCGAGGTCGACCAGCCCCTCGGCGATGACTGCGGACGCGCTCAGATGCAGCGCGCGGGACTCGACGCCGGGCCGGCACTGCTCGATCGTCGTCTCCAGGGCCCGGCGGACGATGCCGTAGACGACCGCCTGCTCGGAGGTCAGCCGTCCCGAGACCGGGAGCGTCCGGGTCACATCGCTGGCGTAGCCGCGGTACTCCGAGCCGGCATCGATCAGCACGAGCTCACCCGCGGCCAGCCGCCGGCCGGTGGGCGGGAAGTGCAGGACCGCCGAGTTGGGTCCCGAGGCGACGATCGTGTCGAACGACAGGACGTCCCCGCCGTGGCGGAAGAACTCGGCCTCGAGCTCGATCTGCAGCTCGCGCTCGCTGCGCCCGGGAGCGATCAGCCCGGCGACCCGGGCGAAGCCCGCCGCCGTCGCCCGCTCGGCGATCCGCATGCGGGCCAGCTCGACCTCGTCCTTGGGGCGGCGCACCTGGTGCAGCTGCCGGCGCAGGCGGTCGGCCAGCTCCGGGTCGCCGTCGACGCCCGGGACCGGCGCGCCCAGGACGGCCACCGGGCGCCCGGCGCGCTTGTCCAGCCAGGCCTCGAGCCCGGCCACCGGCCGGCCCGGGATCGGTCCGGACGGCGCTCCCTCCCACAGGCGCTCGGCGGTCGAGATCGGCCGCACGAAGTCGACCCAGCCCTGATCGGAGGTGAAGGCCAGCACTCCCCCCGCCCGCTCGCGATCGGTCAGGTAGAAGTAGTCGGAGTGGGCCCGGAAGCGGTAGACGAGGTCGTCACGGCCGGGAATGCTGACCGGATCCCCGGCTCCGACCAGCACCACCTCAGGGCCCAGGTCCCACCGTTCGGCGCTCGCCGCCCGCCGGCGCTCGAGCGCGGCTGCGATCGCGGTCTCATCGTTGGCGAGACCGGGCGATGACGTGGAGAGCGCCACCCGAACAGCCTATCCACAGCCCAGACGGTTGATTCCACGCGCCCGTGTGCCCGCGCGGCTGCCGAATAGACCATCTAGAGTCCGCGCCATGAACGACGACTGGCGCCTGCGGATCACGCTCGAGGACAACGAAACGGCCGACGCTTTGACCTCCCGGCTGCGCGATCACGTCGCGCCGGCGGATGCCAGCCGGACGATGCACGATCGGATCGTGGTCTCCTCCGATGGACCCGAGGTGTTCTGCTACACCGGCACGCGCGAGCAGGCCGAGGCCACCCAGCGCGCCGTGGCCCAGCTGGCCGGCGACGAGGGCTGGGCGGCGCGGTATGAGCTGATGCACTGGCATCCGACCGCCGAGCAGTGGGAGGACGCCGATCTCCCGCTGCCCGAGACCGACGCCCAGCGCGCTGACGAGCTGCGCCAGCGGATCGCCCAGGAGCGCGCCGACTCCGAGCGCCAGGGTTACCCCGACTTCGAGGTGCGCGTCCAGTGCCGCTCCCGCGGCGAGGCCGCGGAGCTGGCCGAGCGCCTGCGCGGTGAGGGCATCCCGGTGGTCCATCGCTGGAGCGCGGTCCTGGTCGGCGCCAGCGACGAGGCCAGCGCCCAGGAGCTGGCCGACCGGCTCCGGGGCGAGGCTCCGGCCGGCAGCCGGGTGACCGTCGAGGGGAACCTGCGTGCGATCTATGAGGAGAAGCCGTGGTCGCCGTTCTCCGTGCTGGGCGGGATGGGCGGCTGAGGCGGCCGGCGGTTGCGCGAAGACGTCGCCAGCGAGAAGCCGGAACGCCCGCCCGCCAGGACGCTGCCCAGTCAGCCCGCGCGCCAACGCGAGCCGGCGAGCCAGTTCAGCTCCAGCATCTTCCCCCCGATCGCCGACTACGCGTTCCTGTCGGACTGCGAGACGGTCGCCCTGGTCGCCCCCAGCGGCGCGCTCGAATGGCTGTGCCTACCCCGCGTTGACTCGCCGAGCGTGTTCGGGGCGATGCTCGACCGGGATGCCGGCTGGTTCCGCCTCGGCCCGGACGGGCTGTCGGTCCCCGCCGCCCGCCGCTACCTGCCGGGCACGATGGTGCTGGAGACGAGCTGGGGCACCGGCCAGGGCTGGATCATCGTCCGCGACGTGCTGCTGATCGGCGAGTGGCATCACGCCCGCGACCGGTCCCACACCCACCGCCGTGCGCCCACCGACTATGACGCCGATCACGTGCTGCTGCGCACGGTCCGGTGCGTCAACGGCCAGGTGCAGCTGCTGCTCGACTGCGAGCCCAAGTTCGACTACGGACGCGATCCGGCCCGCTGGCGCTACACCGGTGACAGCTACAACCAGGGCGTGGCCACCAGCTCCGACGGCAAGGTCGAGCTCACGCTGAGCACCGATCTGCGGCTTGGCTTCGAGGGCTCCCGCGCCACCGCGCGGCACATGATGAAGGAGGGCGAGAACGTCTGGTGCGCGCTGTCCTGGAGCGAGCACGCGCCCCCCGCCGACTGGCAGGAGGCCTACGACCGGCTGGTCTGGACCGCCCACCACTGGCAGCACTGGCTGGACCGGGGCAACTTCCCCGACCACCCCTGGCGGACCTTCCTGCAGCGCAGCGCCCTGACCCTCAAGGGACTGACCTACGCCCCCAGCGGCGCGCTGCTGGCGGCGGCCACCACCTCGCTGCCCGAGGCCCCCCAGGGGGAGCGCAACTGGGACTACCGGTACAGCTGGATCCGGGACTCGACCTTCATGCTCTGGGCGCTGCTGTCGCTGGGCTTCGACTGGGAGGCCAATGATTTCTTCTACTTCATCGCCGACGTCGCCGCCGGGGAGGAGAAGCTCCAGGTCATGTACGGGCTCGACGGCGAGCGCAACCTCGACGAGCACGTGCTCGAGCACCTCGAGGGCTACGAGAGCGCGCGCCCGGTGCGGATCGGCAACGCCGCCTACGAGCAGGAGCAGCACGACGTGTGGGGCGCGCTGCTGGACTCGGTCTACCTGCATACACGCTCGCGCGACTCGCTCGATGACCGCGTATGGAAGATCCTCAGCCGCCAGGTCGAGGAGGCGATCGCGCACTGGCGCGAGCCCGACCGCGGGATCTGGGAGGTGCGCGGCGAGCCCCGCCACTTCACCTCCTCCAAGGTCTTCTGCTGGGTGGCCTGCGACCGCGGCTGGCGGCTGGCCGAGCTGCGCGAGGACTGGGAGCAGGCCGAGCGCTGGCGCTCGGCGGCGGACGAGATCCATGCCGACGTCCTCGAGCACGGCCTGGACGGGCGCGGGGTGTTCGTCCAGCACTACGAGACCGAGGCGCTCGACGCCGCCCTGTTGCTGCTACCGCTGATGCGCTTCCTGCCCCCCGACGACGAGCGGATCCGCAACACCGTGCTGGCCATCGCCGACGAGCTCACCGAGGGCGGACTCGTACTCCGCTACCGCACCGAGGAGACTGACGACGGTCTCGCCGGGCGCGAGGGCACCTTCCTGATCTGCTCCTTCTGGCTCGTGTCCGCCCTGTGCGAGATCGGCGAGGTCGACCGCGGGCGCACGCTCTGCGAGCGGTTGCTGGGCTACGCCAGTCCGCTCGGGCTCTACGCCGAGGAGATCGACCCCGACACCGGGCGCCATCTGGGCAACTTCCCCCAGGCGTTCACGCACCTGGCGCTGATCAACGCCGTCATGCACGTGATCCGGGCCGACGAGCAGGAGACCGAGCGCCAGTCGCCCTGGGCGGACTGGCGCGACTTCCGCTAGACGCGCGGGCCGAGCCTGACCGGAAGCGTCTTGAGCTGGTTGATGAAGCCGGACTCGACGTGGGCCGGACGGCCGGCGATCTCCATCTCCGGATAGCGGGCCAGCGTCTCCTCGAACATGATCCGGAGCTCGAGCCGGGCCAGCGCGGTGCCCAGGCAGAAGTGCCGGCCGCCGGCGCCGAAGGCCTGGTGTGGAGGCTCGCGCTCCTCGGGCGGGCGGCGGGCGTCGAAGCGGCGCACGTCGAAGTGGTGGGGATTCGCGTACAGCTCCTCGTCGCGGCCCGAGGACACGTACCACATGACCACCTTCTCGCCCTCGTGGATGGTCTGGCCAGCCAGCTCGGTGTCCGTGGTGGCGGTGCGGCGGAAGTGCGCGAAGGCGGGGAACATGCGCAGGGATTCCTCGACCGCGGCCGGAATCAGCTCCGGCTCCTCGAGCAGCTGCCGGCGGGCCTCGGGGTTCTCCATCAGCGCGCGCATGCCGCTCGAGTAGGTGGCCTTGGTGCTGTCGTTGCCGGCCGCCACGAGCAGGAAGAAGCCCATCACGATCTCGTGCTCCTCCAGCTTCTGGCCGTCGATCTCGGCGTGCACCAGGACGGAGGTCAGATCGTCGGTCGGGTGCTCGCGGCGCTCGGCGATCATCTTCTGGCAGCGCATGAAGATCTCGGGGATCTCCTTCTCGAGGATGCTCTGGATGCCGTCCGGGTTCAGGTCGGGATCGCCGGCCCCGAGCGAGCTGTTCATGAGCCGCGCCCAGATCGCATCGTCCTCGGGCGGGTTGCCCATGAAGCTGCCGATCACGCGCGAGACGATCGGCTGCGCGACGTCGTTGACAAGATCGCACTCCGTGCGCCCCTCGAGCCGATCCAGCACGCCGGTGACGATCGCCCGGATCGCATCCTCGTGAGCAGCGATCCGCCGGGGCGTGAAGCCGGCCTGAAAGAGCATCTTCAACCGGTCGTGCTTGGGCGGATCCATGCCGATGAACATCGCCCGCATCAGCTCGAGCGGGAACACGTCGGTGATCGCGGTGATGCCGCCCCGCTCCGAGGAGTAGGTGCGCCAGTCCCGGCTGACCGTGTGGATGTCCCGCGCCCGGGTCACCGACCAGTAGCCGTCCTCGTTCGGATACTCGGTGACATGCGAGGTCCAGTGCACCGGACACTCGCTGCGCAGCTGCGCGAACAGCTCGTGCGGAGGGCCCTCGACCCAGTTGGCGCGCTCGGTGACCAGCACGTTCTCAAGCTCGCTTCCGGTGTGAGGCACTGCTCCTCCTGACGTCGCCGGCGGGGCGCGAATCATACCTGGCTGGCTAGCCAGCCTGGCCGTGTGTGCGTGAGATTTTGGCTCTGATTGGCGGGAGCACGCCGACCGGTTCGTCCGCCGCAGAACGCTCCGCGAGCTACGAAGCGTGAACGCGGCGCGGGCCGCGCGATTCGGCGGACGAACGGGCCGGCGCGCCCCGCAGTGGAAGCTCTCTGTGCACCGCCGACCAGCGGGCGCCAGCGGGTGTCCGCCTGTGGCCCGCCTCGCCATCACTGGCACATCGCGATCAGCGCGATCGAAGCGTCGAGCGTGGCCAGCAGCACCCCCAGGGTGCAGTTGGACAGCGATCCATTTGCAGTGCTCGCCGCGAGGGTCGCGCACGGCGCTAGGCGGCTTCGCGGGCGAGCTCCCCGTCGAGCTTGACCGGGGCGCGTCGGCGTCGCGCCTCGGGCACCAGCAGGCCGGCCAGCACGGCCACGACCAGGAACGCCGCCTCGAGCGCAAAGGAATCCG
The DNA here is from genome assembly GCA_036392135.1 of Solirubrobacteraceae bacterium. Taxonomy (GTDB): domain Bacteria; phylum Actinomycetota; class Thermoleophilia; order Solirubrobacterales; family Solirubrobacteraceae; genus Palsa-465. The sequence goes on from DASVYO010000081.1 coordinate 6,594, forward strand.
TGAACCCGGTGACCGTCGGCAGCCGGTGAGACATGTTGCCGGCGATCAGCGTGGCCACGATCTGGCCGCCGAGCGCGCCGCCGAGCGTCCGCATGACGGTGTTCATGCCGGTGGCCACGCCGGTCTGCCCGGCCGGGACGGCCTGCACGATCAGATTGCCCAGGGCCGAGAAGGCCAGCCCGATCCCGACGCCCAGGAAGGCCGCGCTGATCAGCATGTCGTAGGGATGGGCGTGGGCCACCGCCATCCAGGCGAAGCCGGCCGCGGTCACGCCGCTGCCGGTGATGAGCGCCACGCGCGATCCGAAGCGGCGGGCCAGGAGCCCGGCGAAGGTGCCCATCAGGCTCATCAGCAGGGCCGAGGGCAGCAGGTAGACCCCGGCCGTGACCACCGAGGCGCCGAAGCCGAAGCCGGTGCTGCGCGGCAGCTGGGCGAACTGGGGATAGATCAGGAACGAGGCGTACATCCCGGCGCCGAGCAGGAAGGCGACCAGGTTGGTGGTCCAGACCCCGCGGATCCGCATCATCGTCATGTCGATCAGCGGCTCGTCGCTGCGTACCTCGACCGCCACCCAGGCGGCGCAGCCGAGCAGGCCGAAGGCGAGCAGCCCGAGCGTCCGGGCCGAACCCCAGCCCCACAGGGTGGTCTCGGAGATGGCGATCAGCACGCAGCAGAACCCCACCGTCATCAGCGCCGCGGCCGTCCAGTTGATCCGGCCCGGCACGCGCACGGGCGACTCGGGCACGAAGCGCCAGGTGCAGACGGCGGCGGCCACGATCACCGCCAGCGGAATCCAGTACAGCCAGTGGTAGTTCAGGTGCTCGACGATCAGCCCGCCGATCACGATTCCGGTGCCACCGCCCACGCCGAGGATTGAGGAGACGATCCCGATGCTGCCCGCCACCCGCTCGCGCGGGAACTCGTCCCGGACGATCCCGAAGGCGAGCGGGAAGACGCCGCCGCCCGCACCCTGGATCACGCGGCCGACGATCATCGGCCCCAGCGTGGTCGACACGGCGGAGATCAGCGTGCCCGCCGCCAGCACGCTCAGCGTGATCAGGAGCATGCGCTCCTTGCCGTACATGTCACCCAGCCGGCCGAGAATCGAGGTCCCGACCGACGCCGACAGCAGGTACCCGGTCAGCAGCCAGGTGACCCCGGTCTCGGTGGCGTGGAGGTCGTGCTGGATCGTGGTCAGGGCCGGGATGACGGCCGAGCTCAGCATCGCGTAGGACAGCCCGGCCAGCGAGATGACGGCCAGGATCAGATTCGGATGCAGCCGGTCATGCGTGTTGGCCTCTGCTGACACGCCGGGCTAGTCTAGCGGAATGATCATTCCGCCGACCGGAGCGGCGCCCGCCGGATCAGCCCGGGAGCTCTGGAGCGCGCTGGGGGCGGAGGCCAAGAACGAACGGCTCCTCAACGCGGCCACCGAGGTGTTCCGCCGCCACGGATTGGGGGCGCCGATGAGCGAGGTGGCCGAGGCCGCCGGCAGCGGGGTGGCCAGCATCTACCGCCGCTACCCGTCCAAGCACGAGCTCGTGGCCGCGCTGGTCATCCGGCGGATGGGCCAGATCGCGGGGGCGGCCGTCGACGCCGAGCGCCGGCCCGGTGACCGCTGGACCGCGCTGGTCGGGATGCTCCGCTGGGTGGTCGAGACCCAGTCGGCCGATGACTTCATGGGCGAGGCCCGGGCGCTCGTGGCCGATCACCCTGACGTGGAGGCGGCCACGGACGCGGCCGCCTCAGCCTGGGAACGCCTGCTGGGCGACGCCCGCCGGGAGGGGCGCCTGCGCGCCGACGCCAGTGTGCTCGACCTGCGCTTACTGTTCGCCGCCACCCGGGCGGCCAAGCGCGTGGAGCCCCAGCAGTGGCCCCGCATGCTCGAGCTGCTGATCGACGCGCTCGACTCGCAAGCGCACCGCCCTACCGGCGGCGCGCCGCCGGCCTCAGGGCCGGATTGTCCCAGCCCGCGTCCGCCGGGCTGACGTTCACACCCGGCGCCACGATCTCGTCGATCCGGTCCAGGACCGCGTCGGACAGCACGACGTCGGCGGCCGTCAGCTGCGACTCGAGCTGCTCCATCGTCCGCGGGCCGATGATCGCCGCGGTGACCGCGGGATGGCGGATGACGAAGCCGATGGCCAGCTCGATCAGCGTCATGCCGGCCTCCTCGGCGAGAACGGCAAACGCCTCGGCCTTGTCGAGCTTGACCTGGTTCTCGGGCCGGGAGAGGTCGTAGCGGGCGGGGATCCGCTCGGCGCGGGTGGAATTCGGCGCCTCCCGTCCCTGGCGCCACCGGCCCGACAGCCAGCCGCCGGCCAGCGGGCTCCACGGGATGACGCCCATGCCGTAGCGCTGGGCGGTGGGCAGGACGTCGCGCTCGATGTCGCGCACCAGCAGCGAGTAGGGCGGCTGCTCGCACACGAACCGCTCGCGCCCGCGGCGCTGCGCGGCCCACTGGGCCTCGACGATCTGGCTGGCCGGGAAGGTTGAGGATCCGATGTAGCGGACCTTGCCGGCTCGAACCAGATCGGTCAGCGCACCGAGCGTCTCGTCGATGTCGGTGTCGGCCTCGGGCCGGTGGATCTGGTAGAGGTCGATCCAGTCCGTCTTCAGGCGCCGGAGGCTGTCCTCAACCTCCTTGATGATCCAGCGCCGCGAGTTGCCGAACTGGTTCGGATCATCGCCCATCGTGCCGTGAACCTTGGTCGCCAGCACGACGTTCTCGCGCCGGCCGCCGGCCAGCGCCCTCCCGACGATCTCCTCCGACTCACCGCGCGAGTACACGTCAGCGGTGTCGATGAAATTGAGGCCGGCGTCGAGCGCGCGATGGATGATGCGGACGCTGTCCTCGTGGTCCGCGTTGCCCCAGGCGCCGAACATCATGGCGCCGAGACACAGCGGACTGACCTTCATCCCTGTGGTGCCCAG
>DASVYO010000082.1:0-21004 GCA_036392135.1 Solirubrobacteraceae bacterium
GCGGGGCCACCGGCCGCGCGGCCCCTCCGGACCCGACGCCGTACGCGCCGGGTGAGTCCGACCCCGGCCGGACCCCGGCTCCGGCCACCGGCGGGGCCGGCGCGTCAGCCGACCCGGGCGCCGCCATCGGCGGGGTCCAGCCCGAGCGGCTCAATCAGGCGCTGCTGCGGCTGCGCGAGCAGGTCTCGCCTCAGGATGCGCCTCCGGTGCCCGCCGTCGCGGACTCCGGGACGCCGGTCGACCCGGCCGCGCCCGCGATCGACCTGGGTCCGCTGACGGTCGGCAGGCCGTGGCTGCGGGTGGCCTTCCGCTCCCTGGCGCGCGCCGATCCAGATCGAGCCGGCCGCTTCGTGCTCGACCTGCTGCCCGCGCAGCGGGCCGTCTATCCCCATCCGATCGCCTACGACCTCGAGCTCGGCGGAGACCGGGGATGCCTGCGGGTCACGGTGCGCGACGGCCACCAGGAGATCGCGCCCAGCGACGCTCCCCGGGGTCCGGGCGACGTCGATTTCCGCTTTGCCGGGGAGCCGGCCGACCTCGCCCGGCTCCTGCGGGCCGGACGTCTGCGCCGGCGCTTCGGGCGCGGACGGCGGCAGCTCCACGGACGCCGCTCGGGCCTGGCCGCGCTCGAGGCCCTGCTCAGCACCCAGCTCGGTCTGGGCGCACTGCACGCCAGCGGCGTTCGCTTCGAGCCCCGGACGGCGCTCGAGCTGCTGGCTCGCCTGGTCTCGCCGGCCTGGGCGCGGGGTGAGCGGTTCACGCTGGGCTATCTCGCGCCGGGCGACACCCCCGTGTTCCTGATCGCCGACGGCAACGGCCCGCTGGAGGTGACCGAGAACCCTCCCGGCGCTCCGTCCACGACCACGATCGCCGGTCCGGCGGGCACGCTCGAGCGGGTCCTGCGCGACGATCGGGCCGCCGCCGGCGCTCTCGGCGGGGATCCGCGCCCGGTCCGGCTGCTGCGGACCTGGGTCAAGCGCGCACAGAGCGGATAACGCTGCGGCGGAAGCCGAGCGAGACGCCCACGGCGTCCGGTCGGCTCCCTAATCTTCTCTGCGCGGTCGCCGCCGCGCAGCCCCGAGTGCGCTGTGGCGAATTGCGGGTCTCCGTCCCCGCCGCGCCCCCTCTAAACCATGACTCCGACCTGCGCCCACCTCCACGTCCACTCCGAGTACTCGCTGCTCGACGGGGCATGCCAGATCGATGCGCTGGCCGCGCGGGCGGCCTCGTTTGACCAGCCGGCGCTCGGCCTCACCGACCACGGGGTGATGAACGGCTCGGTCGAGCTGTTCACAGCCTGTCGCAAGCACGGCATCAAGCCGATCATCGGCTGTGAGATCTACGTCGTTGAGGATCACGCTCGGCGTGCGCCGGGCCGGCTCGAGCGCTTCCACCTCACGCTGCTGGCCGAGACCGACGCCGGCTATCGCAACCTGGTCAAGCTCTCATCGGCCGGCTTCCTGGAGGGGTACCAGCGTGGCAAGCCGGCCGTTGACATGGCGCAGATCGCCGCGCATGCCGAGGGCGTGATCGTGCTCACCGGTTGCCTGCAGTCGCGTTTCTGCCAGGACATCGCCGACGGCCGGGTGGCGGAGGCGCGCGGCCATGCCGACGATCTGATCAGTGCCTTCGGCGACGGCAACGTGTACTTCGAGGTCCAGAAGAACGGACTGGCGATCCAGGACCACTGCAATCAGGAGATCGTCCGCATCGCGCGGGAGGTGGGCCGCCCATTGGTCGGCACCGGCGATGTCCACTACCTGCGGCGTGAGGACTACCACCACCACGCGGCCCTGCTCTGCGTGCAGACGAAGTCGCTGCTGAGCGCGCCGAAGATCAGCTTCGACACCAACGAGTTCTACCTCCGCTCGAGCCAGGAGATGGCCGACTCGTTTGCCGAGTGGCCCGAGGCGCTCGCCTCGACGGCGGAGATCGCCGAGCGCTGCAACACGGAGCTCGAGCTGGGCCGTCAGCTGATCCCGAGCTACCCGGCCCCGGACGGGCTGACTGAGAAGGAGTACCTGCGTCGGCTGGTCGACGAGGGTCTGCGCCGGCGCTACGGGGACCCGATTCCGGCGCAGGCCCTCGAGCGGGCCGAGTACGAGCTCGGGGTGATCGACCGGATGGGCTTCAACGCCTACTTCCTGATCGTGTGGGACTTCGTCAAGTACGCCAAGGACGCGGGGATCGCGGTCGGACCCGGCCGTGGGTCCGCCGCCGGGTCGCTGATCGCCTACTCGCTGCAGATCACCGATGTCGACCCGCTCCGCTATGACCTGCTGTTCGAGCGCTTCCTGAACCCCGAGCGCGTGTCGATGCCCGATATCGACATGGACTTCTCGGTCCGCGGCCGCGAGCGGGTGATCCGCTACGTGACCGAGAAGTACGGTAAGGAGGCGGTCGCCCAGATCATCACCTTCGGCAAGATGTTCCCGCGGGCGGCCACCCGCGACGCCGCCCGCGTGCTGGGGCACGACTACGCCGCCGGGGACCGTCTGGCCAAGCTGATCCCGGATCCGATCATGGGCCGCCCACCGAGCTTCCAGGAGTGCCTGGCGCCGGGACAGCCGCTTCGGGCCGAGGTCGACCGCGACGGAACCGCGAAGCAGATCGTCGAGGTTGCCCAGGGGCTCGAGGGGATCGTGCGCAACTCGTCGATCCATGCCGCCGCGGTGGTCATCTCCGACCGGCCGCTGACCGACATCCTCCCGCTGCAGATCGCCGACGCCGGCGTGGACGAGAACGGCGAGCGCATCTTCCGCACCGTGACCCAGTTCTCGATGAAGCCTGTCGAGCAGCTCGGCCTGCTGAAGATGGACTTCCTCGGCCTGCGCAACCTGGACGTGATCGAGGATGCGCTGGATATCGTCGAACGCTCGACCGGCGACCGCCCCGACATGAGCACGCTGCCGCTCGATCACGCTCCCACCTACGAGATGCTGGCCCGGGGCGAGTCGATCGGGGTGTTCCAGTTCGAGTCCGAGGGGATGCGCGAGGCGCTCAAGAAGGTGCGCCCCGACGAGTTCGACGACCTCGTGGCTCTCAACGCCCTCTATCGGCCCGGCGCCATGGACCAGATCCCCACCTATGCGCGCGGCAAGCGCGACCCCGACTCGATCTCCTACGCGGATGAGCGGCTGCGCCCGATCCTCGAGTCGACCAAGGGCGTGATCATCTACCAGGAGCAGGCGATGCAGATCGCCAAGGAGATCGCCGGGTTCAGCGGTGCCAAGGCCGATGATCTGCGCAAGGCGATCGGCAAGAAGAACCGCGAGGCGATGGCCAGGCTGAAGCCCGAATTCTTCGCCGGCTGCCGTGCCTCGGGCACGAGCGAGGCGGTGATCGAGCAGCTGTGGACGACCAACGAGCGCTCAGCCGACTACTCGTTCAACAAGTCGCACGCCGCCTGCTACGCCCTGATTGCCTACCGGACCGCCTGGTTGCGGGCCAACTACCCGGCCGAGTACATGGCCGCCCTGATCTCCTCGGTGATGGACACCAAGGACAAGGTGCCGTTCTTCGTCGCTCAGGCCGAGCAGATGGGGATCGAGATCCTGCCCCCGGACGTGAACCTGTCCGACCACGAGTTCGTGGTCGTCGACGGCGACATCCGCTTTGGCCTCGACGCCGTCAAGGGGGTCGGCTATCAGGCCGTCGAGGAGATCAAGCGGGCCCGGGTGGAGAACGGCCCGTTCGAGTCGATCTTCGACTTCTGTGAGCGGATCGACAACCGGTGCGTGAACAAGAAGGCGATCGAGGCACTGATCAAGTGCGGTGCCTTCGGGTCGACCGGCGACTCGCGCAAGGGGATGCTGGCCGTGCTCGAGCAGGCCCAGGCTGCGGGTCAGAAGGCCCAGCAGGATGCGCTCATAGGCCAGGGCTCGATCTTTGACCTCACCCCATCCACGCCCGCCGACGGAGGGCCGGGCGCGGCGGCCGCGGCGTTCGCCGGGCCCAGCCATGCGCCGATCCCCTCTGAGGAGTTCACCCGCACCGAGCTCCTGGCCGCCGAGAAGGAATCGATCGGGCTGTTCATCACCGCCCACCCGCTCAAGGAGATCGCGCCGGCGCTGCGCACGAAGTCCGACAGCACCCTGTCCGAGCTCGCCAACCGGCGCGATGGGGACTGGGTCACGGTCGGCGGGATGATCACCCAGGCCAAGCGGATCAAGACCAAGAAGGGCGACTGGATGATGTTCGCCACGCTCTACGACCTCGAGGCATCGGTCGAGATGATCGTGTTCGGGAAGACGCTCGAGGCCAGCGAGCACGCCCTGGCCACCGACTCGATCGTGATGGTCCGCGGCAAGGTGGATCACAAGGACCGGGAGAAGACCTGCCTGATCGCCCAGCAGGTCGAGCGCTTCGAGCCCACCGAGGCCGAGGTCAAGGCCGCCGTGGTCCAGCAGGCCAAGCAGGTGCTCGGGCCGAGCGCGCTTCGTCTGCGGCTCGACGCCACGGCGCTGCCGGCCAGCGCGCTGGGCGAGCTGAAGGAGCTCCTGAACGGCTTCCCCGGCGAGTCCGACGTGGTCATCGAACTGGCCACGACGGTTGGTCACCGCCGGCTGAAGCTCGGACCGAGCTTCCGCGTGCAGCGCAGCGCCGGCCTGCACGCCGAGCTCGATCAGCTGCTCGGCATGGCGCTGCTCGACGGCGTCTCGGCGCCCGCGGCCGCCGGCGTGGCCTGAGCGCCGCCGCTATTTCACGTGCAGGTTGATGCCCAGCAGCAGCAGGGGCCAGAGCAGGATGGCCAGCACGGCGGAGATCAGCGGCTTCAGGTTGCCGACGTTGTTCAGGTAGTGATGGGAGGCGGCCAGAATGATCCCGACGATCAGCCAGAGGATGCTGCCCAGACTCATGCGCGATCTCATGCCGTCCCTGCTCCTTGTCTACGTTGGCCCGGCGGTGCCGAGAAGATAGCGGTCGCTCTGGTCTTGGGCGCTGGTTGGCCGGGCGCTTCAGATCCGCGGCGGGCGTGCCGCTAACTCGGCGACCAGGGCGGCCGCCAGCCGCCGTAGCCCTTGACCAGCTCGTCGGCCTGGCCGGGTCCCCAGGAGCCCTGGGGATAGATGTGAACGGGGGGTGGCTCGTCGAGCAGCGGCTGGACGATCCGCCAAGTCTGCAAGACCCCGTCCTGGCGGGTGAAATGGCTCGAGTCGCCTGTGATCACGGCCTGAAAGAGCACCTCGTACGGAGTCGCGCCGGACCCGCCCTCCTGGGCGAACTCCATGTCGAGCTCGATCGCGGCCGGGCCCTTCTGGTCGGCCCGGTGGGCATCGAGCATGATCCGCACACCGGTGTTCGGATCGACCCTGAAGACGATCTGGCTCGGCTCCGGGCGCCTCCGCGTGGCGGGCAGGAAGTGCAGCCGTGGCGGCTGGCGGAAGACCAGGCGCAGCTCGGTCTGGCTGACCGGGAGGCGCTTGCCGGTGCGGATGAAGAACGGGACCCCCGACCAGCGCCAGTTGTCGATCTCCAGCCGCAGCGCGGCGAACGTCTCCGTGGTCGAGTTCCCGGCCACGCCGTCGATCTGCCGGTAGCCGTCGTACTGGCCGCGGACGTACTGCTTGGGATCCGCGGCGGGCATCGCCCGGAAGACCGAGTACTTGGCGTCCTTGATGGTTTCGTCGTCGTCGCCCGCAGGCGGTTCCATGGCGGCGGCGGCCAGCAGTTCCATCAGGTGGTTGACGACCACGTCGCGGACGGCCCCGACCGGATCGTAGAAATGGCCGCGATCCTGGACGCCGAGCGTCTCGGCCATCGTGATCTGCACGCACGAGACATAGTTGCGGTTCCAGACCGGCTCGAGCATCGCGTTGGCGAAGCGCAGGTAGAGGATCTCCTCGTGGCCCATCTTGCCCAGGAAGTGATCGACGCGGTAGAGCTGCGACTCATCCACGCACCGGTGCAGGCGCTCGGTCAGCTCCCGGGCCGAGGCCAGGTCGTGGCCGAACGGCTTCTCGACCATCACGCGCTGGCCATGGCTGAGCAGGGAGGCCTTGGCCAGGCCGTCGATGACCGTCTCGAACAGGGAGGGCGGGATCTCCAGATAGAAGGCGGGGTGGGTGGCATCACCGAGCGCTGCGGCCACCGCCCGGTAGGTCTGCGCGTCATCGAAGTCGCCGCTGAGGTAGGAGAGGCGCTGAGCGAGGCGGGTGAACACCGTGGTGTCGACGGAGCCCTCGGTGGCCTCGATCGACTCCCGCGCGCGCGCCCGCAGCTGCTCGGTATCCCAATCATCGACCGCGACCCCGACGATCGGCAGCGCCAGCAGCCCGCGGGCCTCGAGCCGGTACAGCGAGCGGAACGTCATCCGCCGGGCGAGGTCGCCGGTGATCCCGAAGATGACCAGCGCGTCGGCGCGGGGGCTGTGGGAGCTCATGTCCAGCGCACGCTATCTCTCACGCCCGCCGGGCCCCTCGCCGGCGGGCCGCCTGTCCCCGGCGGCGGAGCCTGAAGCACAGTTCGAGCTCCCCGGCCGTCGGGCCCTGGCGCTCGGGGCCCTGGGTCTCGAGCACGCAGGGCAGCTGTTCGAAGCGCGGCTCGGACAGGAACACGGCACAGCCCGACTCGCCGAGCTCGCCCTGGCCGACGTTGGCGTGCCGGTCGCGATTCGAGCCCAGCGGGGTCTGGGAGTCGTTCAGATGCAGGCTGCGCAGCCGTCCCTGCCCGACCTCGCGCTGGAGCTCATCGAGCGTCTCGCCCAGCCCCTCCGCGGTCCGGATGTCGTAGCCCGAGGCCAGCAGATGGCAGGAATCCAGGCACACGCCGAGCCGGGGGACACCCCCGGCGGCGTCGATCAGCGCGGCCAGCTCCGAGAACGAGCGGCCCAGGGTGCCGCCGGCACCCGCGGTGTCCTCGAGGTGGAGGTCGCACGCGTCGGTCTCCGCCAGCGCTTCGCCGATCAGCTTGCCCGCCCGCTTGATCGCCTGGCCCACGTGGCCCTGCTTGGCCGATCCGGGGTGCAAAACGACACCGGTGGCGCCGATCCCGGCCCCGACCCGGAGCGACTGGATCAGCGAGGCCCGGGTTTTGTCGCGGATCTCCTTCTCGCTGGAGGCGCAGTTGAGCAGGTACACGGCATGGATCAGGATCGCCTTGACGCGGCGGCTGTGGCGCAGCGCCTCGCGGCAGGCGGCGAAATCATCCTCGTCGTAGGCGGTCGGACGCCACATGCGCGGCGACTGATTGAAGATCTGGATGGCCTGAGCTCCGCGCTCATCGCCCCGCGCGACGGCCTTGTCGAGACCGCCCGCCGGTGAGACATGGGCGCCGATTAGCATCTTCTGAGAGAAACCATGCGTGTTCGCTTTGCTCCTTCGCCCACTGGGGCGCTGCACATCGGCGGCGCTCGCACCGCGCTCTACAACTGGCTGCTCGCCCACGGTCCCGGCTCGGGCCCGGGCGGGCGGGCGGGGACGCTGGTGCTGCGCATCGAAGATACAGACCGGGAGCGCTCGACGCCCGAGAATGTGGAGCAGATCCTGGACGCCCTGCGCTGGCTCGGCCTCGATTGGGACGAGGGTCCGATCTTCCAGAGCGAACGAGCCGACCGCCACCGCGAGGCGCTCCAGCAGCTGCTCGCGGATGGCCACGCCTACCGCTCGACCGCCACCGGAGAGGATGTGCGCGAGTTCAAGGCTCGTCACGGCGCCGAGCGGGGCTTCCGCGGAACGCCCGAATCCGCGGGCGCGGTCCGGCTGCGGGTGCCCGACGAGGGCGAGACGCTGGTCGACGACGTGATCCGCGGCCAGACCCGGTTTCCCAACGCCAATCTCGACGATCCCGTGATCGCCCGTGCGGACGGATCTCCGCTCTACAACTTCGCCGTCGCGATCGACGATCTGGACGCCGGGATCACCCACGTGGTCCGGGGCGAGGACCATCTCTCCAACACCCCCAAGCAGCTGCTCGTCCTGGAGGCGCTCGGCGCCCAGACGCCCCGCTACGCGCATCTTCCGCTGCTCCACGGACCCGACGGGCGCAAGCTCTCCAAGCGCCACGGGGCCGCCTCCGTCCAGGCGCTGCGCGAGGCCGGCTACCTGCCCGAGGCGGTGGTCAACTACATCGCCCTGCTCGGGGCGGGCTTTGCCGCTGATGAGGAGCATTTCTCCCGGGAGGAGCTGGCTCAGCGCTTCCGGCTCGAGCGTGTGTCCAAGAACCCGGCCGTGTTCGACGAGCGCAAGCTGCGCCACATGAACGGGTTGCATCTGCGCGAGCTCGGGACCGACGAGCTGACCCGGCGTCTGGAGCAGTTCACCGGTCGCTCGGGTCTGCGCGGCGCGGTCGCCATCTCGGAGGAGAAGATCCAGACCCTGGCCGACTTCTGGCCCCTGGTCTCGTTCGTGTTCGACGGGCCGGTCGATGACCCGGCCGCGTTCGAGCGCGTGATGGGCAAGGACGGGGCGGGCGACGCCCTCCAGGACGCCCGCCAGGCGCTGGCCACGGTGCAGCCGTTCGAGGTCAGCGGCATCGAGGCGGCGCTGCGCGAGATCGTGCAGCGCCGGGGCGCCAAGGCGGGACAGGTGTTCCAGCCGGTTCGGGTCGCGCTGGCGGGTCAGACGGTGTCGCCCGGCATCTTCGAGACGATCGCCCTGCTCGGCCGCGAGGAGACGCTGTCGCGGATCGACCAAACCCTTGAGCGATTAGTCCCAGGTGGCCTTCCGGACTAAACCGCGGCCGTTCATCTGCCGATAGATGGGCCAATGTCTCCGACACGAGATTCACCCCCGCGCGTACCGTCGCGGCGGCCGGCCGAGATCGGGACGTGAACCGCGGTGGCCACGCTCGCAACGGTGAACTCGTCGCCGACCCCCACTGACCCGTACGCCAGCCGGGAGCGCCACCACAACGAGGGGCATGGTCGGCGGCTGACGGCGGCCTTCGAGGCGCTCGAGGCCTACCCGGTCCTGGTCGAATCGCGCAACCGGATCCTGCGCCTGTTCGAGGACGCGGAGCCGTCCGTGTCCGATGTGGTCAGCGCCGTCGAGGGCGACGTCGCGCTGGCCGTGACCGTGGTCCGCCTGGCCAACCAGGTCGACGGTCCGTATCACGGCCGCGTGGACAGCGCCGTCCAGGGGGTCGAGGTCCTCACCCCGCAGACCGTCCTGGCGATCGCCAGCCGGGCTCGCACGTTCGATTTCTTTGAGCGGACGGCCGTCTGGCAGGGGATCCCGGAGCGTTTCCGCCTGCATGCCGTCGCCACCCAGCGCGCCGCCGACCGGCTGGCCCGTGAGGTCGGCTTTGAGGACCGCGACCGCCTGATGGTCACCTCGCTGCTGCATGACATCGGCAAGCTGGTCCTGATCCACGCCTACCCCGGCTATCCGGCCCAGGTGCACGGCGATGCCCGGACGCCGGAGGACCGCCTGCAGCGCGAGCGCCGCGAGCTCGGCGTCGATCACGCCCTCGTCGGTGGCGTGCTCGCCCGCCGCTGGGGACTGCCCCGCTCGATCGCCAGCGTGATCGAGCGCCACCACGCCGAGGACATGCAGGGCGAGGCCGCCCTTGTCCGCCTGGCCGACATGCTCGCGCACTACGTGCTCGGCGGCACGGTCGCCCCGGCTGAGATGCTGGCCGCCGCGCGCACCGTCGGGGTCAGCCCGGCCAGCCTGCGCACCGTCATGTACGAGCTTCCGCTGCCCTCCACCGGGGGCCGCCCGCGTCACGTCGACCCATGCCCGATGTCCGCGCGGGAGATCGACGTCCTGCGCCGCCTGGCCAAGGGCATGGTCTACAAGCAGATCGCCTCCGAGCTCGGCCTCTCGACCAGCACCGTCCGCACCCACCTGCACAACGTGTACGGCAAGCTCGGGGCCATGGATCGCGCCCAGGCGGTACTGATCGCCACCGAGCGCGGCTGGATCTAGCCTCAGCCGACGGGGCGCAACCGCTCGGGGTCCGCGCCCCTCCGCTCGAGCGCCGCAGAACGCTGATCGGTGGCGCGTGACCGCGCTCGGGTATGTGGCGCCGCGATTCGGCGCGCGAGCGGCGTGCCGCGGACCCCGCGCCCCGCGCGTGCAGAGAAGGGATCCTGACGCGACGGTGGCTTGGCTGAGAGCCGAGCCGAGCGGACCGAGCCGAGCCGAGCCTTGCGCGCAGGCTCGGCAGAAGCCCGCGAACGATCGAGCGGCGAAGATGGCGTGCCGGCGGCAGGACTGCGGCTGGGGCGACGCTGCTCTGCTGGCCGCCGAATCGCGGCTCCCCGCAGCGCGACGGCGGCTGATGCTCGAGGTCAGCATTGTTCGGCGGCCAGCAGAGCAGCGTGGCCCCGGACGACACGCAGCCCGGGCGCCTTGTGCGCCGCTACGATCGGGTGACCCCCATGATCTCGGTCACTTCCAAGTCCCCCTACGCGCTCAGCGCGCTGGTGGAGCTGTGCTCCCATGGGGACGGAGGACCGGTTCCGATCGCCGAGCTGGCCCGGCGCCGGGAGATCCCGGTGCAGTTCCTCGAGCAGCTGTTCGCGACCCTGCGCCGCGCCGGGGTGCTGCGCGCCCAGCGCGGGGTGAAGGGCGGCTACAGCTTCGCCCGGCCGCCCTCGGACGTGACGGTGCTCGAGCTGGTCGAGCTGCTCGACGGTCCGCTCGGCCGGGATGCCAGCGGCGTGTTCTTCGAGGCGGCCCAGGCGGCCGCGGCGGTCCTGGCCGAGGCCACCGTGGCCTCGGTGGCCGAGCAGGAGATCCGCGCCGCCGGCGCACCGATGTACTACATCTAAAGCGCCGGGCGCCTGCCGTTCTCTAGGGTGTCCGGCGATGAGCTCGGTGCCCACCAACATTGCCGCCCTGGTCGGCGGTACGCCGATGCTGAAGCTCGCGCGGATGACCGGCGAGCTTCCGGTCGAGCTGTTCGCGAAGCTCGAGGCGCTGAACCCGGGCGGCAGCGTCAAGGACCGGATCGGCGTGGCGATGGTCGAGGCCGCCGAGCGCGAGGGACGGATCGAGCCCGGCCGGACCACGATCGTCGAGGCCACCAGCGGCAACACCGGCATCGCGCTGGCCTTCGTGTGCGCGGCCAAGGGCTATGACCTGGTGCTGACCCTGCCCCAGGGCATGAGCCGGGAGCGGGAGACCCTGCTGCGCCTGTACGGCGCCCGCGTGCAGATCACCGAGTCGATGGGGGGCATGAACGAGGCGGTCGATGCCGCCCGAGCCCTGGCCACGCGGGAGGACGTGTTCCTGCCCGACCAGTTCTCGAACCCGGCCAATCCGGACATCCACCGCCGGACCACCGGACCTGAGCTGTGGGCGGCGCTGGACGGGAAGGTCGATGTGTTCGTGGCCGGCGTCGGCACCGGCGGGACGGTGACCGGGGTGGGGGAGACGCTCAAGGAGCGCAACCCGGCCTGCCGGGTGATCGCCGTCGAGCCGGCCAGCTCGCCGGTGCTGTCGGGCGGGGCGCCCGGCCCGCACAAGATCCAGGGCATCGGGGCGGGCTTCGTGCCCGCCGTGCTCAACCGCGAGCTGCTCGACGAGGTGATCACCGTCTCCGATGAGGATGCGATCGAGACCGCCCGCGAGCTCGCCCGGCGCGAGGGGGTGCTGGCCGGCATGTCCTGCGGCGCGGCGGTATGGGGCGCCCTCCAGGTGGCGGCGCGGCCGGAGTCGCGTGGGGCCCGGATCGCCACGATCCTCCCGGATTCGGGCGAGCGGTACGTATCGGTGCCGTTCTTCGCTCCGTAGGCCGCGAGCCGGCCGCCGCTACCCTGGAGAGCATGAGCCGCCTCGGCTTGATCGGCCGCACGGTTGCGGAGATCCGTCGTGACGTCGCGGTTGCTCGCAGCCGGGATCCGGCGGCCCGCGGCGTCAGCTCGCTCGAGGTCCTGTCCACGTGGCCCGGGGTTCATGCTCTGCTGGCCCACCGCGTGGCCCATGCTCTGCACGGGCTCGGGGTGCCACTGCTGCCCCGCGTGATCGCGGCCGTGGCCCGCTCGCTGACCGGGATCGAGATTCATCCCGCCGCCCGGATCGGCGACGGGTTCTTCATCGATCACGGGATGGGGGTGGTGATCGGCGAGACGGCCGAGATCGGCTCCGACGTCACCCTGTACCAGGGCGTCACCCTCGGTGGCACCGGGTTCTCCACCGGCAAGCGCCATCCGACCGTGCAGGACAACGTGACGATCGGCTCGGGCGCCAAGCTGCTCGGGCCGGTGACGATCGGGCACGGCGCCAAGATCGGCGCCAACACGGTGGTCATCCACGACGTGCCGCCGCACTCCACGGTGGTCGGAAATCCGGGTCACCCGGTGCGCGTGGAGGGACGGCGCCCGGAGGGCCCCGATGCCGACTGGATCCATCTTCCCGACCCGGTGGCGGACGCCATCAAGGCCCTCGCGAGCCGGATCGCCGTGCTCGAGGCGCAGGCGGGGGAGCGCTCCCCGGGGGCTGAGGTGCGCCCGCTGCGGCCCGCCCCGCCCGAGGCCGAGGGCCGGGCCAACCCGTCGCTGGGACCCAACCCGGCCGGCGGTTAGGCCCGGCGGGTGTCAGGCGACCGCGACCGAGGACAGGTGGCGGCGGGTGGCGGCCACGACCGTCTCGGCCTCGGCCACGGACAGAACCGGGCTGATCGGGATGGCGAGATTCGTCTGGGCTGCCTGGGCGGTGCCCGGCAGGGGAACGGCCGGGGGGTACTCCCGCATCGCCGGCTGCTCATGGGTGGGGACACGGTAGTAGGCGCGCGCGCCGATGCCCTCGGCCTGCAGCGCCTCGCTCAGCCCTTCGGCGGCCGGGGTCCGGATCACGAACAGATGCCAGGCGGGATCGGCGCCGGGCGTCGGCTGCGGGAGGGAGACCAGCTCGCCCAGCCCGGCGCGCGCGTAGGCCGCGGCCGCCGCGCGCCGGCCGTCTGACCACGCGTCGAGGTGGGGGAGCTGCACCCGGAGCACCGCGGCTTGAATCGCGTCCAGGCGCGAGTTGTAACCCACCTCGTCGAAGGTCTGCTTGTCGCGCGAGCCGTGGAAGCGCAGCCGGCGGGCGCGCTCGGCGAGCTCGGGATCGGAGGTGGTGATCGCGCCGCCGTCGCCGAAGGCGCCAAGATTCTTGGAGGGGAAGAAGCTGAAGGTGGCCGCCGCTCCCAGGGCGCCGGGACGACCGCCGGCGCTGCGCGAGCCGAGCGCCTGAGCGGCATCCTCGAGCACGGGAACCCCGAGCGCCTGGATCTCCGCCACCGGTGCCACATTGCCGAACAGGTGCACCGCCACCACCGCCCGGGTTCGCGGCGTGAGCGCCGCGCGCACGGTCTCCGCCGTCACGCAGAAGGTGTCCGGGTCGACGTCGCAGAAAACGGGCCGGGCACCGGTGGGGGGGACCGCCTCGGCCGTCGCGTAGAAGGTGAACGAGGGCACGATCACCTCGTCCCCTGGACCGACGCCCATGGCCCGCAGCGCGATCGTCAGCGCATCGGTGCCGTTGCCGACCCCGACCGCATGCTCGGCGCCGACATAGTCGGCCAGCTCGCGCTCGAAGCCCGCCACCTCGGGGCCGAGGATGAATACGCCGGAATCGACCACGCGTCGGATCGCGGCGCCCAGCTCATCGTGCAGGGGCCTGAGCGGCGAGGCCGTGTCGAACAGCGGGATGGCCATGGTCAGAGCTCGCGGTCGGCGCTGTGTCCGAGCGGCAGCTCCGGAGCGGTGCTGAGGGTCTCGTCGCGGCCCTCGGGATCGGGCAGGTTGCGGCGGGCGCGAACCAGGTACAGCGGCCGGCCCTTGACCTCGTCATAGATGCGGCCGACGTACTCGCCGATGATCCCGATGGCGATCAGCTCGATCCCCCCGAGCAGCAGGACGACGATCGTCAGGGCGCTGAAGCCCGGCAGGTAGGAGCCGAGAATGCGCAGCACGACGACGATCGGGATGGCGATGAAGGCCAGCGTCGAGATCAGAAAGCCGAGCAGCGTGGCCAGCTGGAGTGGGCGATGCGAGAAGGAGGAGATCGCGTCGAGTGAGAAGCGCAGCATCTTGGACAGCGTGTACTTGGTCTCGCCGGCGTAGCGGGGATCCCGGTGGTAGGGAACCGCGGCCTGGGTGTAGCCGACCCAGACGGTCATGCCGCGCAGGAAGCGGTTGCGCTCGCGCATCGAGAGCAGCGCGTTCAGGGCCCGCCGGTCCAGCAGGCGGAAGTCGCCCGAGTTGGGCTGGAGCTCGACCTGGGCCAGCTTGTCGAACAGGCGGTAGAACCAGCGGGCCGTCGAGAGCTTGAAGCGTGACTCGCCCTCGCGGTGCTCGCGCACGGCGTACACGACGTCACAGCCGGCCCGCCAGTGGTCGAGCATGGTCGGGATCAGCTCCGGAGGATCCTGGAGGTCGGCATCGAGCATCACCACCGCATCGCCCGCGGCATGGTCAAGGCCGGCCGTGAGCGCCGTCTGGTGCCCGAAGTTGCGCGACAGATGGACCACGCGAACCCTGGGGTCGTTGTGCGCGATCTGGTCCAGCACCAGCGGGGAGCCGTCGCTGGAGCCGTCGTTGACCAGGATCAGCTCGAACGGGAGGCCCGCCATCGCCGCACACACGCGCCCGTAGAACTCCTCAACCGTGCCGTCCTCGTTGTAGACCGGCGCGACCACGCTGAGCAGCTCGAGCTCTCCGGAGGCACGGCGCGACTGCGCGGGGGACGGGGTAATCGGCTCATCCACGGCAGGCTCCCGCTCAGATGCCGACGGCCGAGCTGCCGGTGGGCAGGTAGCCGAAGATCTCGGTGCCGGCGAACTGCATCATCTGGAGGGTCAGCACCACGCCGGTCAGCCACAGCGTGGGCCGGATCAGGCGCCGGTCGGTGCTGATCGCGGCCAGCGGCAGCAGCCAGGTCACGTACCAGGGCAGCAGCGATCCGGCCGTGGCCAGCATCACCAGGGTGGACCAGCCGGCGGCGTTCAGCCAGTCGAGCTCGCGCCGCCACACCCGCCTGAGGAGCCAGATGGTGACGCCCAGGAAGACGGCCTCCAGCAGGTAGCCGACGATGTGGCCGGCCAGGGCCGGCCCGAGCGCGCCGACCAGCCCGGGAATGCTGTGCCAATCACCCTCGCTCTGGCTGCGCAGCACCGTGGGGAAGAGGTTGAGCGCGCCGGTGCCGAACACCGCGCCGGAGACGGCGACGGTCAGCGCCGTGCCGATGCCCACGCCGAGCAGGAGATCGCGCCGTCGGCGCCGCCCGTGCTCCGGGCCGCCGGCGGCGGCGGCGAACGGAATCAGCAGGCCGGCCGTGAGCTTGATGGCCACCGAGAGCACGAGCAGGCCGCCGCCCAGCCGCGTCCGGTAGGCCAGGATCAGGTACACGGCCCCGGTCGAGATGGCCAGCATCATGAGGTCGTTGTGGCCGCCACCGACGGCGTAGAGCAGCATCAGCGGGTTGAGTCCGACCAGGGCCACCGCCTTGACGGGATCGACGCCGCGCAGCCGGGCGAGATGCCAGACCAGCGCGATGATGGCGATGCTCGAGACGGCCGCCACAGCCTTGAAGGCGATCACGCTGGCGGCCACCGACAGCGACGCGAACAGATAGCTGAAGATCGTGAAGGCCGGTCCGTAGGCGCTGGGGATGTAGGACCATTTCGCGCCCACATAGGGGAACACGGTGTCCAGGGCGATCGCGTAGGGGCCGTTCAGATACGGGTTGGCGCCGTACACGGAGCCCATCCGCGCATAGGACTGGTAGCTGAAGACGTCGGTGGAGACCAGTGGCGGGCCGAGGATGACGAGGGCCTGGAGCGCGGCGATCAGGAGCAGCACCGTACGCCCGGAGAGTTGGCTCGCGGCCCCGACCACGACCAGGTAGGAGATGAAGATCAGGCCCAGCAGGGCGATCGTGCCGCCCGCGTGCAGGTCGATCCCGGTTTGGCCAAACGCACCGGCCAGACCGGCCGGAACCCCGCCCCGCACGGATTCGGGCAGGAGCGAAGGCGTGTGGGCGGCCGAGATGGCCACCACGAACGTGCCGAGCAGCAGCCCGGCGACGCCGAGCATGGCCCGCCGGCTGTCGCGGACCGGCGTGCTGAGGCCGAGTCCAGAGCCTCCGCGGAGCTCGATGCCAGCACTGTTGGGGGTAGCGCCCAGCGGGCTGCGAACGCTCATCGCAGACAGGATGCCGGACGGCCGGAAGAAAGCCGTGTGAAGGCCATGGGGATCAGGTTAATGGCTCCAGGGGGTCTTACGCTCGCCTGACGCCGGTCGGAGCCCGGGCCAGGGCCGCTCGGGCCCGCAGCCGCAGCGTGGGTACGAGCCACATGGCCTCGAGCGCGATCCGGGATGACATCTTGCTGCTACCCACGGTTCGGTCGGTGAACACGATCGGAATCTCGCGCACGGTGAACCCGGCGAGGATCGCACGGTAGGTGACCTCGATCTGAAAAACGTAGCCCTCGGCCCGGACGCTGCCCAGATCGATCGCCTCGAGCACCTCCCGCCGGATGCACTTGAAGCCGCCGGTCAGGTCCTGGACGTGGACGCCCAGGATCCAGCGCGCGTAGATGCCGCCGCCGCGGCTGATCAGACGGCGCACCGTGCCCCAATCCTTGACGCCGCCCCCCTTTACGTACCGGGAGCCGAGGACCAGATCGGCCTCGCCCGCGGCGGCGATCAGGTCGGGGAGGTAGCGGGGATCGTGGGAGAAGTCAGCGTCCATCTCGATCACGAACTCGGCCCCGGCCGCGAGCGCGTGAGCGAAGCCGGCCAGGTAGGCCTGGCCAAGGCCCCCCTTGCCGGGCCGGTGCAGGACCTCGACCGGCGCCAGCTCGGCGGCCAGGCGGTCGGCGATCCGGCCGGTCCCGTCGGGCGAGTTGTCGTCCACGATCAGCACACGGTGCCGCCCCGGAGCGGCCTGCTCGAGCTGGACGAGGGCCGCGCGCACGATCGGCTCGACGTTGGCGGCCTCGTTGTAGGTGGGGATGATCAGCCAGACGTCTTCGGGCATCGCGGGCAGCGTAGTGGGAACGCCGCCGGAGGGCAGCGGGCGGCCACCTCACTTCGGCGCGGCCGGGGGAACGCCTGCCGGCGGCGGGGGACGCTAACGCGCTGCGGGCGTCAGCGCCGCACGTAGGCGACGCGGTTCCAGCTCGGCTCCGGCGCCAGCTCGATTGGTTCGCGGTCGCGGTCGGGCTGCACGTACACGAAGCCGGACATGTCGGCATCGAAGGCCACGTCGAGCTCGCCCTCCTTGACGCGCTGATCCAGCCACGCCCCGCGGAAGATGAGGCGCCGCAGCCAGTGGACCAGCGAGCGCTCGGAGGGGCCGACGAGCTCTGACCAGCACTCGTTGACGTGCTCGCCGAGGGCCGAGGCGGGATCGGTGACCTCGCCGTTGACGACGAGATTGATGAGATCCTCGGCCTCATCCTCCTCGACCGCGCCGTGCAGGAAGCCGAGCTTGCGGGCCGCCTGCTCGCAGCGCTCGCGGAAGTCACGTTCGTTGAACATGAACCTGAGTTCGCCGTACTCGAGGACGAAATCGTCGCCCGAGGAGTAGTTGCCGCGCCTGTACATGAGCGTCGGCATCATATGGCTGAATCCTGCCTCCCCGGGGCCCTGAACGTGATGTTGCAGGGGGTGAAATGTGCTACGGCGGCGACTCCCTCTGACAGTGGAGACGAGCGGCCCCGTAATCCTGATCGTAGAGGACCACGCGACCACGCGGACGTTCCTGGCCGACAACCTGGCCGCCGATGGTTTCGAGCCGCTCGAGGCCGATTGCGTCTACGAGGCGCTGCGCCTGTTGCGGCGCGAGGCCCCCAGTCTGGGCATCATCGATCTCGGCCTTCCCGACGGCGACGGGCTCGAGCTGCTGCGGGAGATCCGGATCGCCGATCGGGGCACGAGCCGAATCGACGCGCAGCTTCCGGTGATCCTGCTCAGCGGCCGCGGGGGTGAGCTCGACCGGATCCGGGGCTTCGAGCGGGGCTGTGACGACTACGTCGTCAAGCCGTTCAGCTATCCGGAGCTGCGGGCCCGGGTGGCCGCGGTCCTGGGGCGCTCGCGCCGGCGTCCGGGAGCCGCGCGGCTGCGCGTCGGGCCCCTCGAGGTGGACGTGTTCACCCGCGAGGTGACGGTCGACGGCCGGCCGATTCACCTCTCCAAGAAGGAATTCGCGCTGCTGCGAGCGCTGGCCGAGGACCCGCACCGCGTGTTCACCCGGGATGAGCTGCTGCGCGGGGTGTGGGGCTACCAGTCGCGCGGGGCCACCCGCACCCTGGATAGCCACGCCTCGCGCCTGCGCCGCAAGCTCAGCCCGGCCGGGAAGGGGTTCGTGGTCAGTGTGTGGGGCGTCGGCTACCGGCTCCTGGACGGGGGAATCGACTCGTGAGCCTGGCCGCCACGGCGGGCTGGCTCGCGACGCTCCTGCTGGTCCTCGCTGGGTGGCACGTGCAGCGCGTGGTGGCCGCCCGCAGTGAGGCGGTGACGCGGGCCTGCCATGAGCTGCGCGGCCCGTTGGCCGCGGCGCGGCTCGGGCTCGACCTGGGTCTGCGCGGGCAGTCGCTGTCCGCGGCTCAGCTGCGCGCGATCGGCTTGGAACTGGGCCGCGCGGCCCTGGCCCTGGACGACCTGGCCCAGGCCACCGCGGGCGGGGGTCCGCGGGCCGAACCCGGACCGCTCGAGCCGCGAGCCGAACCCGGACCGGTTGATCCGCGGCCCGAATCCGGGCTCGTCGACCTGCGGGCCCTGCTGGCCGATTCGGTGCTGGCCTGGCGCGCGAGCGCGGCCGCCGCGGGCGTCGAGCTGGAGTTGGGCGAACCGGGCCCCGCGGTGCTGGTGCGCGGTCAGCGGCTGCGGCTGGCTCAGGCGGCCGGCAACCTGATCGCGAACGCGATCGAACACGGCGGCCGTCGGGTCCGGATCGAGGTCTCGGTGGTCGAGAACCGGGCTCGGGTCGGCGTGCTCGATGACGGTCCCGGCCTGCCCGACACCGTGTCCGCGCTGACCCGGCGGGCGCGGGGCGGCCGCGGGACCCGGGGGAGGGGCCTGGCCATCGTCGCCGGAATCGCGGCCGTGCACGGCGGACGGCTGCACGCCGTGACGGCGGAGCGTGGGGCGCATCTCGCCCTCGAGTTGCCCGTCGCGGGCGACGCGGGGCGGCCCTCGAGCTGAGCCGAGCCGCGTCGGCCGTCTCGCCGGAGCCAGCGGGGAAGGTGGGCGGCCTCAGCGGCTGCCGTTCGCGTCGCGCCCGCGAGCGCGTGCGGGATGCATCGCGGCGGGGCCGACCCCTCCCACGATCCTCCACGGCAGCGCACACCGACCGGACGGAACCGGCTCAAAACTGCAAGCGAGCGCTCATCCCGTCCGGATGCAGCGAATCCTGCGCCGCGGCCACGCCGTCCATGGGCCGGTCTCCCACCCCGAGATCCCCGGCTGCACGGGGTTTTTCGGCGTTGGCCGTCCCCGTTTGACGCCTTTGTGGGGCAAAAGATGCGATTTGGGTTGCATAGTGGGAGAGAGTGGGTTAGTGTGGGCGCTGCTTGTGGAACCCGGGTGGCAGGGCTCCTCCCACCCAGCCACCCGGGTCTCCCTTCACCTGGCGGCATGAGAACCCTTGACCTTTCGCGGAACCTTCGAACACGCGCTCGACGCGAAGCACCGGCTGACCATTCCCGCCAAGTTCCGGGGCGCTCTCGCCGGTGGCGTGGTGCTGGCTCCGTCGCCGGAGGTCGAGGCGGGGGCGCCCCGCACCGTCGCCCTGTGGACGCCCGCGGTCTACGACGAGTTCACGACCTCGACGCTGGCCGGCCTGAACCCCGCATCGCCCAAGGCCCGCGAGCTGAAGCGCTTCTACTTCAACTCCTCATTCGACACTGAGCTCGACGCCGCCCACCGCGTGATGATCCCTCCTCAGCTCATGGCCTACGCCGGGCTCGACAAGGAGGTCACCGTGACCGGCTCCGGGGAGTGCCTGGAGATCTGGGACCGCCAGGCCTACCGCCGGAACTTCGAGGACGTACTGACCCGCATCCCCGACATCGCAGCGAGCCTTGGCGACACTGCTTGACATGACCGCGACCCACATCCCGGTCCTGGCCGGTGAGCTGATCGACATCCTCGATCCGCGCCCGGGTGAGACCGCGATCGACTGCACCCTCGGTGGCGGCGGCCACGCGCGCCTGATCGCCGACCGGATCGGCCCGGCGGGAACCCTGATCGGCGTCGACCGCGATCCGGTGGCTGAGGAGCGGTTCGCCGAGCTGGCCGCTGAGGTGCCCTGCCACACGCGCTTCATCCGCGCGGACTTCGTCACCGGCCTGGCCGAGCTCCGGGAGGAGCGGCTGCGGGCCGACATGGTCTACCTCGACCTGGGCATGTCCTCGATGCAGGTCGACGCCTGGACTCGGGGCTTCTCCTACGCCTACGACGCGCCACTGGACATGCGGATGGATCCCGACCAGGAGCTGACGGCTGAGGAGATCGTCAACACCTGGGACGAGCGGCGGCTGGCGCGGCTGCTGCGGGAATACGGGGAGGAGCGCTACGCGCGCCAGATCGCCCGCGCGATCGCCCGGGCGCGCCGTCGCGGAGGGGTGGGCTCCACGCAGCAGCTGGTCGACACGATCAAGGCCGCGGTTCCGACCCCGGCCCAGTTCGCCGGCGGACACCCCGCCCGGCGCACCTTCCAGGCGCTGCGAATCGCCGTCAACGACGAGCTCACGCAGCTCGAGGAGGCGCTCCCGGCGGCCTGGGAGCTGCTCCGACCGGGCGGGCGCCTGGCCGCCATCTCCTTCCACTCCCTGGAGGACCGGATGGTCAAGCGGTTCCTGGCCGATCGGGCCCGGGGCTGCATCTGCCCGCCCGAGCTCCCGGTCTGCGTCTGCGGACGCCAGCCCGAGGCCGAGCTGCTCACCCGCCGTGCCGTGGCCCCCACCCCGGGGGAGGTCGCGTCAAACCCGAGATCCCGATCAGCGCACCTGCGCGCCGCCCGCAAGCTGGAGGTCACACCGTCATGACGCCCCCCGCCGCCACTCCGGCCGCCCGCCGGCAGGCCAAGCCCGCCGCCTCGCCCCGCGCCGGCGGGCCGTCCGGCGCTCG
>DASVYO010000083.1:0-1882 GCA_036392135.1 Solirubrobacteraceae bacterium
GGCGTCGCCCTGAGCGGCGGCGGCGACCTGGTTGCGCTGCGAGGCGTTGATGTTGTTCATCGCGTCCTTGACGCGCGAGTCGGGCTCGATGTTGGTGATCAGGGCCTTGACGATCTCGTAGCCGTACTCGGCCATCTGCCGGTGCAGCGTCTCCTGGATATGCATGGCGATCGTGTCCGCATCGGCGTAGGCCTCATCAAGGCCCATGCTGGGAATGTGTGAGCGGACCACGTCGAACGCGTAGGCCTGGATCTGCACCTCGGGGTCATCGAGCTTGTAGTAGGCGTCCTGGACCTGCTGCGCCTCGGCGCCGACCTTGTACTGGACGGAGAGCTTGACGCGCACGAACACGTTGTCCTGCGTCTTGGTCTCAATCTCAGCATTCAGCTGTTCGACCTGGAGGCTCACCCGCCCGGCGACGCGCTCGATGAACGGCGACTTGCGCTGGAGCCCCGGGCCTCCGACGCGCACGAATTTGCCGAAGCGCTCGACGATGGCCCGTTCCTGCTGCTCAACGGTGAAGAAGAAGAAAGGCACCCTGTTTTCCTTTCGGTGACCTTGAAAGGCCTGGCGCCGGAGTTGGCGTCGCCCCATGTCGCTCAATTATCCAGCACGGGACGCGCGGGCATGAAACCTTTTTGGCCCGACGCCGGGAGGTGTACCGTCGGCGCCATGGGGGATGAGCAGCCCGATCTCGAGCTGATCGGCCTGGCCGCCGACGACAGCCTGCTCGACGCGGGCCCGGGCCGGCTGCCGGCGGCGCTGGGTCGTCCGGCCTCCCTGACCGTGAGTCCGGCCCGCGCGCGGGTCGTGGGCATGGGGGTGACCCTGACCGGGCTGTCGCTGGTCGGCGGGATCGGGCTGATCATCTTCGGCCTGATCGGGCTCCTGGGCGGAGGCGGCGGCCTGGCCGTGGTGGCGCTGATCGTCGGGCTGGTCCTGGCCGGCACCCACTGGGGCTGGGTTCACGTGGCGGAGGCGACGGCCCAGAGCCTCGATCGCCGGTCAAACGTTCCCGTGCTGGATCAGCGCTCGCGGTGGCTGGCCGGTATCGCACCGTTCACCCACTACGAGATCACCACTCGCGCCGCCGCCGATGGGGCGATCACGATCGAGCGCATCCGCTACCAGCCGGTTCGGACAGGCGAACGCACGTTCGCCTTCAAGGTGGACATCGAGCTCAGCGAGGTTCACTCGGGCGAGGAGCCCGGGGCGGCGATCTCCGAGCGCGCCGAGCTCCTGCGGCGCCAGGCGGCCCTGGACACCGAGCGCGAACGCGAGCGCTTCCAGATCCGCGCCGACGCGCATACGCGTGAGGAGCTCAGCGCCCGCGACGACCGGGAACGCGCCGAGGTGCGAGCCGCGGAGTCACGGGCGCTGTCCGAGCAGATCAACGCCAACCTGCGTGACCCGCCGCTGGTCGAGTAGCGGCCCACGGGCCGGCCAGGCATACAGCAGGGTCCGACAGGCGCGCAACGTGGGCCGGCAGGCGCGCAACGTGGACCGGCAGGCGCGCAACGTGGGTCGGCAGGCGCGCAACGTCGGTCGGGACCCGCACTTGGGTGTCCATGCCTTTCCTTCCAATATCGCAGCAAAACCAGGGCAGGAGGGATCGATGGACCCAACCGAGGAGCGCTCGCTTCGCTGCCGGGGCGCGCCCTGGCAATGCTCGATAATCGGGCTTATGTCTACCGATATGGAAGAAACGGGCATCAGACGGCGGCTCGGCGACGAACCGCCACCAGGTCGCGGGTCAGCACCGACGCGTTATGTCGACCTACCGGGGCGTCATCTTCGCCCGGGTGCCCTGCGCGACCGATCCACCATGACGGTCACCCGCACGACCTCGATCCGTCCGCGGCGAGCGCACTAGACTGCGTCT
>DASVYO010000084.1:0-27098 GCA_036392135.1 Solirubrobacteraceae bacterium
CCGGTGCGGCCCGTGCGGCGCCCGTCCTGGCCCCGGTGGCGCCAGCGTCTGAGCAGGTGATTGGCCCGCCGCAGGGGCTCGGTCATCCGCCAGCCGATGCTGCGCTTCATGATCTCCAGCTCGCGCTCGAGTTCCAGCGCCCGGGCATCCCCCTTGAGCCGGTTGGCCACCGCCTGCCCAACGGCGGCCGCGGCCTCGGCCTCGGCGCGGCGGGCGCGCTGCTTCCAGTCGCCCCCGGCGCGGCCGACGCCCGGCATCCGCCCGTCCCATTTCTCAGCCACGGTCATGTGGGCGGCGATCCAGGCCTCCGGATCGTTGATCAGCTGCAGCGAGTGATGGTGGATGGCCTTGAAGTCGGCGGTGATGACCTTCTTGCCCGCCTCCCGGACCTGCAGGCAGAAGTCGAAGTCGTAGCCGTGCAGGGCGCCCAGCGACTCGTCGAAGCGGACGTTGCGCACCACCCACGGTGAGAGCCCGAGCACGAACCCGTCGACCGTGTCCACCTCGCCCGTGCGGGCATAGGGCGGACGGCCCTCCTCGCTGTAGGAGAAGGCGGGCAGGTCGCCACCGCCCATCTCCTGGTAGCGGTGGATGAACGAGCCCCACGTGACCGAGCCCTCCCACCACGCGATGCTGCGGACGCCGATCGCCCCGACGCAGCCCACAACGCCGACGTCGGGGTCCGCCAGCGCCTCGCGCAGCTTGGCCGAGAAGTCGGGGTCGATCAGCTCGGCGTCCTGGTGCACCAGGACCAGCGCCTCGAGGTCATCGTGCTTGGCCGCCATATCCAGCATCAGGTTGTAGGCGCGCATCAACGAGCCGCCGGGGGCGTTGGCGATGATCTCGGAGTCGGGCTCCGCGGCCAGCTGGATCCCCGGCTCGGCGTACTTGCGGTACGCGTCGGGATCGGTGATGGCCGAACCGAACAGGATCACGCGCGGCCACCCCGGCGAAGGCGCGCGGCCGCCCAGGCCCGCGGCCCCCTCAGCGGATGGCGGCGCAGCGCCTCGATCTCGTCCTGGGCAGCATGGAGCTGCGCGCGCAGCTCGCCGAGCTCGTGGCGCAGCGCCATCTCCTCGGTGGCGGGGATCCGCTGGCGAGCGGCCGGGCGGGGAATCGAACGCGCCGTCAGGCGCGGCACGCCGAGGCCTTCCGGCGTCGGCTCTGGAGTGTCCGGCAGGGGCTCCGGGGGGCTCGTCTTGCGCCACCGTGCTCCGCTCCAGTCGATCGCCTCGATCGGCTCGGTGATGCCCCGCTCGCGCCGAAAGTCGTCCACCGCGCGCCGGCAGTCCTCGAGCGGCAGGTAATCGTCGATGACCACGTAGCCGCCCTCGGCGACGTTCGGATACAGGACCTCGAGACCGAGCCGCGTGGCGTCGTAGCTGTCGCCGTCCAGGCGCGCGACGGCCCAGCGCCGGGCGGGCAGCTGCGGCAGGGTGTCCTCGAAGAAGCCGGGGACGAAGTTGACGTTCCCGGTCAGCCCGAAGCGCGCGAAGTTGGCCTTGACCTCCTCCAGCGGCACGGCCAGGAAGTCGCAGTTGGCCAGGTCGGCGTCGAGGTCGTAGCCGTCCTGCCCGGTCGCCTCCGTGGATGGGAAGCCCTGGAAGGAGTCGCACACCCACAGCGTGCGGTCGCCCTCGCCGAGCGAGTTGAGCGTGGCCCGCATCAGCATCGAGGCTCCGCCGCGCCAGGATCCCGCCTCAATCAGATCGCCCTCGATGCCGTCGCGGATGACCGACTCGACGCAGGCCTGGAGGTCATCCAGGCGGGCCAATCCGACCATCGTCAGTCCGTGCAGCGGCCAGTCCAGGCCGGCGGCGCGGAAGCGGAGCTGACCATCGGCGAGCTCCCGGGACATGACGGCCCCGTCGATCGTGCGGGCAACCGAGGTGGTCGTCGTCCCGGCCAGGTCGCAGAGGCACAGCTTGAGCAGGGTCAGATAGGCGCTGCGGAGCCCCTCGGCATCTGCGGTAGGTCCGGTGGCCGTCGCCGCCCGGGCCTCCTCGAGACCATCGCCGAACCGGGCTTCAATGATCTGCAGCAGGCGGTCCGCGGCGACGTGCGGCGGGTCAGCGGAGGTATCGAGAAGCGACATGCGGCCGATGATAACGGCGCATATGCACGGCCAACGCGTGGCGTACAGTCGGGCGGCGGTGGTCCTCGAACGGAGTCAGACTCGCGCCCCGGAGCGCTCTGCGCCGTCCGGTGATCTGCGCATCAGGCTGGAGAGTCAGCTGCCGGCGGACCTGCCCGCCGGCCGGGCCAGTGCCGTGTTCTGCTTCGGTCACTGCTTCCATCGCCATCAAGCGGTGAGGCGCATCGATCTGGTCCTCGCGGGCCATCGCCAGCGCGTCAGCGCCCAGCGCATGCCCCGTCGTGATCTGTACGAGTGGCTGACCGGTCCAGACGGCGGCGGCGCCGATCCTGAGGGGCGCAGCTACCGCAGCGGCTTCTGGGCCACGGTGGTGATTCCGGCTCAGCCCGGCCCTGGGACGCTGACCCTGGAGGCGGCGATCCGCCTTGAGGACGGCAGCCAGGCCAGGGCCACGCTGGGCACGATCGCGATCGTGCCGCAGGCCCCCGGCGCACCATCACCCGTCCCGGCGCCTTCCGCCGCCAGCGGGACGATCGCGGTCTGTCTGGCTGCGTTCGAGCCCGACCCGGCGCTGCTGTCGGTCCAGATCCAATCGCTGCGCGATCAGACCGACCCCGACTGGATCTGCATCGTCAGCGACGGTGGCTCAGGTGAGGCCGGCTTCGGGCACCTGCGGGCCGAGATCGGCGATGATCCGCGCTTCCGGGTGTCCCGCTCAGCGACTCGTCTGGATCCCTACCGCAACTTCGAGCGTGCGCTCACCCTGGTCCCGGCGGACGCGGCGCTGATCGCCCTGTGCGACCAGGACGATCGCTGGTATCCCGACAAGCTGGCCGCGCTCCGTGCCGGCCTCGGCGACGCCCAGCTCGTCTACTCCGACCAGCGGCTGATCAGCCCCGACGGGCGGCTTCTGCGGGACTCGCTGTGGACCGGGCGCCGGCACGACCCCGCGAACATCGCCTCCCTGCTCGTGGCCAACACGGCACCTGGAGCGGCCATGCTGTTCCGCCGCGAACTGCTCGACCGCGCCCTGCCGTTTCCGGTCCTGCCCGGTCTTCCCTTCCATGATCACTGGCTGGCCCTGGCCGGCCTGGCAAGTGGGCGCCTGGCCTATGTCGACCGCCCGCTGTACGACTACGTCCAGCACGGCGGCGCGGTCCAGGGGGTGGTCGCCGCCGGTGGCTCGGACCCGGAGCGCGGGCCGCTGGCGGCCTGGCGGGGAGCGGCCCGCTCGATGCTGCGCGGCGGCTCCCGCGGCTGGCGCGGGGCCTATTTCGGCGGTTACATGATGCGTCAGGTGCAAGCCCAGGTGCTGCTGGCCCGCAGCGGCCCGGAGCTCCGCGGCTCCAACCGGCGGGCGCTAAGACGGTTTGCCGCCGCCGACCAGTCGCTGAGCGGCTTTCTGTGGCTGGCGCTGCGACCGCTACGGCGGCTGATCGGCCGGGATGAGACGCTCGGCGGCGAGCTGGCCCTGGCTCGGGGGATCGCCTGGCGCTGGCTGGTGGTGCTCGCCACCGGGACTCGCCGGCGCCCGGGACGCTTCGCGGCCGATGCCTCGTTCCCCGATCCGCCTCGCTACGAGCAGCGCCGGCTGCGCCGCTGGCGAGCCGGAAGCCCGGGCCGCACAGGCTAATCTGGGGTGCTCCCGCGCCGCCCCGGCGGGACTCTCAGACCGTGGACGCCGTCACCCGCACCTCGCCCAGCCGCGCCCCGGCGCCCCGGCCAATCGATCGCTCCAAGCTGATCGAGGGGCCCGTGGTGATCCAAGCGGAGAGCGTCTCCAAGACGTTCTCCATCCCGGACCAGCGCGTGGACTCGATCAAGGAGCGGGTGACCCATCCCCTGGCCCGCCCCCACCACCGTCCGCTGCGCGCGCTGAGCGAGGTCAGCTTCGACGTTCACCGGGGGGAGTTCTTCGGGATCGTCGGCCGCAACGGCTCGGGCAAGAGCACCCTGCTGAAGATCATGGCCTCGATCTACCGCAAGGACGCCGGCCGGCTGCGGATCGCCGGCCGGCTGGCGCCGTTCATCGAGCTCGGGGTCGGCTTCAATCCCGAGCTCACCTCGCGCGAGAACGTGGTTCTCAACGGCGTCCTGATGGGGCTCAGCCGTCAGGAGGCGCGCTCGCGCCTGGACGCCGTGCTGGCGTTCGCCGAGCTCGAGCGCTTCGCCGACCTGAAGCTGAAGAACTACTCCTCAGGCATGATGGTGCGGCTGGCGTTCGCGGTCATGGTCCAGGCCGACGCCGACATCATGCTGATCGACGAGGTGCTGGCCGTCGGCGATGCCGCCTTCGCGCAGAAGTGCATGGACGTCTTCCGGGCGCGGCGCGCAGCGGGCAAGACCGTCGTTCTGGTGACCCACGACATGGCCACGGTGCAGAGCTTCTGTGACCGGGCGATGCTGCTGCACAACGGCGAGCTGCAGTACCTGGGTGACCCCGAGGAAACTGCGCTGCGCTACTACCGCCTCAACTTCGGCGGCCACGACGCGGGACGCGGCGCGGCCCAGGACGTGCCCGACGTCAACGTCCGCCTGATCGATACCTGGCTCGAGAGCCCGGCCGGGAAGCGGGTCGAGAACGTCGAGCAGGGCGAGCCGATCCAGCTGCAGGTCATCTACGAGGCCGTGCACGACCTCGTCTCGCCGCAGTTCGGCTTCCACTTCCTGAACGCCGACGGGGTGCAGCTGTTCGGGTTCAATCGAGGCCTCGAGGACACGCCGGCCGAGGCCACCGAGCTGCTCCGGGCCGGCCAGCGGGTGCGCCTGTCGGCGCGGATCGAGAACCGGCTCCTGCCCGGGCGCTACTCGATCAGCTCGATGATCTCGCGCAACCGCAGCTACGGCGATCTGGCCCTGCACGTCCTCCGGCTGATCGAGTTCGTGGTCTACGGGACCGAGCCCGGCCCGGGCAGCCTGGCCGTGCAGGTCGACACCGAGGCGATCGTGGAGGACCAGTGAGCGCGGCTCCCGAGGGTCGGGGCGGGTGAGCGTCATGGCCCCCGATGAGTCGCTCGTCCTGCACGACGTGCGCGGACCGTCGGCGCTGGGCGGCGGCGCGCGCCGCTCGGCCGAGCTGCTGTGGCTGATTGCCGTGACCGAGTTCAAGCGCACCTACTTCGGCACCCTGCTGGGGTATCTGTGGTCGCTATGCCGCCCGCTGCTGCTGTTCGCCGTCCTGGTGACCGTGTTCACGCACGTCATCAAGCTCGGCGGCCAGGTGCCGCACTATCCGGTCTTCCTGCTGCTGAATATCGTCCTGTTCGGCTTCTTCCAGGAGGCGACCAACACCGCCGTCGGCTCTGTGCTGAGCCAGGAGGCCGTCGTCCGCAAGACCCAGTTCCCGCGGCTGGTCATCCCGCTTTCGGTGGTCCTGACCAGCCTGTTCAACCTGGGTCTGAACCTGATCGTGGTGTTCGGGTTCCTGCTCGGCTTCGGCGTCTCGCCCCGCTGGAGCTGGCTCGGGCTGGGCCTGATCGTGCTGCTCCTGTTCATCCTCACCACCGCGGTGGCCATGATCGTGTCCGCGCTGTATCCGCGCTTCCGGGACATCGGGATCATCTGGGCGGTGTTCTCGACGGCGCTGCTGTATGCCTCTCCGGTGCTGTATCCACTCAGTCACGCGAGCGGCACGCTGGGCAAGATCCTGGCCCTGAACCCACTCGCCCCACTGTTCGAGCTCACCCGACGGTGGATGATCCAACCGGGGGCGCCCGTCGAGGGCGGACTGCTGCGGATCGGAGCGCCGATCCTGATCTCGCTGATCATCTGCGCGCTGGCCGGCTGGGTGTTCACGCGCGAGGCTCCGCGTATCGCGGAGGCTCTGTAGTCGCACGCGCGACGGCCGCATCGGCTGCCGCCGGCTCGGCTTCGGCCTGACCGAGAACGGCCCCGGCGATGACCATCGCCACCAGCGTCACGGCCGGCATCTGCCAATCCCAGTCCAGCGGGGCGTGAGCCAGGTACACGACCAGGGCGGCCACCGGCCCCACCACCGCCCGCATGCCGGACACGGCCCGGGCGGCCGCGCCGGCGATACCGATGATCAGGGCGAGGAGGAACAGGAAACCGACCACGCCGAGCTCCGCCAGAGTCTGGAGCGGAAGCGAGTGCGCGTCCTGAGCGGCCTCGCTGACGTGGCGCCAGCGCAGCCAGTCGACGCTCCAGCCGCCGGCGCCCACCCCGTGCAGCGGCTCGCTGCCGAACGCGCGCAGGGCGACCGACCAGTAGTCGTAGCGGTTGCTCTGCAACGTGGTCAGGCGCACGGCGCCGCCGGGCAGCCGAGCCGTCCCGTGGGCGCTCTCATGGGCTCCGAGCACGATCGCCAGAGCCAGCCCGGCGCAGATCACGACCCCGGCGAGCCAGGGCGCATGCTGCGGGAGGCGCAGCTCGCCCACGCGCTCGCGGCGGCCGGTCAGGAGCTGCCCACCCGCGGCCAGTGCCGTGATCACCAGCAGCGCCACCAGGACCACCGCGCCCTGCGTCTCCCGTTCCGACAGGGCCCCGGCCAGGGACGTGACGCCCGCGAACGGCGCCGCGGCCGCAACGGCCAGCGCGGCGCCAATGACGCTCCGCGCCACCGCCCCGAGTTGCTCCCGGCGCGCGGCGAGGACCACCAACGCCACCAGGCCGGCCACGCAGGCGAACAGCGCCCCGCGCGAGAAGGAGATGTAGAGGCCCAGACCGAGTGGCGCGGTGGCGCCGGCCGCCACCGCGCGCAGCGCGCGGTGACGGCCCGGGTCACCGGCCAGCCGCGCGCACAGGACGAAGCCGATCGCGGCCAGCTCGCCCATCGCATTCCAGTACGTCAGCGGTTGCTCGAGCCGCCCGTTGGCGCTGATCGAGGCGCTGAAATGCAGCACCCCCGGCAGCAGGCGTTCGGACAGGCCGTAACCGATCACGAGCAGCGTCCCGGCGGCCAGCGAGGGCTCGAGCAGGCGCATCGAGCCACCCCGGAACAGCATCGCGCCGCCCAGCAGCGCCCCCAGATAGAGCACGGTTATCTGACCAGCGTGATACGCGTTGCCGGCGATCGGCGCCCACAGTATCGAGAGCAGCGTCCAGGCCGCCAGCAGGCTCAGGCCGGCGAGCGCGAGCCGCGCCGGACGCGAGCGGGGCAGCCTGGCCGCCCCGGCGGCGGCCAGCAGCACCCCCAGCCAGGCGCCGGCGCCGGCCCAGCTGCGAGCCTCGGAGAAGTAGCCTCCGGCGAAGAAGGCCAGCGCGGTGGGGCCCGCCAGCGCGAGCGCCCGCGCGGCGGTGAGCGTGATCCCGCGCACCTACCGGTGGGGATCGCGGACGGCGCGCCGGACCAGTCGCGTGGAGGGCAGCGGCTGGCGGCCGCCCGGGCCGGGTCGGGTCTCGTGAGCGCGCGCGGCTTCGACCTCCCGAGTCAGTCCGTCGCGGAAGGCCTGACGGCCGAAGCGCCGGGCATTTGCGACCAGCAGGTCCGGATCGACGGCCTCCTCGTCGAACTCGAGCACGGTCTGGGCAAGCTCGTCAGCGCCCCCGGTCCAGAAGCACCCGGTGACCCCGTCGATCACGGTCTCGAGCACGCCCCCCGCGGCCCGGGCGATCACCGGCCGTCCGGCGGCCTGAGCCTCCACGGCGGCGATCCCGAACTCCTCCACCGACGTGACGATCAGTGCTCGCGCCCCCTGGATCAGCTGCGCGACCTCGAGGTCCGTGCGACGACCCACGAGCGTCACCGTCGGGCCGGCCAGGCGCTGCAGCCGGCGCATGTGCGGACCGTCCCCGATGATCACCAGGGGCAGGCGCAGGCGGTTGAACGCGGCGATCGCCACATCGATCTGCTTGTGGGCCATCAGCTCGGAGACGATCAGGTAGTGCTGGCCGACCGCCCCGGGCGAGAAGCGCTCGGTGTTCACCGGCGGATGGACGATTGAGGCCTCGCGCCCGAAGTAGGCCCGGATCCGGGCCTGGGTGATGCGCGAGTTGGCCACGTAGCGGTTGGTGCGCTGAGCGGCGATCCAGTCCCACTGGCGCCAGCGGCGGAAGGCGCCGCGCAGGAACGCGCGCGTCATCGGGTCCCGGCGGGCCAGCGTCTGCTCGCGGTCGTTCCAGGCGTAGCGAAACGGGTTGTGGCAATAGCTGACATGGACGGTGCGCTCCTCACAGAGGACCGCGTGCGCCCACGCCGACGAGCTGGACACGACCAGGTCGTAGGCGCTGAGATCAAACGACTCGACCGCGGCGGGATACAGGGGCAGCAACGCGCGGAAGGTCCGCGCGGAGGGGCGCAGCCGCTGCAGGAAGGACGTGTGCACGTTGCGGCTCGCGAACCGCCCCTCGGTCCCGTCCTCGTCGTAGACCGCCGTGTAGATATCCGCCTCGGGCCACATGTCGCAGAGCTCCAGGAAGACCCGCTCGGCGCCGCGGACGTCGAGCAGGAAATCGTGGATCAGGGCGACGCGAGATGGCGGCGGCGTGTGAGTCGAACTCCGTTTCCCCACCGGCGCCAGTGTACGCGGGCGCCGCGCCCGGCTGCGCCCGCG
The DNA here is from genome assembly GCA_036392135.1 of Solirubrobacteraceae bacterium. Classification (GTDB taxonomy): domain Bacteria; phylum Actinomycetota; class Thermoleophilia; order Solirubrobacterales; family Solirubrobacteraceae; genus Palsa-465. Next base: position 8,608 of record DASVYO010000084.1, read on the forward strand.
CGGGCGTGGCTGCGGCGAGCTTCCCCCGGGCATAATCAGCGCGGCCCGCGGCGCGTCGCCACGATGCCCCGGCCACTCTCTGTGACCAGAATTCTGTCCGTCATGTGCCCGGCTCCGGCCTCCCTCCCGAGGGACCCGTGAGCGACGACCGGCGACGAGCGCTGGTTGTGGCCGGAGGGCTGGTCGTCGTCGCCGGCGCGGTGCTCCTGATCCTGATCCTGAGCTCGGGTTCGGAGCCGCCCGCTCCGCGTCGGAGCGGGACGGGCACGACGCTGCCGCCGCCCTCCGCGGCTCCGCAGCCGGCGCGGCCCGCCCCGGGCGGTGAGGAGTTCGGGGCCAACGTGAACCTGATGTTCAACGGGCACGGTCCGCCGGCGGCGACGATCGCCGTCCAGCTCTCAGCCCTGCGGGCCACCGGGGCCACGCTCGCTCGCAGCGACGCCTTCTGGGAGGCCAGTGAGCCCACCGCCCCCGTGGGCTCCCGCCACAACTTCGCCTGGTCCTTCGATGACCAGATCGCCGCGGCCCTGGCCACGGCCGGGCTGCGCTGGCTGCCCGTGCTGGACTACTCGGCACCCTGGGCGCAGTCGATCGCCGGCCAGGATCACTCCCCGCCCCGCTCTGACGCGGAGTACGCCGCCTACGCCGAGGCGTTCGCCGCCCGCTACGGAGAGCAGGGGACGTTCTGGACGCAGCATCCCGAACTGCCCAGGCTGCCGGTCCAGACCTTCGAGATCTGGAATGAGCCCGACAACGGGACCTTCTGGACCCCGCAGCCGGAGGCGGGGGCGTACGCAGCGCTGTACATGGCCGCCCGCTCAGCGATTGACACCGTCGACCCGACCGCGCGGGTCATCATCGGCGGTCTCACCAAGCTACCCCGCTTCCTGCCCGCGATGCTGGCCGCTCTGCCGGACCTCCGGGGCCACCTCGACGGGGTCGGCGTGCATCCCTACGGCACCCCGGCCGTGGCCCTCACCCGCATACAGACCGCCCGCGCGACGCTGCGTCTGCTCGGAATGGCCGACGTGCCCCTGTACGCCACCGAGTTCGGCTGGACCACCCAGTTCCCCGGCGCGCTCGACTATGTGCCTGCCGCGCGTCGGCCGCTGTACATCGCCCGCACGGTCGCCGAGCTGGCTCACGGTCGCTGCGGTCTGGCCGCGGCTCTGATCTACACCTGGTACTCGCCCCAGCAGAGCCCGGCCGACAGCCAGCAGTGGTACGGCATCAGCGGACTGACCGGGGCCGGCACGCCTGATACGCGGGCGTTCGCGTTCGGCCTGCAGGCCGTCGCCGCCCCCGCCGCCACTCCGCCCTGCTGAGCGGCACGCTCAGTGTTTGCAGATCAGGGCGGTGTCGCCCTTGGCGCGACAGCCCTCGATGGCCAGGGCCCCGGTGGTGAACGCCCTGAGGGCGGGCTTGGCCCGGACGTGGCCCCCGTCGGTCAGTTGCTGCAGGCCGGCGAACGCGAACACCGGAGCGCCGCGATGCTCCTGGTCGATCCAGGTGTAGTAGTAGAAGCCGATCAGCCGCAGGCGGACCCGCCAGGAGGCGATCAGCGGCAGGATCGCGGCCACCTTCTGGGCCTGTCCCCGCTCGGTGGTGCTGAAGTCCAGCCGCTGGGGGCTCTGGCCCTGGGCCGACGGCCAGCTCACCTCGGTCGCCAGCAGCGGCTTGCGACCGTCGCCGTAGCGGGCCATCGCCCGGCGGATGAAGCGCCAGTAGAGAATGACATCGGCCGGGGTGGCGGTGAAGCCGTTCACCGCCGCCACGTCGAACAGCTTGCGCCCGCCGGGCACCCGGTAGACAGCGGCGAACGCCCGCCAGGCGAAATTGGTCAGTGCGCCGATCACGACCTTGGCCCGCGGGTCGGCCTGCTTGATCGCGTCATGCGCGGCATGCAGCAGCCCCACGTAGCTGGCGGCAAACGGCTGCGGCCAGTAGGCGGGCAGGTTGGGCTCGTTCCAGATCTGCCACATGCGGACGGGGAGTCTGGGGATCTGTGGGTTCTGGGTCCAGAACGTGCCCCTCGGCCCATAGCGCTGCACCATCGCCGCCGCGAACTCTGCGTACGGGGCGTTCTGGTCGGGAATGGCCAGTCCGCCGTCGTTGGGCCGGGCGTCCCAGGGCGGGGCGTAGAGCAGCGTCGGCAGCACCGTGAGCCCGTGCGCGGCGGCGTTGCCGACGATCTGGTCGGTGACCGAGTAGGTGATCGGACGGCCGTCCGGGCCGGGCACGAATTCCCCCTGGCGATCGGCCGGGACATCGGCGGAGCTCGCGTAGGGCTGGGCCGCCGCCCAGTTGAAGGCCACGCGCACGCTCTGCACGCCATCGCTGACCATGCTCGTCATCTGGTTGCCGAGGTTCAGGGGCGAGGCCGGATCGAACAGCGGGCCGTCGATGTCCACGCCGACAAACCCGGCCGGCACATGCCGGACGCGGGCTGCCCCGGCCTTGGCGCGGGTTGCGGCCCGGGCCGGACTCCCGGCGAAGGTGGGCACCAGCAGCGTGACGGCGGTCAGCACCAGGGCGAGCAGCCAGCCTCGGAAGCGAGACGGGGCGGCGGAAGCTCGGACAGGCATCAGCATCAGAACAGCTCCCGTCGGGGAAGGTTGCGGAAACAGCGCCGAGGCCGGGGCGGCCTCAGGAGAGCGCGCGGCGGCGCAGCAGCAGGCCGCCGGCGAGGAGCATGGCCCCGAGACCGGCCGCCTGCCAGTCCTCGAAGCCGGTGAACGGCAGCGTCCTGGCCTTCCCGCTCGGATCGGTCGTGGTGGCCGCGGCGGTTGCCGTCGGGGTCGTCGCGGTTGACGCGGGGGCGACGTACGAGCTGCTCGTGGGCGTGCTCGCCGGGGCGCTCGGGGCCGAGCCGCTCGAGGCGGGATGGCTGCCGCCGGTGTGCGTGTGAACCCCCGCCAGCGGGTCGACGTACTGATTGTCGCCGGCCGAACCGCCCGAGCCGCCGCTGGCCCAGGCGAGGCTCGGCCCGAGGGCCGCGAGCAGGCCGAGAACCATCACCAGCGCCGGCAGGGTGCGCGATCTGAACACGCAGCGAGTATTGCAAAGCCGCCCCCGAACCGGCGCGGACGGCACCCCCCAGAAGGCCCTGATGACGTCCGGCAAAGCCCTCATTTGCAGGATCTCTTGCAGCCGAGGAGTTGGCCGGACCACGCCGACGGCCCGTGTTACATTGCCGCAGCGCCGTGCCCTGAGCCGCCGCCGGCCGCCGCCGGCAGCGGTTGTCCTTCAACCCGTGTCCGCGCGACCCGCCCGCGCCGACTCCCCCTGCCACGAGATGCCCCGCCCTCGCAATCGCCCCTGGTCCCCGCCGCTGGGTCGCCTCCTCAGTCTGCCCGTGCTGGCCGCTGCCGTACTCGGCGTCGGCCTGGCCGGGACCAGCGCCGGAGATCTGCAGGGGCAGATCACGGCCGCGCGCTCCGCGGCCGCGTCGCTGCAGTCCCAGATCGCCTCCTACTCCCAGCAGATCGCCCACACGACCGCCGGCCTGCACCAGGCCGAGGCCGAGCTGGCCGCCGTGCAGGCCGACCTGAATCACCGCATCGCCGAGCTCGAGATCGTCCAGGCCCAGCTGATCGCCGCCCGGGACCACCTGGTCGCGCTCGAGAATCGCCTGCATCTGGCCACCACGGCGCTGGCCGCCAATCTGCGGGCGAGCTACGAGGGCGCGCAGCCCGATCTGATGACGGTCATCCTGCAGGCCCACGGTTTCAACTCCCTGCTCGAGCAGGTCAGCTTCATGGCCAGGGTGGGCCGGCAGGATGCCCAGATCGTCGGCTTCACCCGGACCGCCCGCGCCGAGGTCGCCCGGGAGGCCAATCAGCTGGCCGGCCTGGAGAGCCGCGATCGCGCGCTGGCCGAGGCGGTCCTCAGCCGCCGCAACCAGGTGGCCGCCCTTCGCTACGCGCTGATGGCCGAGCGCCTGCATCAGCTCGCTGCGCGCGGGCGCCTCGGCGCTCGCTACCACGCGCTGCGCGGGCGACTGGACACGCTCGAGAAGCGCGCGGCCGCGCAGGCCGCCCGCGCCGCCGCCACCGGCAACGCGGGCGTGGGCGGCATCGCCGTCAACACCGCCGGCATGGTGCAGGCGCCGGCGGGCGCCCCGGCCGCGGTGGCCCAGGTGATCGCCGCCGGCAACGCGATCGCGACCCTCCCGTACGTGTGGGGCGGCGGTCACGGCTCCTTCCACGCCGGCGGGTATGACTGCTCGGGCTCGGTGAGCTACGCCCTGGCCGCCGCCGGACTGCTGGGCGCACCGATGGTCTCGGGCGACTTCGAGGGCTACGGCGATCCCGGTCCGGGTCGCTGGATCACCATCTACGCCAACGCCGGCCACGTCTGGATGGAGGTGGCCGGCTGGCGCTTTGACACGGTCGCGCTGTCCTACGGGGGCAGCCGCTGGGCGCAGGGCGGCGGAGAGTTCTCCGGGTTCGTGGTCCGGCACCCGCCCGGATTCTGATCCCAGACCCGCTTTACCCCTCCACGTCCACCCTCGGCCTTCGCCCGGCGATCGAGCCCGGGCCGGTGGGCACGGTGCCCACGCGGATCGCCCGCACGTCGAGGACATCGTGAGCGCGCGGGCGCGGCGCGGCCTTGGCCGGTGGGCTGACCCCCAGCCAGCGTGTGGCCAGGAGCGCCAGTGCGGGCACCGTGACGATCGCCGTCATGACCAGGAACCAGGTCTGCCCGGCGTCAGTGCCCTCACCGAGGGCATGCCCGAGACCGGCCAGCCACATGAGCGCCGTCAGCCGGTGCAGCTTGCGCCAGCGGGCGGCGCCGATATAGCGCCGCACGTAGAAGGCGAGGCCCAGCAGCGCCATCCCCCAGCCGCCGATGATCCCGAGTGAGGTCCAGAACGTCCTGTAGCCGCTGGCGAGGGGAACGGCGATGTCGACCAGCGACGGATGCAGGTACTTGTCGCCCAGCAGGGTCACGCCGTGCACGGCGATCGCCACCAGCGTGGCCATGGACAGGACCTCGTGGGAGGCGAGCAGATCGGGGCCACGTTTGCGCAGCAGCCTGGTGCTCATCAACAGCCCGAGGGAGACGGCCAGGCTGGCCAGGACCAGGGCGACGATCCCGGCGGCCCGGCTGGTGATCCAGAACAGGTGAGGAGTTGCGCTCGTTGTCATGGAACCCACGATCGGGCACCTGCGGTAGAGCGCCGTAGGAGCCTTCTAAGAGGGACCTACGAAGTTGCGAGCGGCAGCGGGGCGGCCGGCGGCCGGGCGACGGTCAGCGGGCGAGGCGCGCCCCGCCCAGCCGCAGGCGGCCGGCAGCGGCCAGGGCCGCCTGGGTGGGGTTCGACGTCGTCGCGCTCGGCGCGCCCTGGTAGGTGACTGAGAACGCGCTGCCGCCGGCGGTCAGTGGCGACGGAGCGGCCTGAGGCCCCGGGGCCGGTCCGCCGATGAAGTGGCGCGCGCCACCGCCGAGCGTGATCCGGGTCAGACTCCAGCGACGGTCCGAGATGCTGCCCGGACGCCCGGACACCGGGGTCGCCCTGGCCGAGGTGAAGCTGGCCGTCCCGAAGTCGGCCAGGCTGAGCGTCAGGCAGGAGCCGGCGGTCGAGCACTCCGACGGCGCCTCGACGATCCAATCCGCAGAGGACACATCGAGCAGCCGCGCGCGAATGTGGCGGGTGAAGGAGACCCGGCGCGTCAGGTCATGCAGCGCGAGCGTCGTCTGATGGCCCCGCACCACCACCGACGCCGACAGCCAGTCGCCCGGGTCGACCCGCATCCGGATCGGGCGCGACGGAGCGGGGACCAGCTCGTACCAGGCGGTTGAGAGCACCTGTCCCGTGGCGCTGCAGTCCACCTCGCTGCCGATCTGCTCGAGCGCCCGCGAGTTCAGGTTGAAGCCGCCGATCCCGACCCAGACCGAGGAATAAGTCGGACCCGCCCCGTTGCAGACCGCCATCGGCTGCCGCCAGGTTCCTACCACGGTCTGGAAGCGCAGGCCCGAGCCGTGGACCGCGTAGCCGGCCCAGTTGGAGCTCTGGACACTGTCGGCCCGCGCCGACGGCGCGGCAGCCAACGCGACCAGCGCGCCGGACAGCACGCCGAGCGTGAGCCTGCGGCTCCGGCGTCGGACCGCACCCGCGCCGAGCCCGATCACGCGTGCCGGGCCGCGGTCAGAATCGCCGCTGCGCGGCCCTGGCAGTCGTACATGGTCGAATTGTCGCCGCTCGCGCCTCCGAGCGTCACCGGGCGGCACGCAGCGGCCACCGCGTTGAGTGCCGCCCGGCTCCCCTGGCGGGTGTCGCCGGGGAGCCGCAACCCCTGACCGCTGGAGTCGGAGATGACCCAGCGCAGATGACCGTCGCGGACCTCCATCGCCAGCCAGGCGGCCGTAACCGAGCTCTCCCGGCCCGAGAAGCCGCCGAGACCGGCGAGATCGGCGTTGGTGTCGAGAATCACCGCGGCCGCCGCGCTCTGGCTGGCGACTCCGATCGTGCCGCCGCCGTGAGCCCGGGCGTAGCGGACAGCCGCGTCCAGGGCGGCACTGTTGCCCCCGAACCCTCCCGGGGCGCCGCCGGGGAAGGCCCCCCCGGCCGGGCCGCGTGCCCGAGAGCCACCGAGCAGGGACGGGGCACCCGGAGCCGGAGGAGCGCCGGAACCGGTACCGGGTGGCGCACCGCCGCCAGGGCCGCCCGGTGCCCCGGGAGCAGCGCCGAAGCCAGGGAAGGCGCCTCGGCTGCCGAAGCCGCCGGAGCCTCTGAAGGCACGGGGACCGAAGCCGCCGCGCAGGAAGCCGCCAGGCCCACCGGGGGCGCCGGCGGCACCGGTCGGACCGCCGGTCGGGAACGTCCCGCTGGTGGCGTGGCCGAGCGTCTGCGCCGCCCAGCTCGCCGGCGCCGTCAGGAGCAGGGCCAGCGCGGCCGTCACCGCGGCCACCCGCAGCCGAGAGGAGCTCCGCGCCACCAGCGTGAGCGTGCCGAGCAGCGCGGCCGCGATGACCGGCGGCCGTGCCCAGGCCAGCTGTCCATTCAGGGTGCCCAGGACGACCAGCTCGGTGATCGCCCCGGCCACGAACCCCGCCGCCCCGATCAGCCGCGGCGCCCGCCCCGGCGCCAGCGCCGTTCCCACGCCGGCGCCGAGTAGCGCGGCCGAGAACGGGGCCAGGAACGAGACGTAGTAGGGATGGAAGATCCCCTGGGCGAAGCTGAACACCACGGCCGTGACCAGGAAGGCGCCGCCGACGGAGATCATCCAGCCCGTGCGGGGGTCGGCGCGGCGCAGCCGCGAGCTGATCAGGATGCCCAGGCCGGCGACCACGGCGAAGCCGAGCAGCCATCCCGCCTGATCCCCGAGCCCGGACTGCAGGAGCCGGAAGATGCCGGTGCCCCCGCCGAGCGCCGCACCACCCCGAGCCCCGCCGCCGATCGCGCCCGGGCCGCCGGATTGACCGGCGATCCGGCCGATCCCGTTGTAGGAGAAGATCAGCGACCAGATGCTGTTATCGGACGTGCCCGAGATCCAGGGGCGGTCGGCGGCCGGCGTCAACGTGACGAGCAGCGGCCAGGCCAGCCCGACCACGGCCAGCGCGACCCCGGCGGCCAGGAGCTGCCGCACCGCGGCCAGCCGGCCGCTCGGCGCCACCCACAGATAGGCGGCGACGATGCCGGGCACCACCATCAGGGCCACGCCCATCTTGGTCTCGAAGCCGAGCCCGACGGCCACCCCGCACCAGACCAGCCAGCGCGTGCGCCCCGTCTGCAGGGCGCGGAAGGCCAGCCACAGCGCGGCCACGCTGCAGAGCAGGAGCAGCTCATCGGGGTTGTTGTGGCGCGAAACGGCCACCACCACCGGTGTCGTGGCCAGCGTCAGGCCGGCGGCGATCCCGGCCACGCGGCCGAAGCAACGCCGCGTCAGGTCGTAGATGAGCGCGGTCGCGGCGACGCCCATCAGGGCCTGGGGGATGAGCACGCTCAGGGGGTGAAAGCCGAAGATCCGCGCCGACAGCGCCTGGACCCACATGGCCAGCGGCGGCTTGTCGACCGTCATCAGGCCGCTCCGGTCCAGCGAGGCGAACAGGAAGTCGTGCCAGTTCGTGCTCATCGAGCGCACGGCAGCCGAGTAGTACGTGTTGGCCCAGCTGTTGATGCTCAGGCCCCAGAGGTTCAACAGCCCGGCGACGAGCATCAGGGCCGGCAGCTCGGGGAGCGCGCGCCACCGCGATGCGGCCGGCAGGGCGAGGCGCCGGCCGCGACCGGCGGTGCGCAGCGGCGCGCGATAGCGGGCGGAGTCAGAACTCATGGCGGCAGGATCCAGGGCTGGAATGAGAGAACGCTAAGACTGGTCCGGCACGCGCCGGAGCTCGGTGTAGGTCCCGGCGGCGGCCACGGCGCCGATGGCGGCCAGGGCCACGCCGGCCAGGGTGCGGGTGATGAGCGTCATCTGGGGCTCCTCGGATTGGCGACTGCCAACAGGCTCGGCCCGCGGATGAAGCCCGGAGCAAGACCCGGCTAAGAGAGTTGTAGGACCCGGCGGGGCAGCCTCCGGCGACGCTCTGCCCTCACCGGCGCCAGCACGGATCTACAGTAGGGGACAGCCATCCTGAAACCAGGAGTTTTCAACCCATGTCCGCCAACAGCTTTGATGCCCGGGCCGAACTGAAAGTCGGCGAGAGGACCTACGAGATCTACCGCCTGGACGCCCTGCAGTCCAAGTTCGACGTCGCCCGGCTGCCGTTCTCCCTGAAGATCCTGCTCGAGAACCTGCTTCGCAACGAGGATGGCGAGTCGATCCGCGCCCAGGACATCGAGGCCCTGGCGTCATGGAACGCCGGAGAGGAGCCCAACAAGGAGATCGCCTTCACGCCGGCGCGCGTGGTCATGCAGGACTTCACCGGCGTACCGGCGATCGTTGACCTCGCCGCGATGCGCGACGCGATGCGCGAACTGGGCGGCGACGAGAGCAAGATCAACCCGCTCGTCCCCGCGGAGCTGGTCATCGACCACTCGGTCCAGGTCGACGCCTTCGGCAACGCGTCCGCCTTCCAGCGCAACGCCGAGCTCGAGTTCGAGCGCAACCAGGAGCGCTACGCGTTTCTGCGCTGGGGCCAGGGTGCCTTCAAGAACTTCAGTGTGGTGCCGCCGGACACGGGCATCGTGCACCAGGTCAACCTCGAGTACCTGGGCCGCGTGGTGTTCGTCGATGAGCAGGCCGGCGTCGCCTACCCGGACACGCTGGTCGGTACCGACTCGCACACGACCATGATCAATGGCCTCGGCGTGCTCGGCTGGGGTGTGGGCGGGATCGAGGCCGAGGCGGCGATGCTCGGCCAGCCGATGTCGATGCTCATCCCCCAGGTGCTCGGCTTCGAGCTGACCGGCAAGCTACCCGAGGGCGCCACCGCCACCGACCTCGTGCTGACCGTGACCGAGAAGCTCCGCGAACGGGGCGTGGTCGGCAAGTTCGTCGAGTTCTACGGGCCCGGCCTGGCCCATCTGCCGCTGGCCGACCGGGCCACGATCGGCAACATGTCCCCGGAGTTCGGCTCCACCTGCGCGATCTTCCCGATCGACGCCGAGACGCTCCGTTACCTCGAGTTCTCCGGGCGGCCGCCCGAGCTGGTGGCGTTGGTCGAGGCCTACGCTCGCGAGCAGGGGCTGTGGCATGACGAGCACTCCGAGCAGCCCACATTCTCCGACACGATCGAGCTCGATCTGTCGACCGTCGTGCCCAGCATCGCCGGGCCGAAGCGCCCCCAGGACCGGGTCTCGCTGACCGAGGCCAAGGCCGGGTTCCGCATGGCCCTGGGCGGCCTGCTGCCTGACGACGACGGCAACGAGGAGGACGACGCCCTGAGCGACTCCTTCCCGGCCTCCGATCCGGTCTCCACCCACCATGCCAACGGCGATGGCCACGGGCCCCACGGCGAGACGGGCGGCACGCAGGTCGCCGACCGGCCTTCGGCCGAGACCCCGGTCACGCTGGCCGACGGAACCGAGACGGTGCTCGATCACGGTCACGTCGTGATCGCCGCCATCACCAGCTGTACCAACACCTCCAACCCCTCGGTCATGCTGGGCGCCGGCATCCTGGCCCGCAACGCCGTCCAGAAGGGCCTGACGGTCAAGCCGTGGGTCAAGACCTCGCTGGCTCCGGGCTCGAAGGTGGTCACCGAGTACCTGAATCGATCCGGGCTGACCGAGTACCTGGACGAGCTCGGCTTCAACCTGGTCGGCTACGGATGCACGACCTGCATCGGCAACAGCGGCCCGCTCCCAGAGGAGATCTCCAACGTGGTCGGCGCCGAGGACCTGGCCGTCGTCTCCGTGCTGTCGGGCAACCGCAACTTCGAGGGCCGCATCAATCCGGACGTGAAGATGAACTACCTGGCCTCCCCGCCACTGTGCGTGGCCTACGCCCTGGCCGGGACGATGGACATCGACCTCTACGACGAGCCCCTGGGTGAGGACAAGGACGGCCGGCCCGTGTACCTCAAGGACATCTGGCCCGATACGAGCGAGATCGCCCAGACCGTCGAGGATGCCGTCCAGTCGGACATGTTCCGCAAGAGCTACAGCGAGGTGTTCGACGGCGACGAGCGCTGGAACTCGCTCGAGGTGCCCACCGGTGATCGCTTCGCCTGGGACGAGCGCTCGACCTACGTGCGCAAGCCGCCGTTCTTCGAGGACCTGCCGCGCGAGCCCGAGCCGCCGCAGGACATCGAGAAGGCGCGGGTGCTGGCCATCCTCGGCGACAGCGTGACCACCGACCACATCTCCCCGGCCGGCTCGATCCGTCGCGACGGGCCCGCCGCCCGTTACCTGGGTGAGCACGGCGTCGAGCGGCGCGACTTCAACTCCTACGGGTCGCGGCGCGGCAACCACGAGGTGATGATGCGGGGCACCTTCGCCAACATCCGCCTGCGCAACCAGCTCGCGCCGGGAACCGAGGGGGGCGTCACGCGGTATCTCGGTGACGGGGGCCCCGCCGGCGAGCCCTCGGGGCGCGACGGTGGCGGTGATGAGATGTCCATCTACGACGCCGCCATGCGCTACATCGAGCATGACATCCCGTTGATCGTGCTCGCCGGGAAGGAATACGGCTCAGGCTCCTCACGCGATTGGGCGGCCAAGGGGACCAAGCTCCTCGGCGTGCGGGCGGTCATCGCCCAGAGCTTCGAGCGCATCCATCGCTCGAACCTGGTTGGCATGGGCGTGCTGCCACTCCAGTTCGCCGACGGTGACTCGGTGGAGTCGCTGGGGCTGACCGGTGAGGAGGAGTTCACGATCGCCGGCATCGCGGGCGTCGAGGAGCTACCCCGCCGGCTGACCGTCAAGGCCGGCGAGAAGGAGTTCGAGGTCACCGTCCGGATCGACACGCCCAAGGAGCAGCGCTACTACCAGCACGGGGGCATTCTGCCGTTCGTGCTGCGCGAACTGCTGCGCTGAGCGCTCCGACCAGTTACCCCCTCCGACTAAGGTTCCCGTCGTGCCGATCCCTGACATGTTCCGAAGCCTCATCACGGCCGCCGGTCCCAGCGGCCACGAGACGCAGGCTGCCCGTGCCTGGCGCGAGGGCTGCCGGCCCTGGGCGGCCGAGGTGGGGTCCGACAACGTCGGCTCCTCCCTGGCCCGGGTGCCCGGCACCGCGGGCGGCCCGACGCTGGCCGTGATCGGCCACATCGATGAGATCGGCGTGCACGTCTCGCACATCGAGGACGACGGGTACCTCCGCTTCGGCGAGGTCGGCGGCTGGGACCCGGTGGTCCTGGTCGGACAGCGGATCCGGATCGCCACGCGTTCGGGCAGCGTCCCCGGCGTGATCGGCCGCAAGCCGATTCACCTGCTGCGGGGCCCCGATCGCGAGAAGGTTCCCCAGGTCAAGGACCTGCACATCGACATCGGCGCCAAGGATGGGGATGAGGCGCGCAGCATGGTCCGCATCGGTGACGTCGGCGTGATCGACGTCGAGCCGATCGAGATGCCCGGCGACCGGGTGGTCTCGCGTGCGCTCGACAACCGCATCGGGTGCTTCGTGGCCGCCGAGGCGGCCCGCCTGGTGGCCGAGGCCGGCGGTGCCCCCGGCGACGTCGTGGCGATGGCCGTCGTTCAGGAGGAGACGAACTTCGGCGGCTCGCGAACGAGCGCGTTCTCCCTCAATCCGGACCTGGCGGTCGTCGTCGATGTGACCTTCGCCACCGATCAGCCGGGCATCGATCTGGGGCCGATCACCAAGCATCCGCTGGGCTCGGGACCGGTCGTGGCGCGCGGCACGGTGCTGCATCCGGTCATCACCGAGCTGCTCTACGAGACGGCCGAGCAGGAGGGCTTCGAGTTCACCGTCGAGTCGCTGGGGCGCTCCACCGGAACCGATGCCGACGCGGTGCACATCGCGCGGGGCGGGATCCCCACCGGGCTGGTGTCGGTCCCGATCCGCTACATGCACTCGCCGGTCGAGCTCGTCTCGATGGGTGACATCGCGGCCGCGGCACGGCTGATCGCGGCCTTCGCCCGCCGGCTCGAGCCCGGCATGTCGTTCGAGCGCTGAGCTCGGGCCGTGCTGCTGCTGTTCGATGTCGATGGCACGCTGGTCGGACGGGCGGCCGCCGAGCACAGCCGCGCCCTGCGGGCGGCCCTGAAGGAGATCCACGGGGTCGATCCCGACGGCCTGGGACTGAGGATCGACCCGGCGGGGCGGACTGACAACGAGATCGCGCGACTGCTGCTGCTCGAGGCCGGGGTCTCGGCCGAGCAGATCGACCGTCACCGGCAGGACGTGCGCGAGGCCTGCTGCCGGATCTACGCCCAGCTGTGCCCGCCGTCGCTGGCCGACAAGGTGCTCTCGGGCGTGGCCGAGCTGCTCGACTGGTGTGAGGCGCAGCCCGGCGTGAGGCTCTCGCTGGTCACCGGGAACTTCGAGCCCGTCGCGCGGCTGAAGCTGACCCGGGCCGGGCTGGGCGCGCATTTCGCGCACGGCCAGGGCGGCTTTGGCTCGGACTCCGAGGACCGGACCGACCTCCCCCACATCGCCCGCAAGCGAGCGGGGCGGGGCGGCGTCGCGCACCCGCGCGCGGACACGATCGTGATCGGTGACACGCCGCGCGACATCATCTGCGCCCGGGCCGACGGAGTGCGCTGCCTGGCCGTGGCCACCGGTCCCTACGGGGTTGAGGAGCTGGCCGGCGCCGACGGGGTGGCCCGAAGCGCCGTTGAGTTGCGCCCCCTGCTGGAGGCCGCAATGGACCGCTGAGGGTCGGCCTCAGGGCGGGCTACTTGGGCGTGGGGAACTGGACCCGCATCATCAGGTCCCACACCCGGTCCGGGGTGACGCGGCGCTGGCCGATCATCATGTGGGCGCTGGGGGTCACCGGATAGCGGGCCTTGGGCCGACGGGCGGTGAGCGCCTTGACGATCGTCTCGGCGACCTTCTCCGGGCCTCCACCCAGCTTGACCATCGGACCCTCGTAGCCCTCGGCGGTGACCTTGGCCACCCTCCGGTTGAAGTCGGCGTAGGGACCATCCGCATCTTGGCCGGCGCGCTCGACGGAGCTGGCGGCCACCTCCCCGAAGCCGGTGGTGATCAGGCCGGGCTCGATCAGGATCACCTCGACGCCGAAGCCGCGAACCTCGAAGCGCAGGGCGTCCGAGATCGCCTCCAGGGCGTACTTGGTGGCGTGGTACACGCCGCCGCCCGGGAACGTGAGGCGACCGCCCATCGAGCCGATGTTGACGATCCTGCCCTGCCCGCGCTCGCGCATGCCGGGCAGGACCAGCTGGCACATGCGGATCAGACCGAACACATTGGTCTCGAACTGGGCCCGGACCTCGGCAAGGGGGACCGACTCGACCGCGCCCGACTGGCTGTAGCCGGCGTTGTTGATCAGCACGTCGATGCCACCGGCGGCTCGGTGGATCTCGGCCACAGCGGCGCTCATCGACTCCTCACTGGTCACATCCAGGGCCAGCGTGTGGCAGCCGCGCTCGGCCAGGTCGGTGATCGCCTCCGGCCGGCGGGCCGTGGCGTAGACGTCGTAGCCGCGGGCCTGGAGCAGTTCGGCGGTGGCGTGGCCGATACCCGACGAGCAGCCGGTTATGAGGACGGTGGTCATCGTCCCCAGCCTACCCGGGGGTCGCTAATTGCGGACGAGCTTCTTGTAGGTGAGGCGGTGGGGCCGGTCGGCCTCGGCGCCCAGCTGCTCGTGGCGGAAGCTCTCGTAGGCCTCGAAGTTGCCCTCGAACCAGCGCACCTGGCTGTCGCCCTCGAAGGCCAGCACGTGGGTGGCGATCCGGTCCAGGAACCAGCGGTCGTGGGACACGACCACCGCGCAACCGGCGAAGGACAGCAGCGCCTCCTCCAGCGCGCGCAGGGTGTCGGTGTCCAGGTCATTGGTCGGCTCGTCGAGCAGGAGCAGGTTGCCCCCCGAGCGCAGCAGCTTGGCCAGGTGCAGGCGGTTGCGCTCGCCGCCGGAGAGCTTGGCCACCTTCTTCTGCTGATCGGTGCCCTTGAAGTTGAAGCCGGCCACGTAGGCGCGGCTGGCAATCGTGCGGTCGCCGAGCGGAATCTCGTCCAAGCCGCCCGAGATCTCCTCCCAGACGTTCTTGTCGGGGTCCAGGGCATCCCGCGACTGATCGACGTAGGCCAGCTTGACCGTGTTGCCGACCTTCAGCGTGCCGGCGTCTGGCTCCTCCTCACCGGTGATCATGCGCAGCAACGTCGTCTTGCCGGCGCCGTTGGCCCCGATCACGCCGACGATCCCCCCGGGCGGGAGCTTGAAGCTGAGGTCATCGATCAGGAGCCGGTCGCCGTAGGCCTTGCGCACCCCGTCGGCCTCCACCACCACGTCCCCCAAGCGCGGGCCAGCCGGGATGTGGATCTGGACCTGGTCGAGCATGACGTTGCGGTCCTGGGCCAGGAGCGCCTCGTAGGCGTTCAGGCGCGCCTTGGGCTTGCCGCGGCGCGCGGACGCGTTCATCCGCACCCATTCCAGCTCCTGCTGGATGGTCCGCTGGCGGCTTGATTCCTGGCGCTCCTCCTGGGCGAGACGCTTCTGCTTCTGCTCGAGCCAGCCCGAGTAGTTGCCCTGATACGGGATTCCACGTCCACGGTCGAGCTCCAGGATCCAGCCGGCCACGTTGTCCAGGAAGTAGCGATCATGGGTGACGGCGACGATCGTGCCCGCGTAGTCACGCAGATGCTGCTCGAGCCAGGCCACGGACTCGGCGTCCAGATGGTTGGTCGGCTCGTCGAGCAGCAGCAGGTCGGGCTGGCGCAGCAGCAGGCGGCACAGCGCCACACGGCGACGCTCACCACCGGAGAGCTTGGACACGTCGGCGTCGGCCGGCGGGCAGCGCAGGGCGTCCATCGCGTATTCGAGCGTCGTGTCGAGGTTCCATCCGTCGACGGCGTCAATCTGCTCCTGGACGCGGGAGAACTCGTCGGCGGTCTCCTGGGAGTAGTTCATCGACAGCTCGTTGAAGCGGTCGAGCAGGGCCCGGACCTCGGCCACGCCGTCCTCGACGTTGCCCTTGACGTCCTTGCCCGGATCGAGCGCGGGCTCCTGGGAGAGGAGGCCGACGGTGGCCTTGGGAGCGAGCTGGGCGTCGCCGTCGAATTCGGTATCGATCCCGGCCATGATCTTCAGCAGGGTCGATTTACCGGCCCCGTTATAGCCGAGGACGCCGATCTTGGCCCCGGGCATGAAGGACAGCGAGATGTCGCTGATGACCTCCTTGTCCGGCGGGTACCGGCGCGAGAGCTTGTGGGTCGTGAAGATGTACTGGGCGGACACGACCGCTCAGGATAGGAGGCTCCGGGCCGGGGACCCGGCGCGGGCTCCGGGCCGCAGGTCCGGGGACCGGCGGCGGACCTGCGGCTACAGGCCGGCGGCCGCCCTCAGCGCCGGGGCGCGATCGGTCTGCTCCCAGGTGAAGTCCTCCCCCTCACGCCCGAAGTGGCCGTAGGCGGCGGTCTGCTGGTAGATCGGGCGGTGCAGGCGCAGGTATTCACGGAACGCCCCGGGGCGCAGATCGAAATGCTCGGAGATGAGCTCGAGGATCCGCGACCGGCCGATCTTCTCAGTGCCGAACGTCTCGACCATCACCGAGACGGGATGGGCGACGCCGATCGCGTAGGCCACCTGGACCTCGGCCCGGTCGGCCAGGCCGGCGGCGACCACGTTCTTGGCCACGTAGCGGGCGGCGTAGGCGGCGGAGCGATCGACCTTCGAGGGGTCCTTGCCGCTGAACGCGCCGCCACCGTGGCGGGCCATGCCGCCGTAGGTGTCGACGATGATCTTGCGGCCGGTCAGTCCGCAGTCGCCCATCGGGCCACCGATCACGAAGCGGCCCGTCGGATTGACCAGGAAGCTGCGCTGCAGCTCGGTGGGGCTGTAGCGGTCCTCGGGCAGGACGGGTGTGACGACATGCTCCCAGAGGTCGGCCTTGATCTGATCCTCGGCCCCCTCGGCGTGCTGGCTCGAGATCAGCAGCTTCTCAACCGCCACGGGCTGGCCGTCGACGTAGCGCACGCTGACCTGGGTCTTGCCGTCGGGGCGCAGGTAGGGCAGCGTGCCGTCCTTGCGCACCTCGGCCAGGCGCTTGGCCAGCCGGTGGGCGAGCGAGATGGGCAGCGGCATCAGCTCGGGCGTCTCCCGGGTCGCGTAGCCGAACATCATGCCCTGGTCGCCCGCGCCGGCCACGTCGAGCTCATCATTGTCGTTGGGGTCGCTGCGCCGTTCGTAGGCACTGTCGACGCCCTGGGCGATGTCCGGTGACTGCTTGTCGATCGCGTTGATGACCGCGCACGTCTTGCAGTCGAAGCCGAAGGCGGCATCGGTGTACCCGATCCGCTCGACCGTCCCGCGGGCGATCTCCTGGATGTCCACGTAGGTGGTGGTGGTGATCTCCCCCGATACGACGACCAGCCCGGTGTTGACCAGCGTCTCGCAAGCCACCCGCCCGGTCGGGTCGTCACGCAGGACCGCGTCCAGCACGCCGTCGGAGATCTGGTCGGCGATCTTGTCGGGATGACCCTCGGTCACCGATTCCGAGGTGAACAGGAACCCGTTCTCGTCAGCGTTCATTGGCGATGTCTTCCCTTGCCGGATGGGGTGGCGTTGTCTGCCGGTGCGCCCTAAGTGACCATGGGCGCCACACTTGTGGCCGTGCAGGTTACGTCCCCGGCGCTATTGACGGCTCAGTGGCGGGCTGCAGCCGACCGGGCGCGCCGGTGAGCACGCACACCGGCACGGCGCTGCGGATCCTCTCGGTGCTGTTCGCCACGGGGGCCCTGATCTGCCTGGGTTACGCGATCGCGGGGATGGTCAACCACCGGCAGAGCGCGCTGACCGGCTATCTGCTGCGGGTGGGGGCGCTGGCCTGCTTCGCGATCGCCGTGGCCCTGAACGTGGTCGCGCACTGACGGCCTGACCCACCGGGGGCCCCCGGAGCACCCTCTAGGGTGCTTGACGGTCAGTTCTCGGGTTGCCAGCCGCTGAGCGCCCAGCCCGTGGCGCCGATCCGGGTGACGGTGGCCAGGGCCACGTGCCAGGCGGGGGCCAGCCCGCGATACGCGTCGGTGGCGGTGGCCGTGGTCAGCTCACGGGTGACGACCACGTACTGGTCGGGACGGCCGCTGACCGGGGCCACCGCTTCAACCGTGCCGCGGTTGGCCAGGCCGCCACGGCGCAGCTCGTAGTCGCGGGCGGTCTCGCTGGCGGCCAGGGTCATCGCCGCGCGGGCCTGGCCCACGCTGAGCGCGGCCAGGGCCTGCAGCTGCGCGGTAACCGTGGCCGCCGTCCAGTTGATGTACGCGGTGGCGAAGGCGCGCACCGCCTCGACCGGAGCCCGGCTCGGCGCTCTGACGTCCTCGCGCGCGGGCGCGGCCTGAGCGGGATACTCGTGGCTGCGCTCCGCCTGAGCCACCCGCGAGGGAGCGGTCGAGCCCGGCGCGCGGCCCATGAGCGGCGCGCATCCAGCTGCGCCGAGGACCGTGGACAGCGCGAGCGCCACCGCCCATGACCGGGGCCCGGCGCGCGCAACGGCCGCGATGCGTCTCACAGGCCCGCCGGATGCCGGGCCACGAATCCGTACGCGCTCCGCAGCAGGGGGTGCCAGCCGATTCCCGGGCCGCCGTCCTGCGGGCCGCCGGCGTTCCACGTATCCCAACGCAGGCCGGCCACGTACATGAACACGTGCGCCGGGCTGGCGTACAGCGTCACCCAGCGACCCGGGCCGGGGAGGCCGAAGGACTCGAGCGCCCCCGAGGTCGGATCGGCGACCGCCGGCAGCAGGCCGCCGCCGAAGAGCAGATGGGCGACGCTGCTCGAGCAGTCATACGCGGGCGCCGGCTGGTCGAGCGGGAGCCCATGTCCGGCGCCGTACACGTAGGGGCGCCCGGCGATCTGGTTGCCGGCCGCGATCATGCCCCGGACGACGGCGGGCGCGGCGCTCGGGGCCGCCGCCCGGCCGTCGGCCAGCAGCCGGGCGCGCGGGCCGGTGGTCAGGGGGAGGCTCGCCG
>DASVYO010000085.1:0-12248 GCA_036392135.1 Solirubrobacteraceae bacterium
GCCGGCCAGCCAGTTGAGATAGTCGGCCTGCACGGCGCGCGAGAAGGCGTCGATCGGGTTGCCGGCCCAGATCCGGCCGCCGGCCAGCGCCACCTGCTCATCGATCGTGCCGTCGGCCAGCACCGGGGAGCCGTGGGCGGCCGCGAGCGCCCCATCCAGGAGCGACCGGCTGGCGCCGGTGGGAACCGGGCCCCGGATCAGCGCGACGGTCAGCAGCAGGGCCGCCGCGAGACCGGCCAGCGGCGCCAGCGTCCGCAGCGAGCGGCGCGGCGACAGCCGCCGGGCCGCCGGTACGGACAGGAAGAACAACAGCCACACGCCGTCGCGACCGGCCTTGATCGTGAGCCCGATCAGGACCGCGCCCATCACCACCTCCCAGCGCGGCGGCCGGGCACGCCAGGCCCGGTAGGCCACCAGCAGCCCGGCCAGGATCATGACCACGTCGAGCGGCGAGCTGAGCGACAGCGGCCCCCACAGGCCCTGACCACGCTGGGCGGCCTGGTTGGTCAGCACGCCGGCGTAGTAGGCCACGGTGTGGACACCGGCCGGGGTGGCGCCCAGAGCGACCGTAGCGGCCACCCCTACGACCAGGGCGAGCAGCGGCTCGCGCCGACCACGTTCGACGGCCAGGTACAGGATGAGCATCCCGGCGCCGAGCAGGGCAGCCCCGTGCAGATTCGACCACAGGGCCAGGAGGGGGACCGCCAGCCAGATACGGCGCGAAGGCAACCGGGTCTCGGCGCGCAACAGAGCGGCCAGCGCGGGGAACAGCACGAGGGAGAACATCTGCACGCGGGCGATGGCCAGGCTCGGCAGTGCTCCCACCGCGACCAGCAGCAGCGCGGCCGCGATGCCGATCGGCTCGCCTCGCTCCCGGACCGCGTCCCGGGCCAGGATGCCCAGCGCCGCCGCCACGCAGAGAAGCTGAGCCAGCATCAGCCCTCGGTCGCCGAGCGAGCGCTCGAGGCCGTTGAAGATCAGCTCGGCCAGCACCAGCGGGTTGGGCCAGTGGCCCGTGGCGGCGGCGGCGAACGGGACCCCCGACGGCACCTGGCCGCGCACGGTGATCACATGTCCGAGCGCGGCCAGCCAGCCGGCGTCCGAGCCGACCCGGGACAGCAGGGCCGACACGGCCAGAACGGCGGCGATCGCCGCCCCGAGCACCAGCTCCGGCCGCAGCCGATCCAGATTCACTTCGCGGGACACTCAGATCGGTATCGCCCCGCAACGGCGGGGCTGGCCTAGACCTTCGGGCAGGTTGACCTGGCGGTTGGTCGCATGCCGTACCGGCGGGCCTCCGACGATCCATGAGACATGTCGTCTCTGGCCCTTCCGCGCGAGGCTGTTCCCGGCCGGGCGCGGGGGCGTCTGCTCGCCCAGACAATCACCGATCACGGCTACGAGATCGTGCTCGCCGCCCCGATCGCGATCCTGGCCGCGGTCATGCTGATCCAGCTCCCGCACGCGCTGAGCGTGGACAGCTGGCTGGCCCTACTGACCGGTCGAGTCGTGTGGCAGTCGGGCCTTCCGCATCACGAGACGTTGACCGTGATCGCGCACGGGGTGGCCTGGATCGACCAGCAGTGGCTTGCCCAGCTGGCCAGCTACGGGCTCTACCGCCTGGGCGGACTCGGCCTGCTCGGCCTGGTGAACGTGATCCTGCTGGCCGGCAGCGTGGGCTTCGCCACCTTCGCCGCGCGGCGGCTGGGCGCGCCCTTCCTCTCGATCCTGGCCGCGCTGCCGCTGTGCCTGGTCATGATCGCCCCCTCCCGCGAGGTGCGCACGCAGACGCTGATCTTGCCGCTGTTCGTGCTGCTGGCCTACCTGCTGGCCGACGACAGCCGCCGCCCCTCGGCGCGCGTCTTCTGGTGCCTGCCGATCCTGGTGCTGTGGGCCAACCTCCACGGCACGGTCACGATGGGCGCCGGGCTGGTCGCCCTGCGGGCCCTGACCGTCCTGATCGAGCGCCGGGACGAGCTCCAGCACCGCCTGCGGGCCTGGACCCGGCCCGCGGCCCTGCTCGCCGGCTCGGCGGTGGCCATCCTGCTCACCCCGTATGGCCTGCCGATGGCCGGCTACTACCGCTCGACCCTGCTCTCCAGCACGCTCCGCCACGCCGTGACCGAATGGCAGCCGGTGACCAGCCAGCCGCTCACCGCCGCCGCCCTGCTGATCGTGGCCGGCCTCGCGCTGTGGTCGTTCGGACGGCTCCCGAGGCAGACCACGCCGTGGGACAAGCTCGCCCTGATCATCCTTGCCGTGGGTGCCGTGTCCGTGGTCCGCAACGCCCTGTTCTTTGGGCTGTTCGCCCTCATGGTGCTGCCCGTCACGCTGGGGTGGGACACGCGCTCCGGAGCCCCCGCCGGGAAGGCGGACCGGCAGCTGCTGATCAACAGCACGATCACCCTGCTGGCCATCGGGCTCCTCCTGCTGGCCGCCGCGGTCACGCTCAGCCGTCCCACCTCCGGCCTCGAGTACCAGTTCCAGCGCCCGGGGGTCCTGAGCGCGGTGCAGCGCGCCACCCGCGCGAACCCGGCCCTGCGCGTCACGGCCGAACCGCGGTTCACCGATTGGCTCCTGTGGCGCGACCCCGCCCTGGCCGGCCGGATCGCCTACGACGCGCGCTACGAGCTGCTCAGCGCGGCCCAGCTCGGCCGGCTCGAGGCGCTGTTCAGCCAGTCGGGGCCGGATTGGAAACGGGGCGCCCACGGCTACGGGCTGATCGTGCTCAGCCGGACCTACGATCCGGGGGCGTTCGCCGCCTTCAAGGCGGAGCCGGGCGCCCGCGTGCTCTACAACGACGGGCAGCGCCTGGTCGTCCTCCGCAGCCCGCAGGAGACCCGGTCATGAGGCTTCCCCGTCGCGCCCGCATCTCCCGGATCCGAGCCACCGCCGCCGATGAGCAAGGCGCGGTGATCGTGGTCGTCGCGGTGATGCTCGTCGCGCTGCTCGCGATGGCCGCCCTGGCCATCGATCTGTCCTCCTTCTTCCAGGCCCAGCGCCAGGCGCAGGCGGCGGCCGATGCGGGCGCCCTGGCCGGGGCGCACGATCTCGTCGCCGGCTCAGGGTCGGTCACCGGCGATGCCACCAGCTACGCCCAGCAGAACTTCCCCGGAGCCACGGTCACCGCGGACAACACCAGCAACCCCAACCAGGTCACCGTCACCGTCAACGCCCCGACCCCGGTGTTCTTCGGCAAGCTCCTGGGCCTGGCCAGCGAGACGGTGGGGGCGCGGGCCGTGGCCGGCAAGTCGGCGTCGACCTCGTGTCCCAATCCGACCGTCGGCGACGCGGCGTGCGCCGCGATCTTCTCGAGGGACCCGAGCTGCTCACCGGCCGGGCTCAACTTCCAGGGTGGCGGCATGACGATCTCGGGCGGGGTGTGGAGCGACGGCTCCACGGTCAACGGCGCCACCAACGTGACCTTCTCGGGCCCGCTCACGACCGGGAACGGCACCGGCTGTGGCTGGACCGGAAGCGGCGGCACCGGCCTGACTCCACAGACGGTGCTGAGCTCACCGCCGGCCAGCTGGCCGATCGACTACAGCGTTGACTTCCCGGCCTGCGCCGGCGCCGGATGCACCGGCCCGGGCGGCACCCCCCCGTTCTGCACCGACGCGTCAACGTCGCCGAGCTGGGGCCCGACCCCGGTCACCGGCCACATCTACTGCGCGGTCGGCACCGGCACGGCCAGCAACCCGCTCAGCTGGAACGGTGCGCTGAGTGTCAGCGTGGTCGGCCAGACCATGCAGGCCACCTATGTCGGCGGGACCGTCGCCCTGCACAGCAGCTCGAACAGCACCCTCGAACCCTGCGGTTACGCGGCCGCCGGTTTCAACGGCGGCACCTGCCCGGGGGTTCGGGCGCCGTCGACGACCAACTATCCGCTGATCTACGCCGTCTCGAACGTCGGAGTCGGTTCGACCTCGTCGGTCGCCTTCATCGACGGTGGCAACGGCACGGTCATCGGCGACGTGTTCGCTCCCAATGGGCTGCTGTACTTCACCGGCGGCGGCACCGGGGACATCGGCTTCCTGGAGGGCTACGACGTGACCGTCAAGGGCGGCGGTCTGAGCGGCGACGGACCGTCGAACCTGTACCCGCCGGGGTCCTCGCCTCCGAGCGTGTCGCTGCTCCAGTGAGGCGTCGCATCCGATCCACGCCGGCGCCGGACGCGCGCCACCCGGCGGACGCCGGCGCGCCGCCGCTCGCCCGGCTGCGCTGGCTCGGGGGATCAGCGGCCACCGTCCTGCTGCTCGGCTCGCTGCTGCTGTCGGGGCCGGGCCTGCTGATCTCGACCGTCAATCGCGTCGGGTACAACCTCCTGTACGACTTCCGGGGCGGCCTGTACAACGCCGGCGTCGCCATCCTCCACGGCCGCACCCCGTACCGGCCCGGATTCCTCGCCCACCAGGCCGCGTTGCTGCACGCCGGGCACCTGGCCATCGGCGAGACGGCCACCCATTCGTTCTCGATCCCGGTGTATCCGGCGCTGGCCAATGTCCTCGTCGTGCCGTTCAGCGCACTGCCGTTCTGGGTCGCGGGCCTCATCTACACCCTGCTCTCAGCGGCGGCGATGGTGGTCGGGATCCGGTTGCTCGGCGTCCGTGACCGCCGCTGCCTGGCGCTGGTGGTCATCTCCTGGCCGTTTCTGTTCGGGGCCTTCCTGGGGGCGATCGGCCCCTTCCTGGTCCTGGGCGCGGGCGCCGCCTGGCGCTGGCGGGATCGGATCGGGCCCCCGGCGCTGGCGCTGGCCACGATCATCGCCGTCAAGATCTTTCCCTGGACGCTGGCCGTCTGGCTGCTCATCACCCGCCGCTACCGGGCGCTGGCGGCCTGCACGGCCGCCGGGATCCTCCTCACCTTCGGGGCCTGGGCACTGATCGGCTTCGATGGTCTGGCCCGCTACCCGCAGATGCTCTCCAACATGTCCTTCATCCAGGAGGACCGCTCGGTCTCGATCGTGGGCGTGCTGGTCATCGCCGGCGTCTCCTCGACCGTGGCCACTGCCGTGGCCATGCTCCTGGGGGCGGGAATCCTGATCCTGGCCTGGCGCCTGCGGCACGGCCCCGACGGCGACCGGCGGGCGTTCGGGCTGGCCGTCCTGGCCGCCCTCACCGCGACGCCGATCGTCTGGGAGCACTACATGGTGCTGCTGTTCATCCCCATCGCTCTGGCCTCGCCGAGGTTCTCGGCCGCCTGGCTGATCCCGCTCTGCACTCCGATCATCGAGGCGGCCTCGTGGATCATCCCGGCCAGTCGCCTTGATGCTCCGTTTTCGCCCAACCTGCTCCGCAGCGCGGGCCCCTGGCTGTTCCTGGAGCTGCTCACCGGTGTGGTGCTCTGCACGACGCCGGTCCAGCGCCGCTCCGTGTGGTTGCGGCTCCGCCGCCTGCCCGGGTCGCTGGCCGCCGGGCCCGAGGGCGCGGCCGAGCCGGCTTGAGCGCTGCCGCTCGCTCCGAGTCTGGCCGCGTAGACGCGGCCGGCCGGTGCTAGGCCCCCGCCCGGGAGCCGACCCACTCCTGGACCCGTCCCGGCACCCCGATCGTCGAGTCCTCAACCTCCACGATCGCGTCCGCCGGCACGTTCGCCCGCTCGGCCGCGCTCCTGATGGCGGCGGCCGACGGCGCCTCGTACAGGCAGTAGGTGCGCCGGCGGTCGGCGCTCAGGAATGAGAACAGCCAGCGCACGCCCTCGTCGGCGTTGATCTCCTCGATCAGCTTGACGTCGTCTCCGGTCAGCTCAAGCTGCTCGGCAAACGTCCGCTCGACCATGAACAGTGGCATTGCCAGGCGATCCTATCCCCGGGCATCCGCGTCGGCAAGGGCGTGACGGTGGGCGTAGGAGGCCGCCTCGGTACGGTTCCCGCACCCGGTCTTGCGCAGAATGCTGCGGATGTGGTTGGCGGCGGTGTGCTCGCTGATGAACAGGGCCCTCCCGATCTCACGATTGCTCAGGCCGCGCGCC
Source organism: Solirubrobacteraceae bacterium (assembly GCA_036392135.1). Taxonomy (GTDB): domain Bacteria; phylum Actinomycetota; class Thermoleophilia; order Solirubrobacterales; family Solirubrobacteraceae; genus Palsa-465. The sequence goes on from DASVYO010000085.1 coordinate 5,968, forward strand.
ACCAGCCGCAGGATCTCCGCTTCACGGGACGACAGCTCGTCGGGCAGCGGGGCGGCCGGCTTCAGCCGGGCGCCGGTGCCTCTGATCCGCGCCGTCAGCGCGGTCATCCCGATCACGGCGCCAAGCTCGGCTGCGTGCTGCAGCAGCTGGGCCGACCGTGCCTCCGCGCCTCCGCGCCGCAGGAGCATGCGCGCGTACTCGTACTCGGTGTGAGCCAGCCAGGTCCGCGCCCCCATCCGCCGGTTCAGCTCGATCGCCCGTTCAAAGTGCTCCTCAGCCCGCTCCCATTCGCCGAGCGTGGTGGCCAGCATCCCCAGATAGCGGTCGGCCGACCCGTAGCAGGCCACCAGATGGCCGATCATCACATTCGTGCCGGCCAGCGAGCTGAGCTCGGGATAGACGAGCGCGGCCGCCGCCTCATGACCAAGCGCGGCGCACGCGTCGGTCACGTACGTGAGAGAGGCGATCCACAGGGACTCCCGGAGCCGATCGAGGCCCTCGGCGACGATCCGGTCGAGCTGGCGACGGGCCTCGGCCTCCATGCCCAGCTCCACCAGCAGCGACACGAACCCCGGCGGCCAGGCTCCCCGCACCCGGTCGCGCCCGGCCAGGATCCTGATCACCGGTGCGAGTTCCGCCAGCCGGCCCTGCTCGCGGCGCAGGCTGAACATCTGGACGCCATAGGTGCCCGAGGCGTCGCGCCCGGTGAGCAGCCGCCCGGCCTCCTCGGAGCGCGCCGCCATCTCCTCGGCCGCGGCCAGATCACCGTCGCCGAGCGCGATCGCGGCGCCGTAGTGCTCGGCGACGTGCGAGTAGAAGGGCTGGGCGGTGATCCGGGCCAGCTCGCGCAGCAGGGAGATCGTCGCGCGAGCCGAGGCTATGTCGGCAACGGCGACGTACGCGGGGACGGTCCACGAGATCGCCTCGGCCTGGATCTCCGGGTTTCCGAGCTCCTCACCCAGTGCCTTCGCCTCCCCGAGCATCTCCAGGATGTCGTCGATCGGGGTGGAGCCTCGCGACCAATAGGAGCGCGTCAGCACGGTGGCCAGGCCGGCGCGGTCGCCCAACCGGCGCGCCAGGGCGATCGCGCTCGAGCGGACGATCACTGCCCGCTGGTGGTGCCCCCGCATGTCCAGAGCGCGAGCCAGGCCGCCCAGGAGCCCCACCCGCAGCTCGCTCGGCTGATCGCCCAGGCTGGCCGCCGCCTCCTCCAGCAATCTGGTGTCGCCACCGGTGCCCGGGCGCCAGCTCGCGTCCTCGTGTCCGATCGCCGCCCGGCCCAGCAGCTCGGCGTCGCCAAGTCGGCGGGCGATCCCTGCCGCCGAGTCGAAAGCGTCCTGGGCGTCGAATGCCTTGCCGGCGCGGTGCAGCACGGTGCCGAGCTCGAGCAGCACCTCGGCTCGCTCTCCGGCGTCCTCGATCCCCAGCTCGAGTGCGGTGCGCAACACGTCGGCCGCCTCGTCGAAGGCCAGCGCCTCGGTCGCCGCGCGCGCCGCCCGGATGTTGTAGTCGATCGCCCGCCGCACCTCGCCGAGCGGCGCCGCGGCGGCGAAGTGGTAGGCGAGATCCGGCAACGCACGCGCGGATCGCCCGATCGCCGCCTCCAGCGCCTCGCCCATCTTGAGGTGAAGCTCAGCCTGGCGCACTCCGGTCAGGCGGTCGTGGACGGCGCGCCGGACGAGCTCGTGGGTGAACCGGTAGGCCAATCGCGTGCGAGCGAGCTCCTCCACGATTCCGCTGCGAACCGCCTCATCCAGCGCGTCGACGAGCACGGGCTCGGGCAGCCCGGAGGCACGCCGCACGAGGTCCAGGTCGAATCCAGAGCCGGCCACCGCCGCCAGCTCGAGCAGCTCGGTGGTCGTCGGGGCCAGGCGGGCCAGCCGCTGGCTGACCACCTCGCGGACGCTGTCTGGGGTGACCAGCTCGGTGATCTGGCCGGTCAGCCGGAGACGGCCGTCGGAGACCTCGACCAGTGCCGTCTCGATCAGCGCGCGCCACAGCTCGCAGACCAGGAAGGCGTTCCCGCCGGTCAGCTCGCTGATCGTCCGAGCGACGACCGGGAGCTCGGCTCCGGCGCCGCTGCCGGTCGAGCGCTCGACGAACTCGGTGACCTCGTCGGGGGAAAGGCCGCCCACCCGGAGGCGCACGACATCGTCGGCCCGGCGTAGATCGGCGAGTGTCTGGGAGAGCGGCTCGGGGATCTCGGCCTCGGTGTCGCGGAAGGTGGCGAACAGGAGCACCCGGCCGGTCCAGGCCGAGCGGGCCATGTGGCGCAGCAACAGCAATGTGGACGCATCGGCCCAGTGCCCATCCTCGACCACCAGGACCACCGGGCGGGGGTCGCTGAGCCGGTCCAGGAGATCCGTGACCGCGGTGTGCAGGCGGTGGCGCTCGGTATCCGGGTCGGCTTGGGCGGGTGGGAGGACGTCGCCGAGCAACGTCGAGAGCTCGGGCAGCAGGCGAGTCAGCTCCGCGGCTCCCTGGCCCAGGGTCGTTCGCAGCTCGGTGGCATCGATGACGTGGGCCAGGCGCCGCAGCGCCTGGGCAAACGGCCCGTACGGGGTGCGCACCACGGCGTCGCACGCTCCGTACAGGACGAGCGCCCCGTCGCCAGCGGCCAGCGAGGCGAACTCGCGCACCAGGCGGCTCTTGCCGGAGCCCGGCTCGCCCCCCAGCAGGACGACGCGCCGGCCCTCGCCCTTGGCTCTGGGCAGCAGCGTGTGCAGCGTCTCGAGCTCAGCCGCCCGGCCCACGAACGGGAACGGCGAGCTGATCCGTAGCGATGCGGGAAGGTCGTCCACAGCGCTTGCCCCGCGCTCACGATAGTCAGATCTGATCAGTGGCGCAAGCGATGCCCTGCGCAAGTCGATCAGGATCGGTCATGACAGGCGCTGCGCCTCGGCGTAGGCTGCCCGGGCAGCAGTGGACCAGGGGCTATTCCAACTGGAGGACGGGACCATGAGCACGATCGCGACGCCGGCCGATGCCGCGCGCCAGGAGCTTTCCGATTTTCAGGGCCGGCTGATCGGCCCGAGCGATGGGGACTACGAGGAGGCGCGTCCGGTTTTCAACGCGATGATCGACCGGCGTCCTGCGCTGATCGCGCGCTGCGCCGGGGCGGGCGATGTGGCGCGGGCGATCGGCTTCGCGCGCGAGCACGGCCTGCTGCTGGCCGTGCGCGGCGGCGGCCACAACGGGGGCGGCCTGGGCACCTGCGATGGCGGCGTCGTGGTCGACCTCTCGCTGCTGAGGTCGATCGAGGTCGACCCAGGCGCGCGGACCGTCCGGGTGGGCGGCGGCTGCACCTGGGGCGAGGTTGACCGCGCGACCGGCGAGTACGGCCTGGCCACCCCGAGCGGGATCATCTCCACCACCGGCGTCGGTGGCCTCACGCTCGGCGGCGGCCTGGGGCACCTCACCCGCAAGTGCGGTCTGTCGATCGACAATCTGATCGCGGCCGACATGGTGCTGGCCAGCGGCGAGCAGGTCCGGGCCAGTGCCGACGAGCACCCCGACCTCTATTGGGCGATCCGGGGGGGCGGCGGCAACTTCGGAGTCGTCACCTCGTTCCTGTTCCGCCTGCACGAGGTGGGCACGGTCTACGGCGGCCCGACGTTCTGGCCCGCTGAGCAGGGCGCCGAGGTCCTGTCCGTGTACCGCGACTTCATCGGGTCGGCGCCCCGCGAGCTGGGCGCCTTCTTTGCCTATCACATCGTGCCGCCCGCGCCGCCGTTCCCCGAGGCGATCCACCTCCGCCGGGTGTGCGGCGTCGTGTGGTGCTACGTCGGGGATGAGGACGCGGGCGCCAAGGCGATGGCGCCGCTGCTGGACAACGTGCCCGAGCCGCTCATGCACGGTGTTCAAGCGATGCCCCACGCCATGCTCCAAGGGGCGTTCGATGGCCTCTATCCGCCCGGCGACCAGTGGTACTGGCGAGCCGACTTCGTCACCGAGGTTCCCGACGAGGCCGTCGCGATCCATCAGCGCTACGGGACCACGCTCCCGACGATGAAGTCGACCATGCACCTGTACCCGATCGACGGGGCCGCCCACGACATCGACCCGGCCGAGACGGCGTGGAGCTACCGAGACGCCAACTGGGGCTCGGTGTTCGCCGGCGTCGACCCCGATCCGGCCAACGCGGAGGAGATTCGGCTCTGGAGCGTGGGCTACCAGGAGGCGCTCCACCCGTACTCCGCCGGCGGCGCCTACGTCAACATGATGATGGACGAAGGCGAGGAACGGGTGCGGGCAAGCTACCGGGGCAACTACGCGCGCCTGACCGAGATCAAACGGGCCTACGACCCGCACAACCTGTTCCGGGTCAACCAGAACATCAAGCCGGCGGCCGCGTAGGCGAGCCGCCGGCCGACGCGGAACCGCGGACCGCCTGGGGCGAGGCGGTCCGCGTCCGCGGGCCACCTGACTAGCTGATCGTGACCGGGACGCCCCGCGCCAGCGTCTGGTAGACGACGCAGTAGCGCTCGGTCGCCGCCAGCAGCGACTCCCGGACCGCGTCGTCCAGCCGGGGCTCGATCTCGAAGCGCACCCGGATCTCACGAAAGCCGACGGGGGCGTCCCGCTCCACGCCCAGCGTCCCACGGAAGTCGAGCTCCCCCTCGGCCGTAACGCGGCCGCCGGAGATCGGGATGTCGCGGTTGACGGCCACCGCGCGGAGCGTCACACCGGCGCACGCCACCAGCGCCTGGAGCAGCATGTCGCCGGAGCAGGCCAGTACCGCATCGCCCCCGCTCGCCGGATGAAGCCCGGCCTCGACCAGCGCCCGACCGGTGTTCACCGAGCAGGAAACGCCCACGGCGTCCAGCTCGCCTTCCGCGCGCAACGTCACCATGGCTGACTGTGGATCGGCTCGGTAGCGCTCCTTCAACGGAGCCTGCACGGCCTGCAGAGCCTCACGACGCATCGCACCCGACACTAACCCCCGGGCGACCCCACGGCAAGGCCGGCGTCCGTGTGCGCAGGATGCGACGCTCGACGGGCGCTAGCCGTGGACCGAGGCCAGGTTCTTCATGATCCCGTAGGCCGCCGGGTACATGAGCACGATCATCAGGGCGGGGAAGATCAGGAACATCAGCGGGAAGATCATCTTGATCGGCGCCTTCTGCATCCGCTCGCGGGCGGCCTGCCCGCGCCGGCGGCGCTCATCAGCGGAGAGCTCACGCAGGACGGGGCCGATCGAGACGCCCATCGTCTCCCCGCGCGAGGCGGTGCGGACGAAGGCGCGGAGTGATGAGCAGTCGCACCGCTCGACCATCTCATCAAGGGCATCGGGAAGCGAGATGCCGAGGCTCTGCTGCTGCATGGTCAGCCGGAGCTCGTCGCCCAGCGGGCCGGTCATGCGCTCGGAGACGAGCCCGATCGACGCGGCAAACCCCATGCCCGCCTCCACGGTGGCGATGAGCAGATCGATGGCTGCGGGGAGCTGACGCTCGATCTCGTCCAGGCGCGCGCGTCCGCGCCGCTGGATGGCGATCGCCGGCAGCTGCCAGCCGGCCAACCCCAGCACACCGATGAGGAGCAGCTGCATGCTGCTCACCTTGCCCGAGCTCAACAGCAGCAGCAGCATCAGACCGGGGAGCCCGAGGGCGGCCAGGGCCCGGTATCCGTGCAGGCGCTCGGGGGTCAGCTCGTAGAAGCCGGCCGCGCTGAGGTCGCTCTGGCTGAGCGCGGGAAGCGACGGCGCTCGCTTGAGCAGGCTGCGTCCGATCGCGTCGGCCAGATGGCGAAACCGGCGCTTGAAGCGCTCACCGGCACTCAGGTCCTGCTCGACGTAGACCCCTTCGAATCCGTAGTCGCGAATCTCGCGCAGATGCGCCTTCAGCGCCAGCCGGTTGGCGACCACCGCGCGGCCGACCAGGCGTCCGCTGACGCCAACCAGGCCAACGCCGATGAGGAAGAGGAAGTAGACCATGGGGCGTTCAGATCCTGATCTCGGTGATTTTCTTGAGCGCCTTCCAGCCCGCGAACACCATCCCCGCCCCGACGACCAGCAGCACGATGCCCATCGTGGTGTGGAACAGGGGATACGCGTACACCGGTGAGACGACGGAGAGGGCCAGGAGCAGCACGCCCGGCAGGGAGGTCAGCACCCAGCTCGACATCTTGGCCTGGGCGGTCAGCGCCTTCACCTCACGCTTGAGGTCCTGACGCTCGCGCGCACCCTCGGAGACGCGGTCCAGCGCCTCAGCCACGTTGGAGCCCGAACGCCGGTTCAGAGCGGCGATCAGGGCGACCTGATCGAGATCCGGAGCGTCCATTCG
>DASVYO010000086.1:0-4941 GCA_036392135.1 Solirubrobacteraceae bacterium
GGGCGCGGGCCAGGCGCCGGGCCAGCTCCGGTCCGCCGGCGGCGTCGAGGATCCGGTCGCGATCGCGCGCCCGGAAGCCCAGGCGGTTCAGCAGCAGGCGGCGGGCGCCGGGATGCAGACCGGTCAGCGCCGCGCCCAGGACCAGCGTCCCCGGCTCCCCGTCCTCGGGCAGGAGCGCCAGTCCGGCCCGGGCCAGCTCCGGGTCCCGGAGGCCAAAGCCGGGCTCGATCGCGGCGTCGAGGCGCAATTCGTGCAGGCCCGCGAAGGCCGCCGCCGGATCGCGTTCGGCCGCCAGCAGGCGCAGCTCGGCCCCGATCCGCTCGCCGCTGATGCGGCCCAGCTCGCCCGCGGCGATCGCCGCCTCGGCCAGCTCCAGCGTGTGCGGCTCGATCTCGAACCCGAGGCGCGACCGATACCGGCTCAACCGCAGCAGCCGGATGGGATCGTCGGCGAAGCTCGCGTCGTGCAGGACCCGCAGGCGGCCGGCCCGGAGGTCCTCCAAGGCGGACCCGGCGGTGAACAGCCGACCCCGCTGGGGACCGAGCACGCCCAGCGCGATGGCGTTCACGGTGAAGTCGCGCCGGGCCAGATCGTCCTCGACGCCGGCCGGCGAGACGTCGGGCAGCGCCCCGGGGTGGGCGTAGGTCTCGCGGCGGGCGCGCGCGAAGTCGTAGCGGTGTCCCTCGAGCTCGCCGCGGGCCGTCCCGAACCGGTCGTGGCTGACGACGGTGCCTCCGAACCGGGCGGCCAGCCGGTCGACCGGCCCGGTGCTCAACAGATCGAGATCGGCGGGCTCGCCGCCCAGCACCAGATCCCGGACGGCGCCGCCGACCAGGTACACGTCCTCGGTCAAGCCCTCCAGGCGGCGCAGCAGCGCCGCCCCGGCCGGGAGGGCGGCGAAGCGGTCCAGCAACTCGGCCGGCTCGATGATCACCGCGCCATCATCGCGCGAGCGCCGGTGAGACGTCCTCAGCCGGACCCGATTAGCATTGCCCCTCATGCCGAGTCTGCCCTCAAGGCGGCTGCTGAGGCGCGGACTGGTCGCGCTGGTGGTCGTCCTCCTGCTCGCCGGCGCCGGGGTGGCGTACCTCCTGTCCCACTCCCCGGGGAACGTCTCGCACCCGAACCTGCAGTTCACCCAGCCGACCACGACGGCCGCGCCCAAGCCCCGGCCCCACAAGCTCGCCAACAACTTCCAGTGGCCCTGGTACGGCCTCAACAACAGCCGGACGCGGTTCTTCGCCGCCGCGGGCACCCGGCTGCATCCGCCACTGCATGTCGGCTGGACGTTCAACGACGGCGCGCTGCTCGAGTTCCCGCCGGTGATCTACCACACGACCCTGTTCGTGCTCGACGACAACGGCTACGCCCGGGCGATCAACACCCTGAACGGCCACGTCCGCTGGACCCGCCGCATCGGCACCCTGGCCGCCGCCTCCCCGGCGGTGGCGGCGCAGGACCAGATCGTGGTCATGCCGGTGCTCTCCCAGTACGGCCATTCGCCGGGCGGGGGCCGGTTCGTCGGCCTGTCGATGCGGACCGGCCACATCCTGTGGTCACACCCCGATCCCGCCGGCACCGAATCCTCGGCCATCGTCAGCGGTCACACGGCTTACTACGGCGATCAGGCCGGGGTGCTGACCGCGATCGACGTCCGCAACGGCCACGTCGGCTGGACCTATCACGCCAGCGGCGCGATCAAGGGCGGCCCCGCGCTCTCCAACGGCAACCTGTTCTTCGGCGACTACGCGGGCCGCGCCTACGCGGTCAGCGCCGCCAACGGCCATCAGGTCTGGGCGGTCGACACCAGCGGAACCCATTTCGGGTTGGGCTCGGGCAACTTCTACGCCACCCCCGCGGTCGCCTTCGGCCGGGTCTATATGGGCAATACCGATGGCCGCGTGTATTCCTTCGGAGCCCGCAACGGGGCGCTGGCCTGGGCGACGAGCACCGGCGCCTATGTGTACGCATCGGCCTCGGTGGCGGTCACCCCCGGCCTCGGGCCGACCCTGTACGTGGGCTCCTACGACGGCAACTTCTATGCCTTCAACGCCCAATCGGGGGCCGTGCGCTGGCGTCACGCCGCCGGCGGCCGGATCTCCGGATCCTCGACGGTGATCGGCAACACCGTCTACTTCTCCACGCTGGGCTCCAAGACGACCACCGGGCTGGACGCCACCACCGGCCGGACGGTGTTCTCGTTCCCGGACGGCGCCTTCACGCCGGTGATCGCCGACTACCACGCGATCTACCTCGACGGCTACGGAATGCTCTACCAGATGCTCCCGGGCGGACCGCCGCGCAAGGGAGCGGCCGGCCACCGCCGCCGGCACAAGTAGAACCTCAGACCGGTCCAATGCCCCGCGGACACGGGGCTTAAGGGTGCGTTAGCCCGGAGCGCGGCGGCAAAATCCCCGCTCCTGACGCCAGACTCACTGCTATCCTGAGTGGTCTATGCGTTGTCGTAGTGGAAGTCACTGTCAGCGTCCGGCCGAGAAGGGCCGTCGATTCTGCGCGGAGCACGCCGCTGAGCTCGATCGCATGCGCGAGGAGCTCAAGGATGCCGCTGCCGCCCGGATCGGCCGTGGTCGACCCAAGCGGTCATCCACGTGTTGCCGCCCCGGTTGTTACGAGCCCCGGGTACCGCCCGCCGCGTATTGCGATACGTGCGCCGCGGCCGGGTACGTAGAAGAGGCCGCCTAGCGCGGCCTGTCGCACGCGACCAGAAACATAACTGCATGAGCTGCCGGTAGGGCGCGGCCGTTTCGGCCCGTGTCGCCGCGTGCGTGGGCCTCAGAACGGCCGGACGCGCGGCCTCAGACCGGCCGTACCGGAATGCCGTCACGGGCGAGCTGGTCCTTGGCCTCAGCCACCGTGTGCTGCCCGTAGTGGAAGATCGACGCGCACAGGGCGGCGTCGGCCCCGCCGCGCAGCACCTGGCTGAGGTGCTCCAGCTCGCCCGCCCCGCCCGAGGCGATCACCGGCACGGGCACGGCGTCCGCCACGGCTCGGGTCAGCGGCAGGTCATAGCCCGCGTTGGTCCCGTCCCGGTCCATGCTGGTCAGGAGGATCTCCCCCGCCCCCCGCTCGGTTCCCTCGCGCGCCCAGGCCACGGCATCCCGGCCGGTAGGGGTGCGCCCACCGGCCAAGAACGCCTTCCAGTGGCCGGCCCCATCCTGCTTGGCGTCGATGGCCAGAACCACGCACTGGCTGCCGAAGTTGGCCGCCAGCTCGTCGATCAGCGCCGGCCGCGACAGCGCCGCGGAATTGACCGAAACCTTGTCGGCGCCGGCGTCGAGCACGGCCTGAGCGTCGCTGACCGAACGGATGCCGCCGCCGATCGTGAAGGGAATGAACACCTCGTCGGCGGCGCGGCGGGCCAGGGCGACCACGGTGTCCCGCTTCTCCGCCGTAGCCGTGATATCGAGCAGCACGAGCTCGTCGGCGCCGGACGCGTCATAGCGGGCGGCCAGCTCGACGGGATCGCCGGCGTCCCGCAGATCGATGAAGCCGACGCCCTTGACGACCCGGCCGGCGTCGACGTCCAGGCACGGGATGACGCGCTTGTAGTGCATCAGCCCTCGAGTGCGGCCTGACCGGCGCCCACCTCGAGGTGGCCCTCGTACAGGGCCTTGCCGACGATCACGCCGCTCAGGTTGACCTGGCGCAGGGCGGCCAGCCCGCGCAGATCCTCCACCGTCGAGATCCCGCCCGAGTAGATGAAGCTACCGCGGATCGCCGCCCCGACCATCCGGACCTCGTCCAGGTCGGGACCGCTCAGCATCCCGTCGCGCTCGATGCTCGAGTAGATGAAGCGGCGCACGCCACGGCGACCCATCGCGTCGAGCACGGCGGCGACGGGCATGTCGGTCTGCTCGGTCCAGCCGGAGGCCGCGAGCTTTCCCCCGCGTGCGTCGACCGACACGACTACCCGCTCGCGGTGGGCCGCCAGGGCCGCGTCGAGGAAATCGAGGTCCTTGTAGGCCGCCGTGCCCAGCACCACGCGGGCCGCGCCGGCGGCCAGCGCGGCCCGGACCGCCTCGAGGCTCCTCAGCCCACCGCCGACCTGGACGGGAACGTTGACCGCGGCCGTGATCCGGCGGATGTGCTCGAGGTTGGCCGGCGCCCCGTTGCGGGCCCCGTCGAGATCGACCACGTGCAGGGCGCGGGCGCCCGCCCGTACCCACCGCCGCGCCGCGTCGACAGGGTCGGCGTCGTAGTCGGTGCGCTGCTCGAAGTCGCCCTGGAGCAGGCGCACGGCCTGCCCGTCGAGGATGTCGATCGCCGGCAGGAGGATCATGACGGCGGACGAGCCCCGGCGCTCGCGGCCGCGACGGGCGGCGGAACCGGCCGCCCCCCGCACAGGTGGGCGAAGTTGGCCAGCATCCGCAGCCCGAGCGCGGATGACTTCTCGGGGTGGAACTGGACCCCCAGGATCGACTCGTGGCCGACGATGGTGGCGAACCGCTCGCCGTACTCGGTGGTCCCGATCACGTCCTGCGTGCGGGCGGGCCGCGCGGCCAGCGAGTGCACATGGTAGAAGGCACCGCCCGCCGCGGGCAGGTTCTCGGTCAACGGTGAGGGACGCTCGAAGCGGACCTCGTTCCAGCCGATGTGGGGGATCCGCAGGCCGCCGGTCTGAAGCGGGGTGACCACGCCGGGAAGCAGGCCCAGGCCGGGGGTCGGCGCGAACTCCTCCGAGCGCTCGAACAGGAGCTGCATCCCGAGGCAGATGCCGAGCAGCGGCTGACCGGCGGCGCCGGCGGCGCGCAGCGGTCCCTCGAGCTCCAGCTCAGCCAGGTTCTGCATGGCGCGCGGGAACGCGCCCACACCGGGCAGCACGAGACCGTCGGCACCGGCCATGCGCTCGGGATCACGCGTTATCTCGGCCTGCGCTCCAACGTGCTCGAGGGCCTTCTGCACCGAGCGGCGGTTGCCCAT
>DASVYO010000087.1:0-10691 GCA_036392135.1 Solirubrobacteraceae bacterium
GGCGTGCTCTGCGCGCCGTACGAGCCGGCCCGATGGACGCGCGCGCTGGCCCCGCACCTGGCCAGCTCCGACCCACGCGTAACGGGCCGGGCCGCCGCCGAGCGTTACTCGACGGACGCCATGGCGCGGCGGGTCCTGACCGCCTGGCGCCAGGCCCTCGAGGACTGAGGCTCAGCCCAGGGTCGGCCAGCGGGCCGCCAGCCGCCGGCGCGCCGCCAGGGCCTCCGGTACCAGGCCCGCGTCGGGCTGCTCAGCGGCGCCCGAACCGGCCGGAGCAGCCAGTTCGGACAGGGTCGCCGCCACCGAGCGACCCAGGGCGCGGAGCGCATAGCCGCCCTCGAGGACCCCGCCCACCGGGACGCCGAGCTCGGCGCCCGCGTCGCGCATCGCGGCGCTCATCACCGCGAAGCCGGCCTCGGTGACCGTGGCGTCGGCCAGCGGATCCTCGACATGGGCGTCGAAGCCGGCTGAGATCAGCAACAGCTGCGGCTCGTACGCGCGGGCCAGCGGCACGGCCACGTGCCGGACCAACGACCCGTAGGTGGCGTCGCCGGCCCCTGGCGGCACGGGCAGGTTCACCGTATAGCCGCTGCCGGCTCCCGAGCCGAGGTCTCCGGGCGGCCCCGTTCCCGGGTACAGCGGCGACTGGTGGATCGAGACGAACAGGACCCGGGGATCGGCGTGGAAGATGTCGTTGGTGCCGTTGCCGTGATGCACGTCCCAGTCGAGGATCATCACCCGCTCGAGTCCGTGACCGTCGATCGCCCAGCGGGCGGCCACCGCGACGTTGTTGAACAGGCAGAAGCCCATCGCCCGGGCGCGCTCGGCGTGATGCCCCGGCGGACGGTGGACGCTGAAGCCGGTCGGCGCCGTGCCCCCGACCAGCCGGTCGACCAGCGCGACGGCCCCTCCGGCGGCATGGGTGGCGGCCTCGAACGAGCCGGCGCTGACGACGGTGTCGGCATCGATCTCAGCGCCGCCGGCGACCGCCGCGGCCTCGATCGCGGCCACGTGGCGCTCGGAGTGCACGGCGGTCAGGGCCGACCGCGAGGCGGCCGGCGAGCGCACCCGTTCGTAACCGAGCCAGTTCCGGGCCTCCAGCTCACGTTCGATGGCCACGATGCGCGCCGGCTGTTCGGGATGCGCGCCGGTGTCGTGGGCCAGCGATGACGGATGCTCGAGGAGCACGGGGATCGGAGCCATCCCCGGGTACCGTACCCGGCAGGTGCACGATGCGGAGATCCAGGTCGCCGTGGTCGGGGCCGGTGCCGCCGGCCTCTACACCGCGCTGCGCGCCGCCCGGCACGGCGCGCGCGTGGCGCTGGTCTCGGCCACCCCGCTGGCCGAGTCCTCGAGCTGGTGGGCCCAGGGCGGTCTGGCCGCGGCCATGGCGGCCGAGGACAGTCCGGAGCGCCACCTCGCCGACACCGTCGCCGCCGGGCGGGGCAGCGTGCGCGAGTCCGCGGCCCGGCTCCTGTGCTCCGAGGCGCCCGCCGCCGTCGAGGACCTGACCACCCTTGGCGTCCGGTTCGACGCCGACCGGCATGGTCACCTCGCGCTCGGCCTGGAGGGCGGCCACTCGGTTCGCCGTGTGGTCCATGCCGGTGGGGCGGCCACCGGTCGGCGCATCATCCGCCAGCTGTCGGCGCTCGTGGCGGAGGACGAGCGCATCGAGGTTCTCGAGCGGCGCCGGGTGACGCGCGTGCTCACCGCCGGCGGCCGTGCGATCGGCGTCGAGCTCGATCACGACCAGCCGCTGCGCAGCCGGGCGACCGTGCTCGCCACCGGCGGCGCGGCCGCCATGTGGTCGCGGACGACCAACCCGGCCGGCGCCGTCGGCGGGGGTCTCCTCCTGGCCTACGCGGCGGGCGCCGAGCTGGCCGACCTCGAGCTGATGCAGTTTCACCCCACCGCCGTCGTCGCCGACGACGGCGCCGACGGCTTTCTGGTCACCGAGGCGGTCCGTGGCGAGGGGGCTCGGCTGATTGACGCCGGCGGCGAGCGGTTCGTCGATGAGCTCGCGGCCCGTGATGAGGTGGCCCGCGCGGTGGCCAGGCGGATGCAGGCCACCGGGGCTCGCTCGGTCGGCCTCGACATGCGGGATGTGGACCCGGCCCTGTTTCCGAATGTCGTCGGCGAGCTGCGTCGCGCCGGGATCGACCCCGAGCGCGAGCTGATTCCGGTCGCCCCGGCCGCCCACTACATGATGGGCGGGATCAGCACCGACCTCGATGGCCGCTCCTCACTGCCGGGGTGCTACGCCGTGGGCGAGTGCTCGTGCACCGGACTGCACGGTGCCAACCGACTGGCCTCCAACTCGTTGAGCGAGTGCTTCGTGTTCGGCGCCCGCGCCGCCGATGCGGCCCTCGGCGAGCCCGCCGCCGCGGACGAGCTCGACCCCGAGCCCCCGTCGCTGAGCGCGGCGGCGGATCTGAGCCAGACCTCGCGTGAGGCGCTGTGGCGCTACGCCGGGATCGAGCGCAGCGGCGATGGCCTGCGGACCTTGGCCGGCGACCCGCATCCGCTCGTGCGTCTGATCGCCCGGTGCGCCCTCACCCGGGAGGAGAGCCGCGGCGCCCATCTGCGCACCGATTTTCCGAGCACTGAGCCATCGTGGGACGACCTGCACGTGACGCTGACCGCCGATCGGGCGCCGGCGCCGCAGCGCTGGAGCTGATCCGCCCCCTCGGGAAGGCGCCGGAAACACCGGGTTTCTGCTTAATGCGGACTTAATATCAATTCTGTGCTCAACTTCACAGATCGCGGGAATACTCGTCCGTAGCTAAGGGAAGGCGCCCGGCAGGGAGCGCCGAGAGTAGGGAGGAAACCGCATGTATCAATTCAGCCGTGCGATCTATCGCGAGATCGCCGCCGACGTCCTTGAAGATCCCCATGCCGGCTGCCCGTACGCCAACCACGAGCGGGTCCTCCGCGCGTGCGAGGCGGCCGTGGAGCGGCTGGCCAACGACCGGCATTACTTCGCGCGCCCGGCCCGGACGCTGTTCACCGACATCCGGGCCTACTTTCCGATGCTCTCCCAGGCCCGCGTGCTGCGCGTGATCGAGCGCTACCTGGCCCTCGCCGACGACTTCCTGCGCAGCCTGCCCCAGAACGGCTTTGACCTGAACGGGAATCCGCTTCAGTGTCGAGCCAGCACGCGCAAGGGCACCCCCTGCCAGCGCATGCCGCTGCCGCACAACGGCTACTGCCCCTCCCACCAGCACCTGGCCGAGACCGAAGAGCTCGAGCCGGCGCTGGCCGCCTGATCGCCGCCGCGGCCGGCGCTCTGCCTGGGTGCCCGCCGGCGCGGGCCCGGCCCTTCGCAGAGGTCCCCTGACCCGGGCCGCGCGCGAGCGCGGTAGCTTCCCGACTCCATGCTGCTCGGCGTCGACGTGGGCGGGACCTTCACCGATGCCGTGCTCGCCGTCGACGGGCGCCTGATCACGGCCAAGGCGCCCACCACCCCGGCGGATCAGTCAGACGGAGTGATGGCGGCGATTCGCGCCGCGCTCGAGCGCGCGGGGACCGCCGCGGCCGACGTGCGCGAGTTCTCGCACGGAATGACCGTGGCCACGAACGCGCTGCTCGAAGGCCGCGGGGCGCGCACGGCGTTCGTGGCCACTGAGGGGTTCGAGGATCTGATCGCCCTGGGCCGTCAGGATCGGCCCGAGCTCTATCGCCTGTGCGCCGCGGGGCCGCAGCCGCTGACCCCGCCCGAGCGGCGTTTTGGCGCCCCGGAGCGCATGACCCCGGACGGGCCGCTGCGTCCGCTCGGGCCGGACGCGGCGGCGAGCCTCGCCCGGCGCGTGGCGGCGAGCCACCCGGAGGCGGTCGCCGTCGCGCTGCTGCATTCCTACCGCCACGCCGCGCATGAGCGCCGGCTGGGCGAGGCCCTGGCCGCGGTGCTGCCCGACGCGCACGTGTCCCTCTCCCACCAGGTGGTCGGGACCTTCAGAGAGTTCGAACGCGCGGCGAGCACCGAGATCGATGCCGCTCTCTCGCCGCTGTTGGCCGGCTACCTGCGCCGGCTGGCCGAGCGCTGCCGGACGGCGGGACTCCCCGAGCCGGCGATCATGCAGTCCAACGGCGGCCTGATCGATCTGCCTTCCGCCGCCGCCCACGCGGCTTGGACGGTGCTGTCGGGCCCGGCGGGCGGAGCGGCCGGGGCGGCCCACATCGCGCGGCTGTCCGGCGCCGAGCACGCGCTCTGCTTCGACATGGGCGGCACCTCCTGTGATGTGTGCGTAGTCGACGCCGGTGCCGTGCAGGAACGGAGCGCCGGCCATATCGGCGGACGGCCGATCGCGCTGCCGATGGTCGCCGTGCACACCGTCGGCGCCGGCGGCGGCTCGATCGCCTGGCGCGATTCGGGCGGCGCGCTGCGGGTCGGTCCGCGCTCGGCGGGCGCCGATCCGGGACCGGCCTGCTACGGCCGTGGTGGCACGCAGCCGACCGTAACCGACGCCCATCTGGTGCTCGGCTATCTGGCCGGCGACGCGCCCCTGGCCGGCGGCGTCGAGCTGGACCGCGGCGCCGCGGAGCGCGCGGTGGCCGCCCTGGCCCGGCGACTCGGGATTGACACCGCCGACTGCGCCGCGGGGATCGTGCGCGTGGCTGGCGCGGAGATGGTCCGGGCGCTGCGGGTGGTGACGGTGGAGCGGGGAATCGATCCCCGCCGCTACGCGCTGCTGGCCTTCGGCGGGGCGGGCCCGCTGCACGCGGCGCAGATCGCCGCCGAGCTCGGCATCACCCGGATCATCTGCCCGGCGGCTTCGGGCGTCCTGGCCGCGCTCGGCCTGGTCGTCTCCCCACGCCGCCGCGACGCCCAGCACAGCGTGTTCCTGTCCGGTGAGGACCTGCGCGCCGACGCGCTGTCGGCGGTCCTCGGCGAGCTCGGGCGGCGGGCCCGGGCCGAGCTCGGTGACACCACCGCGGAGCTCAGCGCGGTCTACGAGCTCCGCTACCGCGGCCAGGCCTTCGAGCTGCCCGTCGTCGCCCCGCTGAACGCCGATCCCGAGCAGCTGCGTGGTGCCTTCGAGGCCCTCCACGAGGAGCGCTACGGCTACCACGCCCCCGAGCAGGCGCTCGAGCTGGTCACGGTCCGGGTGACGGCGACCTCGGGCCGGTCCGAGGTCGCGCTCGACACACCGGATCGGCCGCCCGAGCTCCGCCGCGGGAGGCGCTCCGCTCGGCTTGGCGGCGAGCGGGTCGAGCTCGAGGTTCTGCGGGGATACCCTCCCGCCGGCACCGAGATCAGCGGCCCAGCGGTGGTCGAACTGCCCGAGGCGACGCTGCTCGTTCCCGACGGGTGGGCGGGCCGGGTCGACGAGCACGGAACGATCGAGCTGCACGCATGATGGATCCGGTCGAGCTCCAGGTGCTGAACGGCGCGCTGCGCGCGATCTGTGAAGAGATGGGCGCCGTGCTGATCCGCTCGGCCCACTCGGCCAACATCAAGGAGCGGCGCGACGCCTCCACGGCGCTGTTCACGCGGACCGGCGAGATGGTCATGCAGGCCGAGCACATTCCGGTCCACCTGGGAGCCATGCCGGCGGCGGTGGCGGCGGTGCTGGACGTGGATCACGCTCCGGGCCGGAGCTGGGTACTGAACGACCCCTACCGCGGCGGCACCCACCTGCCCGATATCACCGTGATCACGCCGGTGTTCAGCCCGGCCGTCGCCGGCCAAGCCTCACCTCAGTTGATCGCGTTCGCGGCCAACCGGGCCCATCACGCCGACGTCGGCGGCCCCACGCCGGGGTCGATGCCGGCGGACAGCACCTGCCTGGCCGACGAGGGGGTGGTGATCGAGCCGCAGGTGTTGGATGAGGCCGGGATCACCGAGCTCAGCGGCCAGATGCGGCGGCCCGACCAGCGCCGAGCCGATTTTCGCGCTCAGCTGGCCGCGGGACGCGTCGGTGCGCTGCGCGTGGGCGAACTGGCGGCGCGTCTGGGCAGCGACGAGCTCCAGGCCGCGTTCGCCGAGGTGCTCGATTACGCCGAGCGCCGGATGCGGGCCTGCCTGCGCGAGCTCGAGGACGGCGAGCGTCACGCCGAGGACGTGCTCGAGGCGCTTGAGGGTGATCTGCCGATCAGGCTGCGAGCCGTCGTGCGCGGCGAGGAGCTCGAGCTTGACTTCACCGGCAGCGCCGGCCGGCACCGGGGAAACCTCAACTGCCCCGAGGCGGTCACCCGCTCGGCGTGTTACTTCGCGGTGCGCGTTCTGACCGATCCCGACCTGCCCGCCAACGCCGGCGCCTACCGACCGCTGCGGGTCGTGGCGCCCGAGGGGAGCCTGCTCAATGCGCGCCACCGCGGCGCCGACCCCGGGTCCGCGCCGGCCGTCGTTGGCGGCAACGTCGAGACCTCCTCACGGGTGGCCGACGTGGTGCTGGCCGCCTTCGGCCAGGCGCTCGGCCAGGGCACGATGAACAATCTGACCCTGGGTGACGAGGAAGTCGTCTACTACGAGACGATCGCCGGCGGCCAGGGCGCCTGCTCGGACGCCGATGGGCCGAGCGCTGTGCACGTCGCGATGAGCAACACGCTCAACACCCCGATCGAGGCCCTGGAGCTGGAGTTCCCGCTGCGCATGGTCCGCTACGCCGTACGCCACGGGTCGGGCGGGGCCGGCCGCCACCACGGCGGTGACGGCGTGATCCGCGAGCTCGAGGCGCTGAGGCCTCTGCGCTACTCGCTCATCACCGAGCGCCGCCGGCACCGGCCGGCCGGCGCCGACGGCGGCGAGCCCGGGCAGGCGGGACGCAATCTGCTCGATGGCGTGCCCCTGCCGGCCAAGGCGATCGGCGAGCTGAAGGCCGGCCAGCGCCTGTGCATCGAGACGCCGGGGGGCGGCGGGCTAGGCTCTGCCGAGTCATGAGCGCGCGCGTCGCCTTTCTCGGGCTGGGAATCATGGGCTCTCGAATGGCCGCCAACCTGGTGCGGGCGGGCTTCGAGGTGACGGTCTGGAACCGGACCGCCGCCACAGCCGAGGCGTTCAGCGCCGAGCATGGAGCGCGGTTCGCCGGGACCCCCGCGCAGGCCGCCGCCGAGGCCGAATTCGTGATCACGATGGTCGTCGATGCCGGCCAGGTGGAGACCGTGCTCCTCGGCCCGGACGGTGTGGCCACCAGCGCCGCCCCCGGGACCCTGCTGATCGACTGCTCGACCATCGGGCCGACGCCCACGCGCCGCCTCGGGACCCGGCTGGCCGAGCGCCGGCTGGCCCTGATCGACGCCCCCGTGACGGGATCGTCCCCGAAGGCACAGGACGGAACGCTGACCTTCATGGTCGGAGCCGAGCCCGAGCAGTTCGCCCGGATCGAGCCGCTGCTGGCGGCGATGGGCGAGGTGATCGTCCATGCCGGCCCCCAGGGCCACGGCCAGATGGTCAAGGTCATCAATAACGCCGTGGCCGCCGCCAACGCGTCCGTGCTCGGTCAGGCTCTCCTGGTCGGAGCCCGGGCCGGCGTCGACCTCGACGCTCTGGTCAGGGTTATGGGCTCCGGTTCGGGCGGCTCGGCGATGCTCCACCTCAAAGCCGCTCCAATGCGCGCACATGACTATTCGACGCTGTTCAAGCTCGAGCACATGCTCAAGGACGTCCGCCTCTGCCTGGAGGAGGGGCAGGCCCTGGGGGTGCCCTTCCCGGCCGCCGCCGAGGTGCGGGAGGTGCTCACCGCGGGGCTCGGGCGGGGGCTCGGCGACGCCGACTTCGCCGCCCTGATCGAGGTCCTCGAGGGCCTGGCCGGAACCCGCCTGTAGACCCCCAACGGCGGCTACACTGGCGTAGCTTTTGCCGGTTCCAGACGACCCGTAATGTCCCGATTAGCAGGTAGATTTGGCATATTCGGGCATCTGACATACAATCGTTTCCGTCCCGTTACGGCCGTCTGCACCTCTGCACTGACGGGACGCATCCCCCCAACTGTAAATACGTCCCCCCTTTACTCCTAAATGCCGATTGCTTTTAAAGAATGGGCCGTCACCGTGCGGGCGCTCGCCGAGGGCGAGCAGCTTTTGACGCTCCGCAAGGGCGGTATCCGCGAGCCGGAGAAGCACTTCAAGCTCGATTACGAGCGCTTCTTCCTGTACCCGACGTTTGATCACCAGCGCACCGACCTGGTGCGTGAGTCCCATCGCCCGGAGCTGTCGCGGGCCCTTGAAGAGGGCGTGTGGAGCGACGGTGAGCCCCATCCTCAGGCGCTGCATCGTGGCGAGCCCCTGAGCCAGCCCGACCGCGTTCGCATCCGTGCCTGGGCCGAGGTGGCGGCGCACTTCACCGTCACCGACCGCCGCGCGATCGACGCGCTGTCGCCGTTCTACGTGTGGACGACCGACTACGCCGAGAAGCGGCTGGCCTGGAAGCGCCGCCATCCGCTGCACGTCATCCTGCTGCGGACCTATCGGATCCCGCGGCCGGTCACCGTCAAGGTGCGCGACGAGTACGGCGGCTGTCGTTCCTGGCTCGAGCTGACCCGCGAGCTCCCGTTCGAAGGCACACCCGTGCTGTCGGACGATGAGTTCGAGCGGGCCTCTGAGGAGATCGCCTCGATCGCCTCGGACCGTCAGCCGGTCCTGGTCTAGCCGGACTCAGAGCCGCTGCGCGGCTCGGTGCGGGTCAGCTACCCCCACCGAGCCGCCGGCGCGCCCGAGGGCCCCGATTCGTCACCTCGGTGACGCAGTGCCCAGCCCCGACACTAGATTCAACCCGTAATGGCCTGGGTGGAGAGCGAGCTGGGCGGCTTCGTCGCCCGGCACAACGAGGCCGATGCCCGCGATGCGCGCCGGGTGCTGCAGTCGCTCGAGCTGACCGAACTGCGCATGGCCGAGCACTTTCCGCGCCGGGTCCCGGAGATCACGGTGATCCTGCATGGAGGGGTGCCCTCACTCGTCATGACCAACCCGACCCTGCCGCTGATCTGGCTGATGACGGCCCCGGCCGCCCGCCGCTACGTGGCCGGCTGGGCCGGAGCCGACATGCTGCACGTGCTCTCCCCCGCCGTCCTGCGCCGCCGGGCCTCGGGCGTCGAGGGCTCACGGGAGATGCTCGGCCTGAGTGCGGCGGCCCTGTACGCGCGACGCGTGGTGATGGCGAACATCAAGGAGCTCTCCGGGGTGATCGCACCGCTCCGGCTGCGCCGCGAGTTGCGCTGGGCCTGGCTGCTCGAGGGCGCGGCCCGCTGGTTCTCGGGCCAGACCGAGCACGCCCGGCCGGCCATCGCCCGGCGGCTGCGCGAGGGCGGCGGCGTGGGCTCGGTCCGCTTCCCCCCCGGCCTGCGCGACGCCGCGCTGCTCGGCGGCACGGTGATCGATCTGCTCGTCCGGGAGGAGGGCGAGGCCGCCGCGGCCCGGTTCGCCACCCGCCTGGATCCGCACGGGCCGCGCGCGGCGATCAGCGCCGCGTTCGGCGACCGGCCCCTCAGCCGGACCGAGGATGCCTGGCGCTCACACCTGCGACGCCTGGCCGGCACCGCCTGAGCAACGCACGCCGGCGGCTCAGCCCGAGCGCACGAGGCTGATCAGCCAGACCAGCAGCGCTCCGATCAGCAGCGCCAGGATCAGCCCGGCCAGCAATCGCCCGGGCATGACCACCGATCCGGTCGGCTCCGGGCTGATCACCTCGGCCTGCAGCAGCACCTCGCGGGCCGTGGTCTCACCGCTGCGGGGCACGAGGATGTCCCGGGGCCCGGCCGCCAGGAAGTCGGGGACGTCAAAGCCGGCGCTGCGCTTGACGAGGCTGGGCACTCCCTCCTCGAGCAGCAGCCCCTGGATGAACTCGGCCTCCGCCTGGTTGCGGGCGCCGGCCACCCGGACCAGCGGCCCCTCACCGAGTTGCGGCTTGATCTTCCGGGCCCGCGCGCGCCGCGCGGAGACCTCCGGTGCCACAGGCGGCTCCACGGCCCGCACGAGCGGCAGGCCACAGGTGCGGCAGAACCGCTCGCTGGCCTCGAAGTGTGTACCGCAGCCGGGGCAGTGCAGCTCGTCGAGCGGGCCCCGCCGCCCGGCCATCAGCCGACCGTCAGCTCCGCGTCGTGCACGTGGCCGTCGCGAATCTCGTAGGCCCGGACCTCGGGCTCGGCCCCGGCCAGACCAACGATCACGTACAACGCCTCGGGATAGAAGGCCAGGTTGATGTCGGTCTGAGACGGATACGGCTCGCTGCGGGTGTGCGAGTGGTAGATCGCTCCCAGGTCCAGGCCGGCGTCGTCGATGGCCATCTGGATCCGGTACTGCTCGGCGCCGTCGATCTCGTAACGGAGCGGGCTGGCGGCGGCATTCGCGGCCCGGTAGACCTCGACCGCCGCGCCATCGCGCGTGGCGATCATCCCGCAGCACTCATTGGGCGCATCGGCCTGAGCGTGAGCAACCATCTCGTCGTACAGGGCCCGGGAGATCCGCATCCCGGGCGAGGCTAGCAGTGGGTCACTGGACGCCCTGGACGAGCCCGGAGGGGACCGCCTTCTGAACGTCGCCGCGATACAGGGCATCTCCGACCAACGCCTCGTGCTGGGCGTCGCTGGCCATGATCTGGGCGGCCAGGGTGATGAGCTTCTCGTCATTCAGCTTGATCAGAGCGACGAAGTAGGCGCCGACCACGACCTTCTCCATGGCCAGCAGCAGGAACAGCGCGTCGCGGCCGCCGGTCAGCCCCCCGAGGCGGCCGGCCACCCCGCGCCGGGCGAGATGGC
>DASVYO010000088.1:0-82089 GCA_036392135.1 Solirubrobacteraceae bacterium
AGGACGAGGAGGATCTAGGGCCCGTGGCACGCGCCGCGCCCGATGAGGACGATGAGGACGATGAGGACGATGAGGAGCTCATCGAGGAGCTCGAGGAGGAGCCGGAGGAGCCCGAGCTCGAGGAGGAATCGGAGGAGGAGCCGCGCGACTGGGTGGACGAGGAGGACGAAGAGTCGCTCGCCGAGCAGCCCGAGGACCCCAATGCCGCCAAGCGCTTCTGGTTTGAGCACGCGACGGGCGCCGGCAAGACCGTCGCCGCCCTCGGCTTCGTCGAGGCCTCGCGCACCGGCGGCGTGCTGATCCTCACCCACCGCCGCAACCTCGTGGACCAGTTCCACGGCGAGCTGCGCGACCGGGGCTACCGCGACCGCATCAGCGGGCCGCTGCTCGACGGCCAGGACGCCGCCAACGGACCGGTCACGGTCGAGACCTACCAGTGGTTCGTGCGCAACGCGGGCCGTGTCTCGGACGCATACACGATCGTCATCTGCGATGAGGCCCACACGGCGCTGGGCGAGAAGACCTCGGCCTCGATCCGGGCCTGGTCCGGGCCGGTGTTCGTCGGCATGACGGCCACCGGCGCGCTGATCGCCCGCCACGTCACCGATCTGTTCCCCACCCAGACCAGTCGCTTCGATCTCGCTCAGGCCGCCCGGCGGGGCGTGATCGCGCCGCTGCGCTGCATCCGGATCCCGCCCGGTCCCGGCGTGCGCACGATCGCCAAGGTGCCGCTGC
The DNA here is from genome assembly GCA_036392135.1 of Solirubrobacteraceae bacterium. Lineage (GTDB taxonomy): Bacteria > Actinomycetota > Thermoleophilia > Solirubrobacterales > Solirubrobacteraceae > Palsa-465. Next base: position 736 of record DASVYO010000088.1, read on the forward strand.
GCCGCGGCGAGGTCGATACCGAGTTCGACCAGGAGATGCTGGCCGAACTGCTGGACCAGACGCCATTCAACCTGGCCATCGCCGATCTCTACAAGACGCGCTGGGGCGGCGTCCCCGGCGTGGTCTACGCCGCGGGCGTCAAGCACGCCTACAACGTGGCCGAGGCCTTCCGCGAGATCGGCATCAAGGCGATGGGGGTCTCGGGCGAGACGCCCAAGCGCGAACTGGCCCGGATCCTGGCCGATTACGAGTCGGGCAAGGTCGATGTGCTGGTCAACGCGCAGCTCCTGGCCGAGGGCTGGAACAGCCCGCGGGCGACGATCTGCATGCACCTGGCCCCGACCGCCTCCAAGCGGATCTACCAGCAGCGCGTCGGACGCGTGACCCGCCGCCACCCGGGCAAGGAGGCCGGCATCGTGGTCGACTTCGTCCACCCGGCCACCAAGCACGACGACCCGGTGGTGACGCTGCATTCGCTGCTGGACCGCGACGTCTACCGCGGCGGCGCGATCGTGGTCGGCCCGGTGCGGCGCGGCCGCGGCCGCCGGGTGCGAGTCGAGCGCCGCGTCCTCCCCGTCACGCCCGATCCCGAGCGGCGCGCGGAGGTGTTCGAGCGCGAGCTGTGGCGGATCGCGGTCGAGCATCTGGACTACGGCGAGCAGCACGTGTGGGCGGCGCTGGCCGGCGCCCGAGTGGCGCCCAACGGATGGCGGCGGGCCAAGGCGATGCTCCACTTCGACCGCGGCGGCGAGCTCAAGCGCCGCTTCCTGCTCACCACGGTGCAGCGCAACCGCAACGCCCAGCTGCGGCTGCGAGCCCTGCAGGAGATCGCCGCCAGCCGTGACGCCGAGGCCTTCGACACCGCGATCGACATCATGGGCGGCTGGCCGCGAGACGAGCGCCGCGAGGGCGTCAAGATCATGCTGCTGGCGCTCGCCGAGCGCCGGATCGGGCGCCGCGATCAGGCCAACGCCTGGATCTGGCGGCTGGCCGAGTACACGCGCGAGGTGCATGAGGAGTACGCCGTGCAGCGCTGGCCCGAGACCAAGCGCCTTCTCGGCCTGCTGGTCAACTCGAGCGGCTCGGCCCACGCCCGCAACGCGCGACGCCTGGTGCACGCCTCGCGCAAGGAGGATCGCCGCCTGTCGGCCGCGCTGCTGGCCGCCGCCCTGGCCCATACCCCGGAGGCCGAGGAGGCCCTGCGCGGCGCCCGCACGCGGATGGCCCGCAAGCCCGCCGCCCTGGCCCGCGAGCTGCTCCGCAACTTCCCCAAGGGCCGGCGCGGCTCCAAGCGCCGGCGCCGCAAGTCAGGGTCGGGCGCGGGCGCGCCCGAGACCGCCGAGCAGGACGCGACGGACACGATCCAGACCGAGGACGGCTTCGAACCCGATCACGACGACGAGGGTGATGAGCCCGATCTCGATCAGGACCGGGATGAGCCCGATCTCGACGAGGACGGCGACGAACCCGATCGCGATGAGGACCGGGACGAACTCGATCCTGACGACGACGACCGGGACGAGCTCGGCCACGACACCGAAGCCGCGGCCTGATCGGTCATGAGCCGAGGTGGACCTCGCCCGCGTCTAGCGCGCGGAGCCCGTCCGCGGTGAGGATGAGCAGACGGCCGTCGGCGTCGATCCCCGCCGCCTGTCCGGTGCCGCCGGCCCAGTGGATCTCGCGGCCGCGCAGGGCATCGCGTGAGCGCACCGCGTCCAGCACCGCCTCGGGCGGGGCCGCCAGCCAGACCTCGAGCGCCGTGAGCAGCCGCCGCAGGGTGGGCTCGATCGCCTCCGGGCCGAGCCCCAGCGAGACGGCGCGGTCGCGCAGCTCCTCAGGAAAGTCGGCCTCGCGCAGGGCCACGTTGAGGCCGACGCCGACCACCGCCCAGCCCTCCTGAGGTCGTCCCTCGACGAGGATCCCGGCCACCTTGCGGCGCTCGATCAGGACATCGTTGGGCCATTTCAGCCGGGCGCCGGGACCGGCCACGTCGGCCACCGCGACCCCGGCGGCCAGGGGCAGCAGGCGCGGCGGATCGCGGATGATCACCGAGCACAGCAGCGCCCGGCCCGCCGGCGCGCTCCACGTCCGGCCCTGGCGTCCGCGGCCGGCGGTCTGCTCGGCGGCCGTGACGAGCGTTCCGTGGGGAGCCCCCGCCCCGGCCAGCTCCCGGGCACGAGTGTTGGTCGAGTCGGTGGCGCGCAGATGCAGGCGCGGGTGCCCGAGGCGGGGCGCCTCATCTGCGCCCCGCTCACCCACCAGGGCGGATCCGCAGCTCGTCGTCCACCGTCAGGCCCAGACGGGCAGCGGCATCGCCGTGACTGACGGCCACGGCCAGTCGGCGCTGGGCGTCCTCGTACAGGAGCAGCTCGCCGGCGGCCACGTCGGCGAAGGTGCGCACGTACTGCACGCGCTCCGACCCGGACGCGGCCCGGAGGACCACCGGACGGCCGAGCCGCAGGCCGCTGCCGTCGAGCTCCGCATGGCCGGCATCGAGCTGCACGTTGCCGAACCGGTCGACGCCGAGCACGTGGGTGATCAGCTCGCCGTCGGCGCGCGCAGGCCGGGGGAGCTCGAGGGCAATCAGCTCCGCTGGGTCAAGCGGATCCCCGACCCCGGCCAGCGGCGTGCCGGCGGCCAGCCGCGCCGCCACGGGGGCAAAGATGTCCCGGCCGTGGAAGGTGGCCGACACCGGCTCGAGCCGGAACGGCGAGCGGGCGATGTCGACCGCCTGCACGACGCCCCCCGCGGCCTCGGCCGCCGGCAGCAGCAGTCCGTTGTCGGGACCGACGAATGTCCACTCATCACCGGCGGCCACGGCCACCGCGCGCCGCTCGGCGCCGACGTCCGGGTCGACCACGGCCAGGCCGACGCCGGCCGGCATGTAGGCCACGGCATCGCGGAGGGCCAGCGCCCCGGCGCGGATGTCGTGTCGGGGCACACCATGGGTGAGATCGATGACCCGGGCCTCGGGGCAGATCGAGGCGATCACGCCGTGGCAGATGCCGACGAACGGGTCACTCAGGCCGTAGTCGGTCAAGAAGCCGATGAACGGGCGTGGGGTCACGTGATCTCAGGCTCAGCGGGGAGACCCACGGTGAAACGTGCCCCCGATGGGCCTGAGGCCACCGTGATGTCACCACCGGCGGCTCGGGCCAGCCTGCGCGCCAGCGCCAGCCCCAGCCCGGCTCGCGCCTGGGACGGATCGTCGCCGCCGTCGGAGTGGCCGGGGTCGAAGATGGTTTCCAGCGGCGAGGCGGAGATGCCCGGGCCATCGTCAGTGAGCACGCAGAGGACCCTACCGTTGTCACGCTGCAGCCCGACGGTGAGGGTGTGGCGGGCATATCGGCACCCGTTCTCCAGCAGCGGAGCCAGGATTCGCTCCACCATCCCCGTCTCAACCGTGACTCGCATGGGAAGAGGGCAGTCGGCGGCCTCGATCCTCACTCCCGCTGACTCGGCCACGGACTGACATGCGATCACTGCCGCCTGGACGCCCGCGCGAGCGTCAGACGAGGCACGGGCGGTCGACTGGCTTCGGGCCGCCGTCAGCAACGTTTCGATCGTCGTACTCATCTGACCGGCCGTCGTCAGGATCTGTTGCAGCCCGGCCCGCTGCGGGTCAGCCTGGGGTTGATGACGCAGCCCGTACTGGGCCTCGGCGGCGATGTGCGCCAGGGGTGTCCGCAGCTCGTGAGCCAGCTCGGCCGTGAGCCGCTGCTCGCGGCGGAGGCTGGCCGCCAGCCGCTCGAGCAGACCGTCCAGCATCGCGGCCAGCCGAGTCAGATCGTCGTGGGGAGGCCCAAGGCCAAAGCGCCGGTCGAGGTCGTGTTCGCTCCAGGCCGCGGCGGCCGCAGTCATGTCCGAAACGGGACGCAGGGCGCGGGAGATCAGCCAGGCCGTCGCCACCGCGACTGAGGCGAGCACGAGCGCCGCGAGCACCAGCGAGGCGATCAGGGCCGTACGCTCGGTCTGCTGCGCGGACCGCAGAGACACCGCCGCCACTACGGTCCCCATGCGACGCCTTCCATAGAGGATGGGGACCGCATCCAGGCGGGTGTAACCGTCAGGGGTGTCCGCCAGCCGGCGAGGACCGGTGCTGAGGGCCTCGGCGGCGCGCTGCACGGCCGCCGAGGCCAGTGGCCGCTCAAGTGCACGGTGGTCGCTGAACACCCAGATCGGTGTGTCGATCGCCGCTCCGTCCGGAGTCTCGCTCAGCCGCACGCCGCGGGCGCCGACCGACAGGGCGCTCAGCTCCGCCGTCGCTCGGTCCTGGGCCAGATTGCTGGCCTGCCGGTCCAGTCGGCCACTGAGCACTAGGTTGAAGCCCAGGGTGAGAACGGCCACGACCACCGCGATCGTCCCCACGGCAGCCAGCCAAAGCCGACCCCGTAGACCCATCCGCCGAACCTGCCGGAGGCTCATCGCAACCGGTAGCCGTGTCCGTGGACGGTGTTGATCGCGGGCGCCTGCGGAATCTCTCGCAGCTTCCGTCGCAGGCGGGCGATGAACACATCCAGCGTGTTGTCGTGGACAAGGGCACCGTGGGGCCATGCGGCAGCCGTGAGCTCGCGGCGGGTCAGCACCCGTCCCCCACGTCCGGCCAGAGCGGCCAGGAGCCGGAACTCCGTCGGCGTCAGCGGCTGCGTGACGCCGCCACCGGACACCGTCAGCTCGGAGGGGTCAAAGGCGAGGCCGTCGTGGTCCTGCGAGGGCTCGCCGTGAGCCCGCCGCAGCAGCGCCTGGAGACGGACGGCCACCTCGGCCAGATCAAATGGCTTGGTCACGTAGTCATCGCCTCCGGAGTGAAAGCCGCTGATCCGATCGGGAAGGGCGTCACGCGCGGTGAGAAACAGCACCGGGGCATGGATCCCGCGGGTCCGCAGCGCCTGGCAGACATCACGGCCGTCGGCGTCGGGAAGGCCGATGTCGATGATCAGCGCGTCGGGCACGTGCGCAAGCGCTTGGCGCATCAGCTCATGACCGGTCCCGACGGCCGTCACCGCGAATCCGTCGGACTGCAGGCTGCGGGCCAGCACATCGCGCAGGCCGGGCTCATCCTCAACGATCAGGACGGATGGCTGCACGCACCAAGTATCGCGGGCCGGCGACGTGGTCAGCGGTGCAGCGGCGCACCGGACGATCGCTTACGCGGCGCCCCGCGGTCGGCACGCGACGCTCCCGAGCGCGTCCGGGCTACGGTTCGCGCAGGACCTCGCCGAGCCGCAGCCGGGCCAGCGTCCGAGCGGCCACGGCCACCGCGATCGCCGAGGCGCCGATCGCGGCGCCGAACAGGCCCCCGAGGTAACCCCAGGGAATGGCGAGGTGATCCGGAGGGGGATCAAAGACGTGCTGGAGCATCGCGATCAGCATTTCGGAAAGCGCGAACCCGAGGCCGATGGCGAGCACGATCGAAAGCGCGAGCACGAGCGCCGCCTCCGACCACAAGAAGGCGCCAATGCGGCGCAGGGGCGCGCCCACGGCCGCCATCGTGGCGAACTCCTGGCGACGTTCGGACATGGCCAGGGCGACGAACAGGGCCATGGCGGCGGCGGCCAGGCCGATGGCGAACACCTCCTCGATGTCGCGCACGCCGCTGAGGTCGACGGTGGTGATCGCGCTGCCGGTCTGCACGGACTGCTGGGCGATGTTGCTCACGGTCGTCCCGTAGCGGCGAGTGGCCGCGGACACCCGGGCCGCGATCCCGGCCGGGTCGGAGCCCGCCTTGGCGAAGATCACGTTCGGCCCCGGCCCGTGGTCGTGGGCCTCGAGGTAGTTCAGGTTGGCCACCATGAATGAGTCCTTGGGCGCCGACGGGAACTCCTGCACGACGCCCATGACGTGGAAAGAGACCGTCTTGAAGCCACCCGTCCGCCGGTCGAGCACCCGCAGCTTGAGCAGGTCGCCCAGGTTGAGTGAATAGTCCGTGATCGTCTCCTTGGAGACGAGGATCCCGTCGGGCCGGTTGCGCAGACGCTGCATGATCTGCGCTGCGGTCCCGCCCAGGAAATATGAATCGCGCAGGGTCGTGGCGTGGCCCAGGGTGACTGGGCTAACACCGTAGGTGTCCTGGAGATCCGGACCCACGTAGGCGTAGGAATGGTCGACGGCGGTGGCCGACTGCACCCCCGGAACACGAGCCACCGCCTGAGCCAGGCCGGCCTGCTGGACGCGGCCGGGGGGTGCCGTCACGGTCACGTCGCCGCCCAGGGTGAGCTGCGCATCGACCGTCACCTGCTGGTCGTAGGTGGCCGTGAAGACGCCCAGGCTGACCCCGAAGGCGAGCAGGAGGCCGACCAGCACCAGGCCGCGGTTGATGGCCGCTCCGCGCCGGCCGGCGCTGGCCAGCAGCAGGGCGCGCCAGCTCGTGGCCCGCCGCCCGGTGAGAACGCGGGCCAGCCAGCCGACCATGCGTCCGCGCAGCCGCACGAGCAGCAGCGTGATCCCGATCCACAGCAGGGCAGGGGCAAAGAACATGTAGACCGCCAACGACAGCGTCGGGTTGGAGTCGGGACTGACGACGGCCGAGAACCCCGTGCTGGCCGTGAGCCAGTAGATCAGGCCGCTGAGGATCAGGGCGATGAAGTCCAGGCCGATGCGTCGCCACAGCGGGGAGCGCTCGCGCTGAACCCCGCGCCGGGCGTCCACGATCGAGGTCTTGAGCGTCCGCACCGCCGTGGTCACACGGGCCGCGGCGGCGCCGAGGACAGCCAGCGCGAGGCAGACCGCGCCCGTGGCCAGAACCCGGCCGGGGGTCAGCTGGACCCCACCGGTGACCAGCGCATTGCCCGCCAACACCGCCAGCGCGGTCCCGAGAAGTCCGGCGCCCACGCCGACGAGGAAGCTGTCGAACAGGGCCAGCGAGATCACGTCCCGGCGGCGCCCGCCCCGGGCCAGCAGCAGGGCCACGTCACGCCGGTCACGCTCGGCGCTGCCGAGCCCCGCGAGGTAGACCAGGCCGAGTGCGATCAGCGCACCCGGCAGCGCGAGCATGATGTAGAGCGCCTCGGCGTACAGGGCGTCGCCGGCCGCCGTGTTGAGCTTGTCGCCGAGGTTATCGACGAACTGGATCTGACCGGTGAGCACGCGCTGCACCCGGTTGCGAGCCTGGGTGGCCCGGGCGAGCGCGGTGGCGGGACTGCCGCTCAGCGACCGCGGATCGAGCTGAGCCTGGACCTCCCACTGGACTCCGTCCTGAGCGCCGGGCACGGCACTTGAGCCGACGTTCGCGGCGGTCAGCGTCCGCAGCGTGGCGGCGTAGCGCGCCGCAAACGTGGTCAGAGGCATCAGCGCGATGTTGGCCGGGGGCTGAGCGGCCGCCGGCCCGAGCTGAGGATTCAAGGGCTGAAAGAGGACATCGGGGTGGGTGACCAGCGCCACGCCGGTGACCCGAAAGCGCTCGGGCTTGGCGTGGGGCCGGGAGCGCAGGGTGACGAAGTCACCGAGGCGGGCCTGCAGGGTCGAAGCCATCTGCTGGTCGAGGACGACCCCGCCGGGTGCGAATCCGCCCTGGAGCACGCGGTAGGTGTGCAGGTGGGTGTCGTAGCCGGGTGGGACGGCCAGCACCGCCCCGGCGCCCGTGTTGGTGAGACCGGCGGGTCCGGTGTGGGCGGCGTCGGCCAGCGGCGCCGTCGCCGTCGCGCTGGCCTGCTGGATCCCCGGGAGGCGGCCCACGGCGCCGGCCACGCGCAGGTCTGCTCTATAGGACGAGACCGGGCCCTGCCAGTCCAGCGGCACGCTGCGGACGGCGCTGGCGCCCATCGTCTGGAGGGAGTTGCCGACGAACAGCAGCATGGCCCCCAGCAGCGCGGCGGCCGCCGACAGGACCAGGATGCGGATCAATGTCTGCCATGGTGAGCGGCGCGCCCCGGCCAGGGCGAGGCGGGCCGAGACGCTCACTCGGCGACCGGAATGTCGGCCACGATCCTCCCGTCGGAGAGTCCGACGGTCCGCCCGTAGCGCGCGGCCACATTCTCGTCGTGGGTGGCCACCGCCACGGCGAAGCCAAATTCCTTCTGTGCGGCGTCGATCAGGTCCAGGACCCGGCGGCCCGTATCGGAGTCGAGCTGGCCAGTCGGCTCGTCGCACAGCAGCAGCTCGGGCTCCGGGGCCAGCGCGCGGGCGATGGCCACCCGCTGGGCTTCGCCTCCCGACAGCTCGCCGGGCAGAGCGTCGCGCTTGGCGTCCAGGCCGACCAGAGCCAGCAGCTCGGCCGCCCGCTCGGCGCGAGCCGCCGTGGAGCCTCGGGACTCGCGGTCGCCGCCACGCTCGGCCCGTGCCTGAACGGCGAAGCCAAGGTTCTCGAACGCGGTCAGATGCGGGAGCAGGTTGACGCCCTGAAAGATGTAGGCGATTCCGTGGGCACGGACCGCGGCGCGCGCCGCCTGGTCCAGAGTCGAGAGCGTCCGCCCCCGCCAGCTGACCTCTCCCTGGGTCGGGGCGACCAGGCCGCCGAGGACGTGCAGCAGGGTCGTCTTGCCCGAGCCCGAGCGGCCGCACAGGGCAACGCTCTCGCCGGCTGCGATCTCCAAGTCGACGTTGTCGAGGGCGAGCACGGCGGCCGGGCCGCGCCCGTGCTCCACGCTGACCGAGCGACAGGCGACCAGGGCGGTGGCGACCTCGATGACGCTCATGCGATCACCCGCCCGTCCCGCATCTCGATCACGCGATCGGCGCGGCCGGCGACCGCCTCGGAGTGGGTTACGACGACCACGGTGCTGCCGTGCTCGGCGCGCAGCCGCTCGAGGGCGTCGAGGACGGCGGCCTCGTTGGCGCGATCCAGTTCCCCGGTCGGCTCGTCGGCCAGGACCAGCGCGGCCCGGCGGGCGGCGGCCGCGGCGATGGCCACCCGCTGCTGCTCACCGCCGGAGAGACTTCCAATGTGATGGCGACCCCGGTCGCCGAGCCCGAGCTCGGCCAGGGCCTGGGCGGCCGCCGCCGCCGGACGGCGCTGTCCGGCCAGCCGCAACGAGGCGACGACGTTCTCCTGGGCCGACAAAGCCGGCCAGAGGTTCTCGCGCTGCAGGACGAGGGCGATCTCCCGCGCCCGCACCGCGGCCAGCGCGTCCTCATCCATCACCGCGAATGAGCGTCCGAAGAACCGCACCTCGCCGGCCGAGGGCGTGTCCAAGCCGGAGGCCAGGTTGAGCATTGTGCTCTTGCCGCATCCCGACGGGCCGAGGACGGCCACCAGCTCCCCCTGCTCGATGGCCAGTTCGAGCCCGCGCAGGGCCACGGTCTCCACCGGTCCGGAGCGGTAGATCCGGAACACGTCGTGGAACTGGAGGGCCGGTGGCTTGACCTCGTGAGCGGGCGCCTCAGGTTCGACGTAGAGGCTCCTCAGCGCCATTTCCAGCTCAGGGCGATCCGCTTGTACGCGTCGACGTTGTCGACCCCTTTGGGGGTGGCCAGATCCAGGATCGCCACCCTGCCGTTGTGGTCATAGACGTAGCGATCCACGAGCAGCTGGATGCGCTTGCCGGTCACCGGGTTGGCGGCCGAGATCGTCGAGTAGCTGACCTTGATGACCGGCACCCCACCGATCTGCCGAGTCACGGCTGCCCCCACCGCGAGGGAGGACTGGCGGACCTTCTCGGCCTTGAGAGTGGCCGCCACCGAAGCCGGAGTGGGCTTGGGTCCATGGCTGACCAGGACCCGGATCACGTTGTTCTTGTCTGAGAACACGACATTGGTCCCGGTCGGCCGCTCGGCCCAGCCCTCCGGGTAGGTGATGCTGTACCCGCCGGATTTGTTGGTGTAGGTAAGGAAGATCTGCGTGTCGGGAATATCGCCGGTGGCCGCGGCCCGGACCTCGGCCGAGAGGGCGCCCGCCCCGGCGGCCTGGCTCGCCGCTGTCGCGGTGGAGCTCGCTCCCGGCGCCGGTGAGCTCGAGCCGGGGGCTGCCGGCGAGGAGGACGTGGACGGGCTGGAGCTCGCACCGCAGGCGGCGAGCGGGGTTGCCGCCATCACGGCGAGCAGGGCTGCGCAAACAGATGTGGAAGGCATGACGCCGAGCTTGCCGCACCGGACCTGAAGCTCTCCTGAACAGCCTCCGCCCGCGAGCGCCCCGCGTTGGGGCAGCTCAGCCTGGAGGCGCGGTGGCGTCAGCCACCAGCGCCGCAACCAGCCCGTCGATGTCGTGTTCGGCGGCCTCGACATCCGGCTCGCGGCCGTGCTCGCGCAGGGTCTCGCTGGTCACCGGCCCGATGCTGACCAGACGAGTGTCGGGGGCCAGCGCGTCGCCTGCGCCGGTGAAGAAGTAGCGCACGGTTGAGGAGGAGGTGAAGGTGACGTAGTCGGCCCCGGCCACCGCGGCCCGCTGCACGTCGGTCAGCGGCTCGGCCACCGTCTCATACAGGGCCACCACGTCGACCTCGGCGCCGCGGGCCCGGAGGGCGTCGGGCAGGACGTCCCGGGCCTCGGCGGCACGGGCGATCAGGGCGCGGCTGACCGGGACCTCGGCCAGCGCCTCGACGAGGCTCTCGGCCACGAACTGCTCGGGAACCACGTCGGCGATCAGCCCGCGGTTGCGCAGCGCGCGGGCCGTGCCGGGACCGATCGCCGCCACCCGCACACCGGCGAACGCGCGGGCATCGCGGCCCGCCGCGTCCAGGCGCGCGAACAGCGCGTCGACGCCGTTGGGGCTGGTCAGGCAGATCAGGTCGTAGCGGCTCGGGTCCGGGGCCGGTCCGTCCAGGCGCTGGATGCGGATGGCCGGGGCTTCGATCACCTCGGCGCCGAGTTCGCGCAGCCGCGCGGCCAGCCCGCTGGCCTGGGCCCGGGCCCGGGTCACGGCCACGCTGCGGCCGAAGAGGGGCTGTGACTCGAACCAGGCCAGCTGCGGGCGCAGCGCGGCCACGGCGCCGACCAGCGTGATCGCCGGAGCGCGGATCTTCTGCTCGCCGGCCCGCGCGGCGATCGTGGCCAGCGTGCCCAGCACCGCGCGCTGGCCGGGGAGCGTTCCCCGCTCGATGACCGCCGCGGGCTCGGAGGCCGGGCGCCCGCCGGCCATCAGGCGCTCGGCAATGCCGCCCAGCCGCCTGACCCCCATGTAGAACACGAGCGTCCCCGGGAACGCGGCCAGCGCCGCCCAGTCGAGCGCGGACTCGGGTTTGCCCGGATCCTCGTGGCCGGTCACGAAGGCGACGGCGCTGGCCGTCTCGCGATGCGTGACCGGGATCCCGGCGTAGGCCGAGGCGGCCACCCCGGCGGTGATCCCGGGCACGACCGTGTACGGGATCCCCGCCGCCCGCAGCGCTTCTGCCTCCTCGCCGCCGCGGCCGAACACGAACGGGTCGCCGCCCTTCAGGCGCACCACCTCGCGGCCGGCCGCCCCGTGCTCGAGCAGCAGGGCCTGGATCTCGGCCTGCCCGACTGACGGGCCGCCCCCCTCCTTGCCGGCGTAGATGAGCTCGGCGTCGGCACGCGCCCCGTCCAGGGCCGTGGCCGGGATCAGGCGGTCGTAGACGATCACCTCAGCGCGGGCGATCAGCTCGAGCGCGCGGGCGCTCATCAGTCCCGGATCACCCGGGCCGGCGCCGACCAGGTGCACGGTCATCCGACCAGCTCCCGTTCGGCCTCGGCCAGCAGCGCCGCGGCGCCGGCGGCCAGCATCCGCTCGGCGCAGAGACGCCCGACCTCCGCGGCGGGGGCGGTCACCTGATCGCTCAGCCAGCGCGAGCCGTCGGGCAGGCCCACCCAGCCCTTCAGCTCGAGCCGGTCGGTCCCCACGACCGGCCGGGCGTGGGCTCCGACGGGCGTGTGGCAGGACGCCCCCAGAGCGTGCACCAGCGTGCGCTCGGCCTCCAGGCACGCGGTGGCCAGCGGGTCGCGCACCGGGGCGAGCTCCTCGTCGGCGAGCTCGCCCGCGCGCGCCTCGAGGGCCAGCGCCCCCTGTCCAGCCGCCGGCACCAGTCCGGCCAGCACCCCGCCCGCCTCGGCCTCGCGCCCCAGCCGCTGCAGCCCGGCCAGGGCCAGCACCAGGGCCTCCGCCTGTCCCTCGGCCAGCTTGCGCAGGCGCGTGTCGACGTTGCCGCGCAGCTCGACGATCTCGAGATCATCCCGTATGGCCCGGATCTGAGCCGCGCGCCGGACGCTGCTGGTGCCGATCCGCGCGCCGGCCGGGAGAGCCTCGAGCGCCGGCGCCCCGCAGATGGCGTCATGGGGATCGGCGCGCTCGGGGACGGCGACGAGCGCAAACGCGGGATCGAGCTCGGTCGGAACGTCCTTGGCCGAGTGGACGGCCAGGTCGATGCGACCGTCGAGCAGCGCTCGCTCGAGCTCGGAGACCCAGCGTGACTTGTCCTCGATCGCGGCCCCCCGGTCACCGAGGGTGGTGATCTTGACGATCTCCACTGGGGCCGCCAGCCGGGCGGCCACCCACTCGGCCTGAATCAGGGCGAGCCTGCTGCCCCGCGTTCCGATCCGCATCAGCCCGCTGACGTGCCGCCCTGGGCAGCCGGGCGCGGCGGCAGCTCGCGGACCTCGGCCACCGGGCCGGTGGGCGCGGTGGACGTCGCGCTGCCCTCCTCCGTGCTCAGGCCGAACAGCTCGCGGACGAGGGCCATCCGGGCGTGCACCCGATCGTCGCGCATCTCCTTCATGCGCACGGTCGGCTCGTGCAGGAGCCGGTTGACCACGCTGCGGGCCACGGCCTCGACCCGCTCCATGTCGCGGGGTGAGGCCGACTCCCACTTGCCCGCGTTCTCCGTCACGACCAGCTCCGCGATGTCGGCCGCGTGCGCCCGCAGCGCGGCCAGCGTCGGCAGCACCTCGAGTGAGCCGAGCCAGGTGGCGAACTGCTGGATCTCCTCCTCAATGATGCCTTCGGCCTTGCGGGCCTCGGTCTGGCGCACCCTGCGGTTGCGGTCGGCCACGGCCTGCAGATCGTCGATGTCGGCCAGCGTGACGCCCTGGACCTCGGCGCAGGCGGCGTCGATGTCGCGGGGCACGGCGAGATCGATCAGCAGCATCGGCCGGTTGGCGCGGCGCTCCATGACCTCGGCCACCTCACGCACCTCGAGCAGCAGGTGCGGTGAGGCGGTGGCGGCCACCACGATGTCGTGCTCGAGCAGCGCGTCGGGCAGCTGATCCAGGTGCAGGCTGTGGCCGCCGTAGCGGCGCGCCAGATCGAGCGCGCGCTCGCGCCGGCGATTGGCCACGAACACCGGGTGCCCGCCGTTCTCGACCAGCGCCCGCGCGGTCAGCTCGCTGGTCTCGCCGGTGCCCACGATCACCACCTCGCGACCGTCCAGGCCGGAGCGCCCGGACCCGTCGCCGGCCCGCGCCGCCGCCCGCGCGCTGCGGGATGGGCCGAGCTCGGCCAGGCGCTCGCGGATCAGGGCCACGGCCACGCCGGGCAGGCTCAGCTGGCGCTCGCCGATCGCGGTCTCCGTCCGCACCCGCTTGCCGGTGGCCAGGGCGGCGCGGAACATGCGGTTGGTCAGCGGACCGGTGGTGTCGAGCTCCAGGGCGCTCTCGTAGGCGCGCTTGACCTGCCCCTGGATCTCGGCCTCACCGACGATCATCGACTCCAGGCCGGCCACGACCCGGTACAGATGGCGGGCGGCGTCACAGTTGCGGTGGCTGTAGATGGCCTGGGCCAGGCCCGTGGGCCGGATCGCCGCCTGATGGGCCAGCATCGCCAGCACGGTGCTCTCGGCCTCGACCGGATCGCCGACCACCAGGTAGAGCTCCATCCGGTTGCAGGTCGAGACCGCCACCGCCTCGTAGACGTCGGTGGCGCCGCGCAGCTCGCGCGTGAACTCCCGCGCCCGGGCGTCCGGCAGGGCCAGGCGCTCGCGGATCTCCACCGGCGCGGTCTTGAACGAGACGCCGAGGTTGAGCAGCTCGCTCACAGGGCCGGCTCGCGCTCGCGCTGCTCGTCCGCCGCCGTGCCGGCGGCGCGGGCCGCCTCGAGCTCACGCTGCAGCTCGGCCAGCTCACGCTCGATCCGCTGGGCGCGCATGGCCATGATGCCCACGTAGACCAGGATCAGGACCAGGAAGACGATGTACGCGCCGGCCACGAACTTGCCGCTCTGACCGAGCGGGATCGCGGGCGCGGCGGCGAGCACGGCGCTCATGACGGTGCCGCGCTGCGGCCGGCGGGCCGCACGGCGTCCTCGCCGAGCAGGGTCCGGCGCAACCGGCGGACCTGGAAGCGGGTGTTCTTGGTCGTCATCTCGTACTTCCACAGGGTGGCGAACAGCAGCGCCATCCCCAGCAACGAGACTAGGAAGGTGAGCCGCATCGACCCGGGCAGGTTCCCGCCCCCGAGCGTCAGCACGCGCGGATGGACGTACTGCTGGGCCAGTCGCACGGCGATGAAGTTGAGCGGCACGAACGCCCCGGCCAGCACCGAGAACACGCTCGCGTAGCGCGATTGGCGCTCCGGGTCCTCGATCGAGAAGCGCAGCGGCTGGTAGGTGGCGAACAGCAGCAGCACGATCAGGAAGGAGACCAGCGTCGGCTCGTTCCACACCCACCAGTGTCCCCAGGACGCCTTGGCCCAGATCGAGCCGGTGAGCAGGCCGCCGATCCCGAAGATGAGGGCCATGTGAATGGCGACGTAGGAGCGCAGGTCCCACTTGCGATCGCCGGTCCGCAGGTAGCCGATGGCCAGCCCACCGCCCAGGATGAATCCGCCCAGCGAGACGATCGCCAGCGGCACGTGCACGTAGAAGATCTTCTGCACGAAGCCCTGATCGGCGTCCAGCGGCGCGTAGAAGAAGATCAGCGCCAGCGCGAGGCCGATCGTGAGCGTGGTGGCGATGGCGAGGCCGCGAAGCCCCTGGCCATGAGTCGTTGTGGGGGGCACTGAGAGCTAGTCCTCTAGGAGGAAGTCGAACACTGCGTAGGCCAGCAGCGCGAACACCACATCATAAAGAGACAGGATGGCCAGCCACCGCCCCGGCGGCGTGCCGGGGCCGTGCACGGCCAGCAGCGGGCCGGCGGCTCGCGCGGTGGCGATCAGGGCCGGGATCAGCAGCGGCAGCGCGATCACCGGCCCGATCAGGTCGCGCGCACGGGTGTGTACGGCGATCGCGGAGACGAGCGTGCCGATCACGGCCAGCGCCGCGTCGGCGAGCAGCAGGACCAGGATCAGGCCCGGCAGCGCCGGGCCGAGCGGCGGCCCGAGCAGGAACAGGGCGAAGGCGGGCACGGCGACCACCTCGAGGATGACCAGGAACAGGAACAGGGCGGTGGCCTTGGCCACCAGCATCGCCGAGCGATCGACCGGGGCGAGCAGGAAGGCGTCGAACCCGCCCTGCTCGCGCTCGGCCACGAACAACCGGTTGATGCCGAGCATGGCCGCGAACAGCAGCGTGGCGGTCAGCACCCCGGCGGCCAGCTGACCGTCGATCGTGTTCCGGTTCAGGCCGAAGTGGAAGATCACGAACGTGACCAGCGCCAGCAGAACCATGGCCGGAATCGTCTCGAGCGTGCGCAGCTCCAGCCGCAGGTCCTTGCGCAGGACGGCGAGCGCGACCCTCACGCGTACAGCTCCCGCACACGCTCCGGGCCGAACTCCTGCGGAGCGCCCGCGAACACGACCCGCCCATCCCGGAGCGCCAGCACGGCGTCGGCCTCGGCCAGCGCAGCCTGGGGATCATGGCTGGTCAACACGCGCGTGCGCCCGGAGGCCCGGCCGATCAGCGGCTCGACCAGCTCGGCGGCCGCCGGATCGAGGTTGGCCCGGGGCTCGTCCAGCAGCAGCAGCGGCGGGTCGTGCAGCACCGCGCGGGCGATGGCCAGCCGCTGCACCATCCCGCGCGAGAGCAGCCGCACCGGGTCCTCGGCCCGGCGGTCCATGGCCACCGCGGCCAGCACCTCCTCCACGCGCCCACGGTCCACACCGTGCAGGCGGGCGTGGTACTCGAGGTTCTCGCGCCCGCTCAGCTCCCGGTACAGCAGCGGCTCATGGGCGAGCAGGCCGATCCGGGCCCGCACCGCCCAGGCCCGCTTGGGCAGGGGCTCGCCGAACACCTCGACCTCACCGGCGTGCGGACGCAGCAGCGCGGCCAGGATCCGCAGCAGGGTCGACTTCCCGGCCCCGTTGCGACCCAGGACGGCCAGCGTCGCGCCGGCCGCGACCTGCGCCGACACCTGGCTCAGCGCGACTCGCTCGCCGAAATAGCGGGCCAGTCCGCGGAGCTCAATGGCCGGGCGTTCGGTGTCCACCCTCGCGCTGCAGCGTGGCCACGGCGTGTTCGAGCGTCGGCGCGATGACCGGAAAGAGCTCGCCGATCGCCTTCGGGTTGCCGGGGAAGTTGACGATCAGCGCCCGGCCGCAGAGGCCCGACACGCCGCGGGTGAGGAGCCCCATCGGCGTGTGCCGGAGGGCCTCGGCGCGCATCGCCTCGGCAAAGCCGGGCGCCTGGCGGTCGATCACGGCCAGGGTCGCCTCCGGCGTGACGTCGTCGTCGGTGAGGCCCGTGCCGCCGGTGGTGAAGATCAGCGCCGCGCCCGCCGCGGCCTGCCGGCGTAGCCAGTCCTCGATCGCCACCCGGTCATCGGGCAGCACGTCGCGGGCCACCACCTCCGCCCCGGCCGCCGTCGCGTGCTCGGCCAGAGCCTGGCCTGAGAGGTCCTCGGTCTGACCGGCGGCCACCGAGGTGGACACGGTGAGGATCGCGGTGTGCATCGGCGGGGCTGAGGATAAGCGGCCAGACGCGCGGCGTCAGGCGCGCCGCCACTCGCCCGAGCGCCCGCCCGACTTGCTGAGCAGGGCGACCGAGGCGATCTCGGCGCCGCGCTCCACCCCCTTGACCATGTCGTAGACGGTCAGCGCGGCCACGGAGGCGGCCGTCAGAGCCTCCATCTCGACCCCGGTGGGGCCGGTTGTCCGCGCCTCGGCGATCAGCTCGATCGTGCCCGCCTCGACATCGATCTCGCCCTCCACGCCGACGAACGACAGCGCCAGGGGATGGCACAGGGGGATCAGCTCGGCGGTCCGCTTGGCGGCCTGGATGCCGGCGATCCGGGCCACTCCGAGCACATCGCCCTTGGGCGCATCGCCGTCGCGCACGCGCGCCGCGGTCTCGCGGCTCACGCGGATCAGGGCTCGCGCCCGCGCCGTGCGGAGGCTGCTCGGCTTGTCGGCCACGTCGACCATCCGGGCGTGGCCGGCGGCGTCGAGGTGGGTCAGCTCACTCATCCGGCGGGCGTGTGGGCGTGCCGCGCGGACTCGATCAGCTCGCGCACCCGGTCGACCTCGCCCTCGCGCAGCAGCTCGATCGGGTCGGGGTCGCCGTTGACGATCCCCTCGAAGAAGGCCTTGCGGTCCTGGTAGGTGGGCAGTGTCGACTTGGCCCAGCCGCGCGCGTCGTTGAGCATCACGGCCAGCTGGGCGTAGGGCTCCCCGAACAGCTCGGCGATCTCGCGCTTCATTCGCTTGGCCAGCGCGGGCGAGGCGCCGGCGGTCGAGATGGCGACGGCCAGCGGGCCGGTGCGCACGATCGCCGGCAGGATGAAGTTGCACAGCGGCGGGACGTCGACCACGTTGACCAGCATCGCCCGCCGCTCGGCGGCGTTGAACACGCTGATGTTGACGTCGGTGTCGTCGGTGGCCGCGATCGCGATCAGCGCGCCCTCGAGGTCCGTCTCCCGGAACTCGCGTCGGACCCACTCGATTGAGCCCTCGAGGGCCAGATCGACCAGGCCCGGATGGGCCTCGGGCGCGACCAGGGTCACGCTGGCGTCGCAGGCCAGCAGTCCCTCGACCTTCTCCAGGCCGATCTCGCCGCCGCCGATGACCAGACACCGCCGCCCCGTGAGCTTCAGGCAGGCGATGTAGAAGGGCGTCTCGAGCATGTCCTTGACGCAGCTCTGATCGCAGATCCCCTTGCGGAACTGGCAGACGCACTCCTTGCCGGCGTAGGCCTGGGCGGGCATGCGCCTAAGCCTAGCCCGTGGGCCGCCGCGGCCCGGCGTCCGCAGGCTGCGCCCACATCGCGGCCCGGGCCACACCCAATCTGGCGCCCACCCCGTCCAGATCCGAAAGGTGCGCGCCAGATTCCCCTCCACGGCCCGGCGAGCGGGCGCCCCACGAGACAGCCCGGCGACCCGGCGACCCGGGGATCTCGGGTGGAGGCCCACCCGGACCCTCTCGCCCCCGAGGCCGGCCCAACCGGTCAGCGCTTCAGCGCGTCCCGCGCCAGCCGCGAGCCGAGACGCAGCAGCGGCCGGGTGCCCGCCCGCAGCGCGGCGGCCCGGATCGAGGGGCGCCCGTAGAGGATCGTCGCCGTCTGGCGCAGGGCGCGTCCCAGCGTCTCGTCATAGGGATGCCACCAGGGGTCGCGCACCTTCGAGGGCTCCCACACGCGCAGCTTCACGTTCACGCATTCGTACAGACCGAACTTCGAATGGGTGCGCCCGAGTCCCGACTCCTTGACCCCGCCCCACGCGAGCTGGCAGGCCCCGTGGCTGAACATGTGATCGTTGATCCACACCATCCCCGACTGCAGCTCTCCGGCCATGCGCTCGCCCCGCCCCCGGTCGCTCGTCCAGATCGACGCGCCGAGTCCGAACACGCTGTCATTGGCCAGGGCGACGGCCTCATCCTCGGAGTCGACGATCATGATCGGCAGCACCGGCCCGAAGGTCTCCTCCCGCATGATCCGCATGTCGTGGCTGACCCCGGTCAGCACGGTGGGGGCGTAGAAGGCGCCCCGCAGGCCGGGCGGCGGGGTGGCCACCGGGCCCCCGCACTCGAGCTTGGCGCCGTGGGCGAGCGCATCGTCGACCAGCTCGGCGACCTGGGCGTGCTGCTCGGCGGTGATCATCGGCCCGATCTCCGTCCGCCAGTCGCGCGGGTCGCCGACCCTCAGCGCCTGGGCTCCGCGGACCACGCCGGTGATGAAGCGCTCCGAGACCTCGCGCATCACGTACACGCGCTCGATCCCGGCGCAGGTCTGGCCCGCGTTGGCAAACCCGCCCCACAGCGCTCCGGCCACGGCGTGGTCGAGGTTGGCGTCGCCGAGCACGATCATCGGGTCCTTCCCGCCCAGCTCGAGCACCGAGCCCTTCAGCCGCCGGGCACACGCCTCGCCCACCGCGCGGCCCGTCTCGACCGAGCCGGTGAAGAAGATCTTGGCCGCGCTCGACTCGACCAGCGCCGAGCCGGTGCCCGGCCCGTGGATGACCCGCACGAGACCGTCCGGGAATCCGGCGCGCTCGAATACGCGCCCGATCCGGGCCCCGATCAGCGGGGTCAGCGAGGCCGGCTTGAGCACGACGCCGTTGCCGGCCATCAGCGCCAGCGCCACCTCGCCGAAGGGGATGCTCCACGGGTAGTTCCAGGGCGCGATCACGCCGACCACGCCCAGCGGCTCGTAGGTGAACGCCGACCGCTTGGTCTTCAGGAACAGCTGGGGCATGTCGACCGGCTCGTCGGCCAGGATCGCCTGGCCCTCCCGGGCGATCCAGTTGAGCGCATCGATCGTGGGCAGGAGCTCCATCGAGAAGGCCTCGTTGCGCGGCTTGCCCTGCTCGGCCACGATCAGATCCCGGATCTCATCGGCCTCGTCGATCAGCACCTGAGCGGCGCGCCGCATGTAGCGGGCCCGGTCCGGCAGGCGCAGCTGCGACCAGATCGGCTGCACCTGGGCGACGGCGTCGACCACCGCCTGGACGTCCTCCGGGGCGGTGCTCGGCACCGACCCGAGGCGCGCGCCGGTGCTGGGGCTGAACGATTCGAGCAACGCGGCTTGCGTCGTCGCGGCCATGGCGGCAGAGGCTACCGGCCGGCTACGCGGCGCGGGCTCGGCGCAGGGCCTCGGCCCGCCCGACCAGGGCGTCGGCCAGCAGCGCCTCGAGACCGTCGGTGAGCGCGTGGTCGCTGACCAGCATCCGCGGTCCCGCCTCGGGCCGATCCAGGTCGATCGCCCCGAAGCCGACCACGGTCTCGGCCGTGCCGACCAGCGCCGCCGCGGTGATGGCCAGCTGATGGCGGGGATCGGCGCGCAGCAGGCGAGCTACCTGGAGGGCCTCCGGCGCCCGGTCCTCCCGCCTCAGGAGAGCCTCGATCTGCGCCAGATCCCGTCGCCGGGCCAGGCGCAGCCGCACCCGCGGACCCCGCGGGAGGGTGTAGGACCGGGCCAGGAGAGCCCCTGGATCAGCGGCGGGAGCCATTTCCTACACGGTAGTAGCTTCAGCGCCAGATTCCTGTGAAGGCCTGGTTATGGGCGGTTTCTTGCCGTCTGGGCACGACCGCGGGCCCGCTCGATCTCCTCCCGGCGCCGGCGCAGCTCGGCCTCGGCGTCGTCGGGCGCGTAGAAGCGCGCCCCCGCGGCGGCCTCGGGCAGCAGCTCCTGGGCCGAGAAGTGCCCCGGGTGGCGGTGCGGATTGTCATAGCCACCATCGCTGCGGGTCGAGGAGCGCAGATGGGCGGGCGGCGGGGCCGCACCGCGCTCGGCGATGTGGGAGCGGGCGGCGAACACGGCCCGCTTGGCGGCGTCCGACTTGGGGGCCAGCGACAGGTAGATCGCGGCCTGGGCCAGGGCGAACTGGCACTCGGGCAGCCCGACGTGCTCGACGGCCGCCGCCGCGGCGGTCGCCACCACCAGCGCCTGCGGGTCGGCGTTGCCGATGTCCTCCGAGGCCAGCACGACCATCCGCCGTACGATGAACCGGGGATCCTCGCCGCCCTCGAGCATCACCGCCAGGTAGTAGAGCGAGGCGTCGGGGTCCGAGCCCCGGGTGGCCTTGATCCAGGCCGAGATCGTGTCGTAATGGCGGTCGGCCTGCCGGTCGTAGAGCAGCGCCCGGCGTTGCAGGGCATCCTCGGCGTGGGCCAGGGAAACGGGGTTCTCTGCGCCCGCCGCCTCGCAGGCCAGCTCGAGCGCGTTGAGCGCCGAGCGGGCATCGCCGCCCGAGCGCTCGGCCAGGAACTCGAGGGCCTCGGCCCGGACGCGCTCGGGCGCTCCGCAGTGGCCCGAGGCCACCGCCCGGTCCAGCAGGCGGCGGACGTCGGCCGCCTTCAGCGCCTCCAGCTCGTACAGGTGGCTGCGCGAGATCAGGGCGGAGTTGACCTCGAAGTAGGGGTTCTCGGTGGTGGCCCCGATCAGCGTGATCAGGCCGTCCTCCACGGCGGGCAGCAGGGCATCCTGCTGGGCCTTGTTGAAGCGGTGGATCTCGTCCAAGAAGAACACGGTCCGGCGGCCGGAGCGCAGGCGCCCGCGCGCCCGCTCGATCACCGCCCGCACCTCGGCCCGCCCGGCCGCGACCGCGCTCTCCTCCTCAAAGACGGCTCCGGAGGCGTGGGCGACCAGCCGGGCCAGGGTGGTCTTGCCGCTGCCCGGCGGCCCGTGCAGGATCATCGAGTGGGGGCGGCCCTCCTCGATCGCCCGCCGCAGCGCCGAGCCCGGGGCCAGCAGTTGCTCCTGCCCGACCAGCTCGTCCAGGCTGCGCGGACGCATGCGCGTGGCCAGCGGCGCACCGTCGGCCGGGGCCGGCCCGGGCGCCTCGCCGGCGCCGTCGCTGAACAGTTGATCCATCACCCGGAGTATGGACCGTGGCTCCCGGTGCGGCGGGCGGCAGCCGCGCCGCGCGGCGCTCACCTCAATCCGCGGCGGCCGGCGGCTGCCTCAGCCCCGCAGGGCACTCAGCACGGTGTCGTGCAGCAGCCCGTTGGTGGACACCCCGTCACCGCCATCGGCCCGCTCCACCCCGTCCAGGTCGGTCATCCGGCCCCCGGCCTCCCGCACCACGACCAGGATGGCCGCCAGATCCCACAGCGACACGCCGGGATCGACGGCGATCTCGGCCGCGCCCTCGGCGACCAGCATGTGCTGCCAGAAGTCGCCGTAGCCGCGGGTCCGCCAGCAGCGCGCGCTGAGGCGCAGCAGCGCCTGAAGGCGCCCGTCAGCCTGCCAGCCGTCGAAGTCCGAGAAGCACAGCTGGGCGTCGCGCAGCTCCCGCACCCGGGATACGTGCAGGCGCCGCTCGGAACCGTTCTCACGCGCGAACGCGCCCTGCCCGCGGACCGCCCACCAGCGCCGGCCGAGGGCCGGGGCGGAGACCAGGCCCAGGTTCAGCTCCCCCTGCTCTTCGAGGGCCAGCAGGGTGGCCCACACGGGAACCCCGCGGACGTAGCTCTTGGTTCCGTCGATCGGGTCGACGATCCAGCGCCGTGCGGCCTGGCCGTCCGCACCGGCTCCGTACTCCTCACCGACCACGGCGTCGGCGGGCCGGACCGCGGCGAGGTGGCGGCGCAGCTCGCGCTCGACCGCCTTGTCGGCCTCGCTGACGGGGGTCAGGTCGGGCTTGGTCTCGACGGCGAGATCGTCGGCCCTGAAGCGGTCCATGGTGATCGCGTCGGCGGCGTCGGCCAGCTCGTGGGCAAGGGCGAGATCCGTCTCGGGAGCGGCCACGGCGGCCATCCTACGCCGTTACCCTGGACCGCCATGACTGACCACCAGCTCCAGGAGGAGGCGATCCGGGTCCTGCAGGACCTGGTCCGCTTCAACACCGTCAATCCGCCCGGCAACGAGCGGGCGGCGATCGAATACCTCGAGGCCTACACCCGCCAGGCCGGCTTCGAGACCCAGATCCTGGGTGCCTCTCCGGAGCGGCCCAACCTGGTCGCGGACCTGACGGGCGCCGCGCCGGGGCCCATCCTGTGCTTCCTCGGCCACGTCGACACGGTGCTGGCCGACGCCTCGGAATGGCGCCATGACCCCTGGTCCGGAGACGTCGAGGACGGCCAGCTCTGGGGCCGCGGCGCGCTCGACATGAAATCCCAGGTCGCGGCCGAGGCGGTGGCCGCCGTGAGTCTGGCCCGCCGGGGCTGGCGCCCGGCGCGGGGCACGCTGAAGCTCGTGTTCGTGGCCGACGAGGAGACCGGCGGCGAGATCGGCGCCCACTGGCTGTGCCGGGAGCATCCCGAGACAGTCCGCTGCGACATGCTCATCAACGAGGGGGGCGGCGAGTCCTTCCGGTACGGCGGCACCCGCTACTACGGCGTCTGCTGTGCCGAGAAGGGAATCTTCCGCTTCAACGTCGTCGCGCACGGCGCCGCCGGGCACGCGTCGTTGCCCCGGACCGGAGACAACGCGCTCCTGAAGCTGGCCCCGGTGCTGGCCGCGCTGGCCGCTCCGCCCGACGGCTATGCCGTCACCGAGGCGCCGGCCGCCCTCCTGCGCGGGCTCGGCGAGGACCCCGAGGATCCCGGCGCCGCGCTGGAGCGCCTGGCCGCCACCGATCCGGGGCTGAGGACGCTGATCGAGCCGATGTTCGGGGTCACGCTCACGCCGACCATGTCGAGCGCTTCGAGCAAGATCAACGTGATCCCCTCGCGGGCTCAGGTCCGGGTCGATTGCCGCGTCCCGCCGGGCCTCGGCGAGGCGGCCGCCCGGGCGCGGATCGAGCAGGTCCTGGGACCCGAGACCGACGAGCTCAGCATCGAGTTCACCGAGCGGGTGATCGGAAACCAGTCCCCGGCCCAGAGCGAGCTGATGGAGGCGATCACGGCCTGGGTCAGGCGCAATGACCCCGAGGCCGCCACCGTCCCGGTGATCCTGCCCGGGTTCTCGGACTCGCGCTGGTTCCGGGACGCGTTTCCCGACTGCGTGGCCTACGGGTTCTTCCCCCAGCGCCACCAGGGCCTACTCGAGGCCGCGCCGCTGGTGCACAACGCCGACGAGCGGATCGACGTGCGCGACCTCGGCTTCGCGGCCACGTTCTTCCGCGACATCGCCACCGACCTGCTGGGCTGAGGGCCGTCCGCTCAGCTCCCGGGTCGAGCGGGGCAGCAGGGCCAGGCTCAGCATCAGCAGCGAGAACACGGCCCCCGCGGCCAGCACCGGACGCGCGCCGAACGCCTCGGCGAGCGGGCCGGCGACGGCGAAGCCCAGCGGCAGCAGGGCCAGCGATCCCATCCAGTCATAGGCGCTGACCCGCGACAGGACGCGCGGCGGGATGTGGTGAGCCAGAGCGGTCTCCCACCAGATCCCGAACAGCGAGAAGCCGAAGCCGCCCGCGAGCGCAGCGGCCACCACCACGCCGAGCGGGGCCGCCAGCGCGAACAGGATGCTCTGTGTGATCCAGCCGAAGCCCAGCATCAGGCCGACGGCCAGCGGACGGCGCGGGCGCCAGCGCAGGGCGGTCAGCGCGCCGATCACCGCGCCCACCCCGGCCACGCTCTCGAGCACCCCGAACACGCTGGCCCGGCCGTACACCGACCGCGCGATCGACGGGGCCAGCGAGTACCACTGCGCATAGCCGGTCAGCATGATCCCGGTGAAGGCGGCGATCGTCACCCACACCCAGGGCCGGGACCGCACCTCGCCCCAGCCCTCGCGCAGCGATCGCAGGGTGGACAGCGGGGCCTCCGTCCCGCTGACCGCGCCCCGCTGGCGCGGGGAGACCCGGGTCAGGAGCAGCGCGCTGAGCAGGAAGCTGGCCGCATCCAGGGCGAAGGCCGCCCCCGCGCCCACCCCCACGATCAGGACCGTGCCGAGGGCGGGGCCGACAACGATGGCCAGATTGGCCGTCGACTGGGTGAGGGCGCGCGCCTCCTGGATCTCAGCCTCCGGAATGGTCTCGGGCAGCAGACCCGAATAGGCGGGCTGGAAGAAGGCGCGGGCGGCCCCGAACGCCATCTCGATCAGGACCATCGCCGGCACCGAGGCGCCGCCGCTGAGGATCAGCAGGGCCAGGCCGCCGTGCAGCCCCGCGCGGGCCAGGTCGGAGCCGAGCATGATGCGCCGCCGTCCCTGTCCGCCGCGGCGGTCGGCCCACACCCCGCCGAACAACAGCAGCGCCACCATCGGCAGGGACTGGGCGGCCAGGATGAAGCCGAGATCGGTGGCGGACCCGGTGCGCTGCGTTACGTACAGGGCCAGCGCGACGATCACCACCTGGTCGCCGACCGCGCTCGCCGACTGGCCCAGGAACAGGAACCGAAAATCCAGGTGGCGCAGGACGCGCAGGTTGAGGCGCATCCGCAGAGCATGGCGCGAGCGCTCATTAGACTCACCCCATGCCGACCGAGGTGTCACCGCGGCTCGACCCCGACATCTTCCGCCTGCCGGTCAAGCGGATCCGGGCCGGCTACTACTCCGACGCGTACTTCGTCTACACGAAGGAGCTGCTCGAGGCCGAGGATGAGCACCCGCACGTGACCATGCAGGTGTTCCAGAAGGAGGCCTCGATCCTGGGCGGCATCGATGAGGCGATCGCGGTCCTGAAGAGCTGTGCCGGGCGGACGGTGGACGGGGAATTCGTCTCCGGCTGGGATCAGCTCGTGGTCCACGCCCTGCACGAGGGTGACCGCATCGCCCCGCGCGAGACGGTGATGACGATCGAGGGCGACTACAGCCTGTTCGCCCACCTGGAGACGGTGTACCTGGGCAGCCTCGCCCGTCGCTCGCTGATCATGCGCAACGTCAACGAGGTGGTCCAGGCCGCCAACGGCAAGCAGGTGCTGTTCTTCCCCGCCCGCCATGATCACTGGCTGGTCCAGACCGGGGACGGCTGGGCCGCGCACGTGGCCGGTGCGATCGGCGTCTCCACCGATGCGCAGGCCTCCTGGTGGGGGGGTCGCGGCATCGGCACCGTGCCCCACGGCCTGATCGCGGCCTACGGCGGCGACACCGTCAAGGCGGCGGCTAAGTTCGCCGACCGCTACCACGACGAGATGAACATCACCGTCCTGGTCGACTTCGAGAACAACTCGGTCAAGACGGCGCTCGAGGTGGCGGCCGCGCTCGGCCCGCGCCTGTGGGGCGTGCGCCTGGACACCTCCGAGCATCTCGTCGACCGCTCCCTGTGGGGCGAGATGGGCGGCTTCAAGCCGACCGGCGTCAACCCCCGCCTGGTCGAGAAGGTCCGGGGCGCGCTTGACGGAGCCGGCTTCCCGGACGTGCGGATCGTCGTCTCGGGCGGCTTCAACGCGGCCCGCATCCGGGAGTTCGAGGACGCCGCGGTGGCCGTCGACGCCTACGGGGTGGGGTCCTCCCTGCTGCGCGGCGAGAACGACTTCACGGCCGACGTCGTCCTGCTCGAGGGACAGTCGTGCGCCAAGGTGGGGCGGCGTTATGCGCCCAATCCACGTCTCACCAGGGTGCAGTGATGCCCGCCAGCCCCCGCTGAGCCCTGTCCGATGCTGAGCGCCACCCTGATCACCGCCAACGCCGTCGTCCCGGCACCCAACCATCCGGTGATCATCTCCACGGGCGGCTTCGATCTCGTCGCCTTCCTCCAGCAGTGGCTGCCGCTCGTGTTCATGGCCATCCTGGTCGGAGCCGTGGTCGCGCTGGTGCGGTCCATGCCCCGCACGCGCCCGGAGCAGATCCGCCCCGAGTCGAGCCCGCAGATCGGCTGGTCGGAGATCGCCGGCGCCGATGAGGCCAAGGCGGAGCTGCGCGAGGTCGTCGACTACCTCCGCGATCCGCGGCGCTTCAAGCACCTCGGCGCCCACGTCCCCAAGGGCATCCTGCTCTACGGACCTCCCGGCACCGGTAAGACGCTGCTGGCCAAGGCGGTCGCGCACGAGTCCGGGGCCGAGTTCTTCTCCCAGTCGGCCGCCTCGTTCGTGGAGATGTTCGTCGGGGTGGGCGCGGCCCGCATCCGCCGCCTGTTCCGTGCGGCGCGGAAGCATTCCCCGGCGATCGTGTTCATCGACGAGCTCGACGCCGTCGGCGGCGCTCGCGGCGGCCACAGCACCGAGCATGACCAGACCCTGAACCAGCTGCTGGTCGAGATGGACGGTTTCACCGCCAGCGGCGACGTGGTCGTGATCGCCGCCTCCAACCTGCTCGAGAAGCTCGACCGGGCCCTGCTGCGCCCGGGGCGCTTCGACCGCCAGATCTTCGTGTCCCCGCCCGACGTGGCCGGTCGCGAGGCGA
Organism: Solirubrobacteraceae bacterium; assembly: GCA_036392135.1. Lineage (GTDB taxonomy): Bacteria > Actinomycetota > Thermoleophilia > Solirubrobacterales > Solirubrobacteraceae > Palsa-465. Next base: position 27,584 of record DASVYO010000088.1, read on the forward strand.
TTCTCCGGGTCCACTCGCGGGACAAGCCGGTGGCGGCCGAGGTCGACTACACGCTGCTCGCCCGCCAGACCTCGGGGCTGACCGGCGCCGACCTGGCCAACATCTGCAACGAGGCGGCGATCAACGCCGCCCGGCGCTTCTCGGACACGATCGAGACCGGCGACTTCGACCACGCGCTGGAGCGGGTCCTGGCCGGCATGCAGTCGCGTCGGACGCTGACCGATCACGAGCGTCGCGTGGTCGCCTATCACGAGGCCGGGCACGCGCTGATCGGCGAGCTTCTCCCGTCTGTCGACCCGGTTCACCGGATCTCGATCGTGCCCCGCGGCCAGGCGCTCGGCTACACGCTGAACCTGCCCGCCGAGGACCGCTACCTGAAGACGCGGGAGGAGCTGATCGACTTCATGACCATGGTGCTCGGCGGCCGCGCGGCTGAGGAGCTCGTGTTCGGCTCGATCACCACCGGCGCCGCCGACGACCTGCGCCGGGTCACCGAGGTCGCCCACGCGATGGTCCACGAGTACGCGATGGGCACCGGCTTCACCTCGCTCCGGCTGCCCGCGGACGGCGTCTCGGACGCCACCCGCCAGCAGACCGACCGCGAGGTGCTCGAGCTGGCCGACGAGGCGATGCGGGCGGCCAGCACAATCCTGGACGAGCATCGCCCGCAGCTCGACGCGCTCGCCGCCACACTCCTGAGCAACGAGGTCATGGAGCGCAGCGACATCGACCGGGTGCTGAAGGGCGTGCGCAGCGCCCGGCCGGCCCGGGGGGCCAGCACGCGCATGGGACTCGCGGCCGCCACGGCGGTCAATCCCGCCCGGCCCACCGGGCAGCCGGGCGCCTGAGCGGCGGCGGGCCCGCGCCCGGCCGTGGACGGCCGGTATCCTCCCCGGCCCGATGCTGTCCGCGATCGACCATGTCGGCGTTGCCGTCACAAGCATCGACGACGCCCTGGCCCTCTACCGGGACGCGCTCGGTATGCCGCTCGTGCATCGGGAGACGGTCACCGAGCAGGGGGTCGATGCGGCCCTGCTCGACGTCGGGGACGGCCACATCGAGCTGCTGCAGCCGCTCGGGCCCGACACCGCGGTGGGCAAGTTCCTGGCTCGCCGGGGGGCCGGCCTGCATCACGTGGCCTACCGGGTGAGCTCGATCGAGGACGCACTGGCCGCGGCTCGGGAGGCCGGCCTGCGACTGATTGACGAGCAGCCCCGGACCGGCATCCGCGGCTCCCGGGTCGCCTTCCTGCATCCCGCCTCCACGGGCGGGGTGCTGACCGAAATCGTCCAGCCAGCGGAAGGACACTGAGATGGCCGATAGGCCCCAGAAGATCAACATCGGATTTCTCGGCGGACCGGTGCTCAGCGCCCGCGTGGCCCCCGCCGAGCTGAGCTCGCTGCGCCAGGCTCTGGGCGAGAACCGCTGGCACGAACTGAACGCGGAGGACGGGACGATCGCGCTCGACCTGGCCAAGGTCGTCTACGTGCTGATCGACACCGAGGGCCACCGGGTCGGGTTCGGCACCTGAGCCCGGTCGCCCCCGGGCTGGTCCTGCAGCACGAGCCGCAGGGACCGGCGGCTCGCCTGGCCGAATGGCTGGACGCCCGGGGCATCGAGTACCGGCTGCACCGCGCCTGGGAGGGACCGGCGCCGGCCGACGCGCGCGCGTTCGCGTTCCTGGCCTCGCTCGGGGCCGCCCAGTCGGTCAACGACCCCGGCCCGGCCTGGATCGGCGCCGAGCTCGAGTTGCTGCGCAGTGCGCTGCGGGCCGAGGTGCCGGTCCTCGGCCTGTGCTGGGGCGGCCAGGCGCTGGCGGTGGCCATGGGCGGCCGGGTGGCCCCGGCCCCGGCGCCCGAGATCGGCTGGCTGAGCGTGCCCAGCACCGACCCGGACCTGCCCGAGGGACCGTGGCTTCACTACCACTATGAGGCCTTCACGGTTCCGCCCGGCGCCACCGAGCTGGCCCGCAGCCCGGCCGGGGCATCGGCGTTCCGCGCCGGGCGCCACCTCGGCCTGCAGTTCCACCCCGAGGCCACGGCCGCGATGGGCGCGAGCTGGGGCCGTGCCGACCCCAACCAGCCGGCGGCCGCCGTGCGCGCCCTGGCCCGCGAGGGCGCCCGCTGCGAGGGCCCAGCCCGCCCGCAGGCCTTCGCCCTGTTCGACGCCTGGTACGCCCGGGCGGTCTAGACGATCCGGTTGCGGAGCACGCCGATGCCCTCGATCTCGAGCTCGATCTCGTCACCGGGCGCCAGCCAGCGGCCGTCCCCGTGCTCGAGGATGCAGCCGCGCCCGACCGTGCCCGAGCCGATCACCTCGCCGGCCACCAGTCCCGGCGTGTTGCGGGCGGCGGTCTCGATCAGCTGCTCCCAGCTGTAGTGCATCCCGCCGGTGCGCGAATCGGTCCTGACCTCGCCGTTGACCCGGGCGATGGCCCGCATGTCGAGATCGCCCGGCAGCTCATCGGGCGACACCAGCACCGGCCCGAGCGCGGTGGCGAAGTCCTTGCCCTTGGCGGGCCCGAGCCCGACCGACATCTCGCGTGCCTGCAGGTCGCGGGCCGAGAAGTCGTTCATGATCGTGAAGCCCTCCGGCCGCCCGTCGGCGCCCATCACGCAGGCCAGCTCGAGCTCGTAGTCGAGCGCCGCGGTGTCCGCGGGCTTGGGGATGTCCTCCCCGTCGCGGTACACGGCGCCCGGGTTGGTGAAGTAGAAGACCGGGATCTCGTACCAGGCCGGCGGAACCTCCTGGCCGCGGTTGCGCCGGGCGTTCTCGATGTGCTCCCGGAAGGCCATGAAGTCACGGATCGAGGGCGGTCGCCCGTCCGGGTAGGCGCGTCTCATCGCTGGAACAGCGTAGACAGAACGACCTCGGTCACGGTCCGGGTGACCCCGTCCGTGGCGCGGATCCGCTCCAGGGCCAGCTCGAGGCCCTTGGTGTCCTCGGCCATCACGTGCAGGAGCGCGCTGGCCTCACCGGCGACCGTGTGGGCGGAGATGACGCCCGGCTCGCGCTCGACCGCCGCCTTGATCGCCCCGGCCGCCATGTTGCCCTCGCAGTAGAGGTCGACGAACGCCTCGGCGTGCCAGCCGTAGGCCTTCGGGTCGACGATCGCCGCGTAGCCGAGCAGCACCCCCTCGCGCTCGAGCCGATCCACCCGGCGCTTGACCGCCGGCGCGCTCAGATGCACATGCTGGCCGATGTCCTGGAACGAGCGCCGCGCGTTCTCACGCAGCAGCGCAACGATTGTTCGATCGGTGGTGTCCATGGCTGGGTCACTGCGTAATGGTACGCAACGTTTCGCTCTTGAGATGGGGCTTGCAGGCTCGGATCATTGCCCGGTGACCACTACCGCCACCCAGATCCCCCACGCCACCACCCCCGACGTGATGCCGGTCCACGGCATCGACCACCTCGAGTTCTACGTCGGGAACGCCGCCCAGGCGGCCTACTTCTACACGCGCGCCTACGGATTCACCGAGACGGCCTACCGCGGCCTCGAGACCGGCTCCCGGGACCGCGTCTCGCGCGTGCTCGAACAGGGACGCATCCGGCTCGTGCTGACCGGCACCCTCACCGGTGAGGACGAGATCGCCGAGCATCACCGCCGCCACGGCGACGGCGTCATCTCGATCGCGCTCAGCGTGCCCGATGCCGCCGCGGCCTACGAGTACGCCGTACGGGGCGGCGCCCGCGGCCTCCGCACCCCGTACGAGGAATCCGATGAGCACGGCACCGTCCGCCTGGCCTCGGTGGCCACCTACGGCCAGACCCGCCACGTGTTCGTCGAGCGGGCCGAGTACCACGGGGCCTTCCTGCCCGGCTACGAGGCCCGCGGAACCGCCGATCGCAGTGGCGAGAGCCTGCTGGTGGGGATCGATCACGTGGTCGGCAACGTCGAGCTCGGCCACATGGAGGAGTGGGTCCACTACTACGAGCGCGTGTTCGGCATGACCGAGCTGATCCACTTCTCCGACGAGGCCATCTCGACCGAGTACTCGGCGCTCATGTCCAAGGTGGTCACCGACGGCTCGGGGCGGATCAAGTTCCCCATCAACGAGCCCGCTCAGGGCAAGCGCAAGTCGCAGATCGAGGAGTACCTCGACTTCTACCGGGGCGCCGGCGTCCAGCACATCGCTCTCTCCACGACCGACATCGTGGCCACCGTGGCCGAGCTCGGCGCGCGTGGCGTCGAGTTCCTGCCCATCCCCGAGTCCTACTACGCCGATGTCCCGGAGCGGATCGGCGAGATCAAGGAGGACGTGGCCGATCTGCAGCGGCTCGGCATCCTCGTCGACCGCGACGAGGAGGGCTACCTGCTGCAGATCTTCACCAAGGCCGTCGGCGACCGGCCCACGGTGTTCTTCGAGGTGATCGAGCGCCACGGTGCGCGCGGGTTCGGTGAGGGCAACTTCAAGGCCCTGTTCGAGGCCCTCGAACGCGAGCAGGACAAGCGAGGCAACCTCTAGGCGCAGGAGCGACCCGATGCGGTACGAGAGCCGAGGGCGAGTGCCCGCCAAGCGTCACGTGGCGTTCCGTGAGAACGGCACGCTGCTGACCGAGGAGGTGATGGGCTTCGAGGGCTTCTCGGGCAACGAGTCGATCCTCTATCACCTGCAGACGCCGTGCCGGATCACCGAGCTGGGCTCGTTCACGGCGCTCGAGCGGGAGGAGTGGGTGCCCGACGCCCACGCCCACCGCCTGTTCGACTCGCGTCAGCTGCCGGCCGGCGGAGACCCGATCACGGGGCGCCGCCTGCTGATGTTCAACGACGACGTCGAGATCGCCGTGTGCCGCCCCCGCGCCGAGCAGGACTACTTCTATCGAAATGGTGAGGGTGACGAGGTCATCTTCGTGCACGAGGGGGCGGGCGAGCTCGAGACCACGTTCGGCACGCTCCCCTACCGCGAGCACGACTACATCGTCATCCCCCGGGGCACGACGTATCGGTTCCGGCCCGCCGGCGATCAGCTGTGGCTCACCTTCCACACCCCCGGCGAGATCGAAACCCCGAACCGCTACCGCAATCGGTACGGGCAGCTGCTCGAGCACGCCCCGTTCTCGCACCGCGACTTCCATCCCCCGGCGGAGCTCGTCACCCACCGCGACCCCGGCGAGCACGAGCTGGTCGTGCGCGTGCGGGGCGGCCACCAGCGCTACGGCCTGGACTACCACCCGCTGGACGTGGTCGGCTGGGACGGCTACGTCTATCCGTACACGTTCAACATCGATGACTTCGAGCCGGTGACCGGGCGCGTGCACATGCCGCCGCCGGTGCATCAGACCTTCCAGGGCCCGAACTTCGTCATCTGCTCGTTCTGCCCGCGGATGCTCGACTGGGAAGCGGATCCCGCCCATCCGGCGATCCCGATCCCCTACAACCACTCCAACCTCCAGAGCGAGGAGATGATCTACTACGTCTCCGGCGACTTCGGGTCGCGCCGCGGAGTCGATGTCGGGTCGATCACCCTGCATCCCTCGGGCCTGCCCCACGGGCCGCAGCCCGGCCTGGCCGAGGCGTCGATCGGCCAGCGCTGGACCGGCGAGCTGGCCGTCATGTGCGACACGTTCCGCCCCCTGCGGCTGACGCCACTGGCGGCGGGCATCGACGACGGGCGCTACGCACTTTCCTGGGCGCCGGCCAAGAGCGAGGTGAGCGCCGGTGTTTGAGGAGGGCCAGCTGTATGCGCCGGTGACCACCGCCGCCGACGGCGAGGTCACCGTCCACCTGGATGAGGACCACCCGGGCTTCGGTGATCCCGAATACCGGGCGCGGCGAAACCACATCGCCGCCCGGGCCCTGAACTGGCAGCCCGGCCAGCCGATCCCGCATGTCGACTACAGCCCGGCCGAGCAGGATGTGTGGCGGACCGTCTGCCGGGAGCTGGCCGTCAAGCACGAGCAGCTGGCCTGCGCCGAATACCGGCAGGCGATGGCCCGCCTCGAGCTGCCCACCGACCGGATCCCCCAGCTCGATGAGGTCACGGCGCGGCTCGAGCCGCTGACCGGCTTCGGCTATCACCCGGCGGCGGGCCTGGTCCCGTTCGACACCTTCTACGGATCGCTGGCCGACGGCATCTTTCACAGCACCCAGTACGTCCGCCACCACGCCCGACCGCTGTACACCCCCGAGCCCGACCTGATCCACGAGGTGATCGGGCACGGCGGCCTGCTGGCCAGCCCGCGCCTGGCCGAGCTCAACCGCCTGGCCGGGCAGGCCGCCCGGAGGCTCGAGACCAAGGCCGGGCGCGACTTCTTTGCCCGCGTGTTCTGGTTCTCGATCGAGTTCGGGGTGCTGTGGGAACCCGGTCCCAGCCAGACCGAGCTGCGGGCCTACGGCGCCGGCCTGCTCTCCTCGTTCGGGGAAATCGACGAGTTCCGGGCGGCGGACATCCGTCCCCTCGATGTCGGCGCGATGGGCGTGCAGGCCTATGACATCACCCACTATCAGCCGATCCTGTTCGCCGCCGACGGGATCGAGCATCTGCTTGACGTGGTGGGTGGCTTCTTCGCCAGCTGCGACGATGACGCCCCCGCCCGGCTGGGGGTGGCCGATCCTGCCCGCGCTTGAGGAGGAGCGGGCTGTGAGGTAGGTGATCGCGCGGGCCGGTCTTCCGCGGCTCGCGCGATCACCGTCGCGACCGGCTCCGTCCGGCGCGGGGCTTCTACAGTCTCCGGCCGTGTCCGTACTCGATCTCGACCGGAGGCTGCTCGTGCTGGCCCGCACCCGCGGCCACTCGCCGTGGGCCGATCGCGCCGTCAGCGCGTACTCGCACCTGGGGGAGCATGCGGCCTGCTGGCTGGTCCTGGGGGCCGCCGGGGCGCTGTTCGACGGAGCCGACGGGCGCCGGCCGCGCTGGCTGCGGGGCCTGCGCACCGTCGCCGGGGCCTACACCGCCAACCAGGTGATCAAGTTCACCGTCCGCCGGCGACGCCCGGAGCTGCCCGGACTCCCGCCGCTGACGCCGACGGTCTCCTCAATGTCGTTTCCCAGCGCGCATGCCACCTCGGCCTTTGCCGCCGCCCGCGCCTACCGCGGCCTGGCTCCCACCCCGCTGCTGTATGCGGCCGCGGTGGCCTTCGGGCTCAGCCGCCCGTATCTCGGCGTGCACTACCCCACCGACGTGCTGGCCGGCTCCGTGCTCGGGACGGCGATCGGATCGAGGCTGACCCCGTGCCCATGAAGGTCGGCATCGTCGGCATGCCCAACGCCGGCAAGTCCTCGCTGTTCACCGCGCTGACCGGCGTGGCCGCCGAGGCGGCCAACTACCCGTTCACCACGATCGAGCCCAACGTGGCCATCGTGCCCGTCGCCGACGAGCGGCTGGACGCCGTGGCCAGGACCGTCCGCGCCTCGAAGCTGGTGCACGACACGATTGCCTTCCATGACATCGCCGGCCTGGTCGCCGGCGCGCATCGGGGCGAGGGGCTCGGCAACCAGTTCCTGGCCAACATCCGTGAGACGGACGCGATCGTGCACGTCGTCCGGGCCCACGCCGATGACAGCGTGGTCCATCCGGAGGGCCGCGTGGATCCGCTCGCGGACATCGAGACGATCGAGACCGAGCTGATGTACGCCGATCTCGAGCAGGCCGAGCGCCGCCTGGAGCGCGTGGTCCGCACGGCGCGCGGCGGGGACCGCCACGCGATCGCCGAGGAGGGCTGGCTGCGCGCCGTGATCGAGGCCCTGCAGGCGGGACGCCCGGCCCGCACGGTCCCCCCGCCGGCCGACGCCACCGATGCGATGGCCCTGCTCTCCCCGCTGACCGCCAAGCCGGTGCTGTTCGTGGCCAACGTCGACGAGGGGTCGGCCGAGGTGCCGGCGGCAATCGCTGAGCACGCCGCCGCCCAGGGTGCCCGGGCGGTGGCCGTCTCCGCCCGCCTCGAGTCCGAGCTCGGCGAGCTGGCTGCGGAGGATGCCGCGGCCATGCGGGAGGACCTCGGGCTGGCCGAGTCCAGCCTGCAGACCGTCGTCCGCGGGGCCTTCGCGCTGCTCGAGCTGGTCGCCTTCTTCACCGCCGGGGAGGACAAACCGGCCCAGTCCTGGCACCTGCGCCGCGGGCTCTCGGTCTGGCACGCCGCAGGTCAGATCCATTCGGACATCCAGCGCGGCTTCGTTCGCGCCGAGGTGATCGCCTGGGACCAGCTGGTCGACGCGGGCGGCTACGCCGGCGCCCGGGAGCGCGGCACACTGCGCCTCGAGGGCCGCGACTACGTGGTCGCCGACGGTGATGTGATCACCGTCAAGTTCACTCCGTAGGGCGCCTGGACGGGCCCGGCGGAGGTCACAGGTCGCTCAGCGAGGCGGCTGCCTCGAGCCGGTCGGCGAGGCGGTTCAGGCCGTGCCTGCGGGCCGCCGCAGCGCCCCCGGCCAGGTCGGTGGGCCGGTCGGCGGGGCGCTCGATCGCCGGCGGTCGCAGCGTGGCGATGTCCCGGAAGGCCCGCAGCTGGTCGGCGTTCTCGCTCAGTGCGGCCGCGATCCGCGGGCGCTCCTGCGCGGCGGCGGCGATCGCGCCCTCCAGCGAGCCGTGGCGCTGCAGCAATGACGCCGCCGTCTTGGCGCCGATCCCCGGCGCGCCCGGCAGGCCGTCGGAGGGGTCGCCGCGCAGCGCGATGAAGTCGGGCACCAGCGCGGGCGGGATCCCGTAGCGGGACTCAACCTCAGCCGGGTCGATCTCCTCAAAGCCGCTGGCCCCCTGCTTGAGGAACACCACGCTGACCCGCTCGGCGGCGCACTGATACATGTCGCGGTCGCCGGTCATGATCAACCCGTGCCCGCCGGCCTGCGCCTCGGCCTCGGCCAGCGCCCCGAGCAGGTCGTCGGCCTCGAGGCCCGGATCGGACATGCAGCTCCAGCCGAAGGCCTCGAACAGCTCGGGCGCCCGGTCGAACTGCCATTGCAGCGCTTCCGGCACCGGCGGGCGCTGGGCGTGGTAGCCGGGGTACAGCTCAACCCGATACGCGGCGGCCTCGGCGCCGAAGCAGACCACGATCGCGCGCGGCTGCTTGTCGGCGGCGATCCGCAGGATCAGGTTGACCGCTCCGAGCAGCGCGTTGACCGGCTGCTCAGCGGCGCCTTTGATGCTGTCCGGCAGGGCGAAGAAGGAGCGGTACAGGACGAAGGGGCCGTCGATCGCCAGCAAGGGGCCAGGCATAGCGAGCCAGCCTACCCACCGGCAGGGCGGGCCCTTGGCCTCGTTGCAGCCGCAGCAGCGCGCTCAGCTCCTGCCGAGCGGCCGCCCACCGGGCCGCCGCAGCCCGCTTGGGGGCCGCCACGACCGGCGGCCCGTTCAGCTGGAGGATCTGGATGCGGTAGGTGCCGGCCCCGGGTACCGGTGCCAGGTAGCTCCCGGCGCTCTTCAGGCGCGCCCGCCCGATCGTCTGCCAGCCGGCGGCCCGCAGCTGCTGGATGAGGTAGGTGGTGCCGGCCCGAGCCGGAAACACGCTGCCGCTCAGCCGGTAGGCGACCGCATGCCGGATGAGCCCGTTCGCACCCGCGCTGCCGCTGAGCCCGGCCGCGCCGCCGCCGGCCGCGCCGGCCCCGCCGGCCCCCGGGCTCCCGCCGGGCGGGTTGACCACCGCGTTGGTGGTGATCGTGGTGAACGCGGCATCGGTGGTCAACAGGCCGAAGGCCTGCTGGAGCTGGCCGCCGGTGACCGTGGTCGTCCCCTGCGTACCGGTAACGCTGGCCTGCAGGATCCGCGGCGAGACACCGTGCCGGGTGACCGTGATGCCGATCAGGCCGCCCCGGAGCAGGCCGCCCAGCTTGGCCGCCGCGGCGCGCAGGCTGAGCTGCATGCTCCACCGGTGGTAGGGGTCGCCCCCCGCCGCGTCGTAGGGATCGGCGACGCCGCGCAACCAGGGCTCGGGGCTGCTGCCCGGCCACGCGTTCTCGATGTTCTCCGTGTAACCGCCCGAGCTGGCGAAGAAGTAGGTGACGACCGGGTGCCCCTGGTAGGTGACCACCTGCCCGCGGGTGGCCAGCACGGCGGCGTCGGTGGCCGGCGTCTCGGCGCCCACGCCGCCGTACATCTGCGAGCGCGTGTCGTCGTAGAGGTTGTAGCCGTTGCCGCTCACCGTCGTCGTGATCGCGTAGGTGCGGGCGGCCACGGCCTGCGCCTCGAGCGCCTGCGGAGCCCAGCCGGAGGGCATCTCGGCCGCCACCACGCCGCGCACGTAGTCGTCCAGAGCGACCGCATTGACGGTCTGCACGCCGCCCTGGCCATCGGGACGGAACTCGAGCGCGCCGCGGAAGCTGCCCACGCCCGGGACGGTGAGCGGGGCCGGCCCGGTCACCACGAGCGGCGCCACGAACGCCGGGCCGACCCGCCTATTGGCGGCGTCGAGCAGGATCAGGCGGCCGTCGCTCTGCACCTTCACCGTGTAGACCTGCGTCGGGTCAAGCCGGGTTGCGCCGGCGCTCGAGGCCCCGGAGACGGTGCCCGTCCCGGTGCTCAGCAGCACGCGGACCGGCTGGTCCGGACTGGTCGCGCCGAGGGCGGTGCCCTGGTAGTAGTGAGCCAGGATCGACTGATAGCCGGCCCCGTGCAGCGCATAGCCGTAGGCTCCGTACTGGCTGAGGCCGATTCCGTGGCCGTTGCCGCCGCCGCGGATGTAGAAGATGCCCGCGGCCCGTGCGCCGGATATGGGAAGCACAGCCACGAACAGGCCGGCCAGCAGTGCGGCCAGGAGGCGGCGCCGACCGCCTCGGGCCAGAGGGTGTCGAATTCCCGTCAGGTTTAGATACGGTGCCAGAGTGAGCAAGCGCAAAGCGTCGGATGTGTTTGTCGAGTGCCTCGAGGCCGAGGGGGTTCAGTACGTGTTCGGCATCCCCGGGGAGGAGACGCTTGATCTGAATGAGTCGCTGGCTGATTCCACCGTGCAGTTCGTTCCCGTCCGCCATGAACAGGGCGGGGCGTATATGGCCGATGCCTACGGGCGCCTGACGGGCCGCGCCGGCGTCTGCCTCGGCACGCTCGGGCCGGGGGCGACGAACCTGCTGACCGCAGTGGCCGACGCCTTCCTGGACCGGGCTCCGATGGTTGCGCTGACGGGCCAGTCTGACCTCGAACGGATGCACAAGGAGTCACACCAGTACATCGACCTCATCGGCATCATGCGCCCGGTGGTTAAGTGGAATGCACGAGTTTCGAGTCCGGAAATCATCCCCGAGGTTGTCCGCAAGGCGTTCAAGGTGGCCGAGTCCGAGAAACCCGGCTCGACCCATCTCGAGCTTCCCGAGGATGTCATGGGCCGGCCGCTCGACGCCACCCCGCTGCCCCGCCACGCGCCGGTCCAGCCCGAGCCGGGCCTGACTGAGCTCAGCCGGGCGGCGGAGATCATCAACGGGGCCGAGAACCCGATCATCCTGGCCGGCAACGGCGCGATCCGCGGTCACGCCAGCCGCGCGCTGCGCGCCTTCGTGCACACGACCGGGATCCCGGTCGCCGAGACGTTCATGGCCAAGGGCCTGCTCGACTACGAGGACGCCCATGCGCTGGGCACGGTGGGCCTGCAGTCCCGGGATTACGCGATGGCCGGCTTCGACGACGCCGACGTGGTGATCGCGGTCGGCTACGACCTGGTCGAGCACGCGCCCGAGCACTGGAACCCGCGGAGCGACAAGCGGATCGTGATGATCGACTCCGTCGCCGCGGAGATTGACGAGTTCTTCATCCCCGAGGTGGAGCTGATCGGGGACATCGCCCACGTGGTGGCCCGCCTGGCCGCCGGCTGCCAGCGCACCCCGTCGGTGCCGGCCGGTTGCGACCGGCTGCGGGATCTGGTGCTGGGCGCTCTGCGCGACGCGCGTGAGGACGATCATTTCCCGATGCGCCCGCCGCGCGTCCTGGCCGACATCCGCGAGGCACTCGGGCCGAGTGACCTGCTCGTCTCCGACGTCGGATTGCACAAGCTCTGGATCGGGCGCATGTTCCCCGCCCGCGAGCCGGGCACGGTGCTGATCGCCAACGGCCTGGCCGGGATGGGCTTCGCGCTGCCCACGGCGATCGCCGCCAAGCTGGTCGATCCCCACCGTCACGTGGTCACCGTCAGCGGCGATGGCGGCTTCCTCATGAACTGCCAGGAGCTCGAGACGGCGGTTCGCCTGAAGACGCCGGTGGTCAACGTCGTCTGGGAGAACAGCCAGTTCGGCTCGATCGTGTGGAAGCAGGACAAGAAGTTCGGGCGCCACTTCGGCGTGGACTTCGGCAACCCGGACTTCGTCAAGCTGGCCGAGGCCTTCGGCATGCCCGCCTGGCGCTGCACCTCCGCGGACGAGTTCGCTCGCCGCTTCCAGGACGCCCTCGCCCTGGACGTCCCCTCGCTGATCGTGGTGCCGATCGACTACTCGGTCGACGTGGCCATCTCGCGCGAGCTGGGCTCCGAGACCGTCGCCACCTGAGCGTCGCGCTCCCGTCTCGTTCACAGCGCCGCTCCCCGCCTCACCGGGCCGCTCCCAGCATGCGCGCGACCTCGGCGATCACCACCAGCGGCTCCCGCACGAGCTGGTCATAGGTGAAGCGCAGCACCGTCAGGCCGGCGGCCCGGAGCTGGGTGTCCTTGCGATGGTCGTGCTCGAAGGCCCGATGGGTGGAGTGGAAGCGATACCCGTCGATCTCGACGACCAGGTTCCGGGCCGGCCACCAGAAGTCCACCTCGTAGCCGGCCACGCGCACGTTGACCTGGGGCGGCGCCAGCTGGGCCTGGCGCACCAACTCCAGGAACAGCTCCTCGGCCTGGGAGCGGGTGAGCGTGGTCCCGTGCTGTCGCTCGAGCAGGGTCGCGAGCCGGGCCGCGCCCGCGCGCCCGCGCGTCCGGCCCAGCAGCTCCACCAGGTCGTCGGTGCGCACGATCCGGGCCACCAGCCCGCGGTCGAGGGCCAGCTCGAGCTGGCGCGGGGTGAGCTCCTCGGCTTCATCCAGCAGCGTGCGGGCCGGGGAGGTCACCGGAAGCCCCCTGCGGATGCGGATGTCCCGAGGCCGCAGGTCGCGGGCGCGGTGGATGACACACCCGTCAACCCGCCGGTGGGCCCCGTTGGCGACGACAGCATCGATGGGGCGGGTGGCATCCCTCGGCCGCATGTCCCATATCGACGCCGCGGCGTGATGACTGAGCGCGGCACCGTCCGGGAGCGCCAGCAGCACGGCCGTCTCCTGGCCCAGTTCGACCGGGCTGGTGTGACCAACGGCAAACACACCGCCAGGAAGCGGGGTGAGCGAGCCGCGCTTCACCGCCCGCGAGATGACCTTGTATTCGAGCCCCGCCGCCCGCAGCTGGTGCCGCGCGACCCGTCCGCGCTGAAGCCGGGCGATGGCCGCGATCCTCTCGTCCCGCGTCCCGGAAACGACCAATCCTGCGCGCACCCCGAGGACCTTCACGACGTGCGCGCCACGGTGGTCGGAATCCGACCAATCCTGCGCGCACCCCGGAGATCCGCCTGAGGTGCGCGCAGGATTGGGCGGTTGGGGCGGCACCCACCGGACTCTGACGCCCTTTTCCGCCCCCACTCCTCCCCAGCTGCCTTTTTTCACACAACCGCCAACGCCCGTGACCGAATCGTCACGGGCCGGCGGTGATGGCGGGGGTGGCTACAGGTTGCCCTGGGCCATCTTGCGCAGGTCCATGGCCTTCTCGTAGGTCTCCTCGTCAACACCCTTCTCGTAGGCCACCTCGCGCAGCATCCGGCCGGACGTCGCGGCCTCCTTGACGATCTCCGCTCCGCGGTCGTAGCCGATGTACGGGTTGAGCGCGGTCGCCGCCGCCAGCGTCGACTCGGCCGAGCGCCGGCAGCCCTCCTCATTGGCGGTGATGCCCTCGACGCACTTCTCGGCGAAGGCGCGGGCGGTGGAGGCGAGCAGGCGGATCGACTCGAGCAGGTTGCGGGCCAGCAGCGGCACGCGCACGTTGAGCTCGAAGTTGCCCTGCAGGCCGCCGATCGTGATCGCGGCGTCGTTGCCGATCACCTGCGCCGAGACCTGGAGAACGACCTCCGGCAGCACCGGATTGACCTTCCCCGGCATGATCGAGGAGCCCTTCTGCAACTCGGGCAGGAACAGCTCGCCGATGCCGGCGCGTGGGCCGGAGCCCATCATCGCCAAATCGCCGGCGATCTTGGTCAGTGAGACCGCGATCACCTTCAGCGCGCCTGAGAGCTCGACCAGCGCGTCGCGGTTGCCCTGGGCCTCGAACGGATCCTCGGGACCGCGGATCTCCAGCCCGCTGGCCTCGGTGAGGCGCGCCCGGACCCGGGTGGCGAACTCCTTGTGGGTGTTCAGCCCGGTCCCGGTCGCGGTGCCGCCGAGCGGGATCTGAGCCACCTGGGGCAGCGCGTTGCGCACCCGGAGCGCGCCGAGGCGAATCTGGGCCGCGTACCCGGAGAACTCCGAGCCGAGCGTGACCGGCACGGCGTCCATCAGGTGCGTGCGCCCGGCCTTGACGATGTCCTTGAACTCCTCGGCCTTGCCGGCGAAGGCCTTCTCCAGCCGCTCGAGCGCGGGGAGCAGATCGTTGGTCGCCTGGTCCAGCGCGGCCAGGTGCACGGCCGACGGGAACACGTCGTTGGAGGACTGGCCCATGTTGACGTGGTCGTTGGGATGGGCACCCTCGCCGGCGAGGTTGGCGATCACCTCGTTGGCGTTCATGTTGGTCGAGGTGCCCGAGCCGGTCTGGAAGACATCGATCGGGAACTGGTCATCGAACTCACCGGCACCGACCCGGTCCCCGGCGGCCGCGATCCGCTCGGCCAGCCCGTCATCGAGCAGGTCGAGCTCGCCGTTGACCCGAGCCGCCGCGCCCTTGATCCGGCCGAGCCAGTGGATGACCGGGGCGGGCACCGTCTCACCCGAGATCGGGAAGTTGCCGACGGCCTTGGTGGTCTCTCCGCCCCAGAGCTGCTCGCTCTCCTGAACGCCCATGGACTGTCCTTTCACGTCGCGTTTGCTGTTCTGAACGCTACTCGCTCGCGGCGCTCAACCGCCGAACGAGATCAGCTCACGGGCGACCGCCACCGGATCGTCGTAGGCCATCAGGAAGCCGGTGCCGGTCAGCGTCCGCAGCTGCCCGTCGGGCAGCAGGTCAAGCGCCTCTGTCGCCGCCTCCACGGGATGGGCCGGGTCGGAGTCCGCCCACAGCAGCAGCACCGGCATCGTCATCTCGAGGTAGGCGTCCAGGAGCTGGGTCTGGGCCTCGACGGGCCAGCGATGGGCGAACTTGGCCCACGAGCGTGCCCGGTTGCCGTTCCCGCCGACGTCGGCAAAGGCGTGCCGGAGCAGGTCCCGGGCCGCCGGGCTGCCCTGGGCGGACAGGCGCGGTCCCAGCGACGGCCGGAAGACCACCCGTGCCCCGTGCGCGAGCACCCGGTCGAGACCCGGCAGGCCGCCCACGCGACAGGCGGCGCGCCAGGCCGCTCGCTGCAAGGGGAACTCATCCCGGCGATGGAGCCGGTTGGGCATGAGCACGAGGCGCGCCGGTTCGAGACGGCCGGTGCTGATCGCGAGCAGGGCCAGTTCGGCACCGAAGTCGTGGCCGGCGACGATCACCCGCGGACCGCCGACCTCACGGCAGAAGCCGCTCAGGACATCGGCCAGCCAGTCCGGGCTGTACGGGTGCCGGGGACGGTCCTCGGAATCGCCGTGCAGCGGGAGATCGGGCAGGACGACGCGGAAGCGGGCCGACAGCGGAGCGACGATCGGCTCCCATTCGCGATGCGAGAGCCCCAGCGAGTGGAGCAGGACCAGAGCGGGACCGGTGCCGCTCTCCCGGTAGGCGACCCGGGCACTGTCGTGATGGTGGTAGAGCCGGAGCCGCACAGCCTCAGATGATCGCCGCTGGGCGTGCGGGAGTCATCCGCGGAGCGCCAAGCGGCCGATTTCGCCCGAATTGCCCTGACCGCTCGTCAAATGCGCCCGGGCCCTGTAGACTCAGGAAATTGGTGAAGCTTGTCTGACCACGGGGCTGGTGGTCGGGCGCAGGCGCCGCAGGACCGAACATCCGTTGATATTTTGCGAACCGGGGTGCGGAGACGTGATCTTCGCCCCAAAAGGTTGTGCAATAGCTGCGCGAGCTTTGCGCAGGTTTGGCAAATAACGCTGAAATGCGAGACATGAACCAGATCAACGGCAGCCCGCTGGGCTTCTCCACCTCGCAAGCGGCACAGGCCCTCGGCGTATCGCTGGGGACGATCCGTCGTTGGTCGGACATGGGCTACCTGCAGTCCTACCGGACCCCGGGTGGTCAGCGTCGCTTCAGCCGTGAGCAGATCGAGAAGTTCGTCGGCTCCCTCGAGCAGCAGACCACTGACTCGGCCGCCGAGCGCAAGGCCGGCTGAGCCGCGCCGCGTCGGGCTCGCGCTCAGCCTTCTTCGCGCTCAGCCTCCCGCGCCGGCTTCCCGGATCCGCCGCTCCATGTCGAGCTCGGTGTCGAAGTCGGCACGATCGGCGTGGCGATACTCCACCCCCTCGCCGCTCAGCAGCTCGGCCAGTACCTCCACGTACCGACCCTCGAGCTGGGAGCCCGAGACGCGACGGAGCTCGCGCAGGGCCTCGAACGAGCTCATCCGGGTGCGGTAGGTGTCGGCGGCGGTCAGCGTGTCATAGACCTCGGCCACGGAGATGATCTTGGCCAGCTCGGGGATCTCGTCCCCGGTCAGGCCGCGCGGATACCCGCGGCCGTCGATGCGCTCGTGGTGGGCGATGATGATCTCGGCCACCGGCCCGTACATGCCGAGGTCGCGCAGCATGTCGGCGCCCAGCTCGGGGTGGCGCTGGATCGCCGTCCAGTCCTCCTCGGTCAGCGTACGCCCGCGTTCCGCCACCCGGTCCGACAGCGCGAAGCGACCGATGTCGTGCAGCAGCCCCGCGGTGTGGGCCAGCTCGCAGTCGGCGTCGCTCATCCCCACCGCCCGCGCGATGTCCTGGGCGAATCGCGCCACGGCCGCGGCATGCCGCGAAGCAGCCTGGTCGCGGATGTCGAGCGAGCGCATCAGGCCGGCCAGCACGCCCCAGGACAGGGACACGTACTGCTCGGACCGCGCGCGGGCGCGCTCGACCAGCTGCAGCATGTAGGTCAGCGCGAACACTGCGGTGAGGGCAAACACGATGCCGACCAGCCCGAGGCGCAGGTAGATCCCCGCGCCGGCCACGGCCAGGATCAGGGTCAGGATCTGGCTTGGTGCGACCGACTTCTGCATCTCGAGGGTGAGGACACGGCGGCCATTGATGACCTGGCCGTACCAGGCGGCGATCACGAAGTTGAGCCCGATGTCGGCGATCGCGGCCAGGCTGACGACCGCATAGAAGGCGAGATCACCGTGCGGCCGCCCCGGGATGAGGGTGCGGACGATCATTCCGGCCACCAGGACCGGCAGCATCAGTGCGAACAGGTTGCTGATCAGCGCATAGGGCCGAGTCTTGATCCGCAGTGCTGTGGCCAGCTCGGCCAGAACCGCGATCAGGGCCGCATAGGTGGGTCCCAGAAAGGCGGCCGCGAGCACGGCGACGATGACCGACGCCGAGATCGCGATCGAGATATGGCGGCCGAAATAGACCGCCGTCGCGCCGGAGGCAACGGCAGCAGCGCCCAGCACGAAACCCAACCCCCAGGTCGCCGACGGACCCGGCCGGGCTTCAAGGGCGGCAACGACTATGCAGAGAGGGAGGCCGACGACCAGCACAACCGTCGGCAAATCACGGCACCAACGTACGCCACGCCCGAGGCGAGCCATGCGCGCAACGTTAGCGCTGAACCAGACGCGTTACGACCTAGCTAGACAAATCAGCAATTGCGCCAATGCATGCTGTACCTCCCTTCCCTCGGTGGGTCACGGCGCGGGATTACCTGCGAGGCTTGACGCGAAGCCGAAGTGGGCTTTGCTTAGTTCCCTCAGGGACCCACCTTTACACGTCGACTGCACTAGTTTCCAGTCGCTTTTTGCCTTAAATGTTGTGCAATTTTACGCTCTTTGGCCGTGCTTAGCAACGCCGGACTCCAACTTTCTGGACAAATGCGTTATCTGAAGACCAGCGAGGCGGCGGCGCTCCTGAACGTCAGCCCGAATACGCTGCGCGCCTGGGAGCGGCGGTTCGGTTTTCCCAAGCCGCAGCGGTCGCCCGGACGGCACCGGCTGTTCACGCACGGCGAGGTGGCGGCGCTGCGCGACGCGCTCCAGGAGGGACTGTCGATCTCCTCTGCAGTGTCCCGCGCGCGCGAGGGATTGGCGGCCGACGCCAACTCGCTGATCGGAGCGCTGGTCTCCTACGAACGCGAGCGGGCCGACCAGGCGATCGAGGCCGCGCTGGCCCTGCGGACGGTCGAGCGCTCGGTGGAGGAGGTCCTGCTGCCGACGCTTGAGGAGATCAACCGGCGCTACGGCTCGGAATCGGCGGCGTGGGCGTTCGCTGCCCACTGGGCCGGCGACTGGCTGCGGCGGGCAATGCGTCTCTCGCCGGCACCGACCCGCCCCCTGTCGATCGTGGTCGGCGACGCCTCGCGGGATGAACTCGATCCCGACGCGCCCCACATTCGCGCCTTCGAGCTGTTCTGCTCCCGGGCCGGCGTCAACGTGCTCAGCCTGTCCGCCCGCGGGGTGGCCGGCATCGGCGACGCGGTGGCCGTTCACCGCCCCAACATGGTCGTGCTGGCGGGCTCCCACCTCGACGATGACACGGTCGCGCGGTGGGCCTACGCGATCCGGCTGGCCACCGGCGCGATGCCGATCGCCGTCTACCGCCGAGGCGAGCCCCGGATCAGGATGAGGACGACGGGCGCGCGGATCCTGCCCGCTGCGGCCGGCCTGGCGCAGCACCGGATCGTCGAGATGATCGAATCCGAGCCGAGGCTCCCCGGCACCCTGCCCCAACCGGGCGAGATGCGGCGCCGGGCCAGCTTGTAGACCGGCGTACCCTTTAAGCACGACGCCAGGGCCGAGATTCCTTCTCGGCGAGAGCGATCGACCAAAGTGCAAGGGGGGGTGCGGTTCTTGCGCAAACCTGCCGATACAGGCATAACTCGTCCTATGAACGGCATTCGGACAAATGCGGCCGCGGTGATGCTCGGGATCAGCCCGAACACGCTGCGCAGCTGGGAGCGACGCTACGACTTCCCCAAGCCGCATCGGTCGGCCGGTGGGCATCGCCAGTACTCCCTGGGCGAGATCGAGGCGCTGCGGATGACGCTCGCCGAGACCCACAACGTCTCCTCGGCGATCTCGCTGGCCCGCGAGCGCGGCGAGGGCCCGTCCACGTCCTCCCGCCTGAGCGCCGCCTTCGCCGCCTTCGATGAGGACACCGCCAACCGGCTGCTCGAGGAGAGCCTCGGCCTGCGCTCGGTCGAACGAACGATTGAGGAGGTCCTCCTGGACGCCGTTCGGGCTCAGGCCGAACCCGACGTGAGCACCGTGGAGTATGAGTTCGGCTGGCGCCACGCCACCGGATGGCTGTCGGCCCAGCGCCGGCTCGCGCCTCCGGCCACCCGTCCCGAGGGCGTGATGATCTTTGACGCCTCCGCGCCCTGCGACCTCGACGCGCTGCATGCCCAGGCGCTCGAGGTGGTCCTGCGCAGGGCCGGCCTGCGCACTCTGTCGCTGACCCCGGGCATCGACCTGACCCGTCTGGGACGGGCGCTGCGGGCGCTCGAGCCGCGCGCGGTCGTGCTGACCGGGCAGCGGGTGTCGCTGGACTCGATCGGACGGCTCGTGTACGCGGTTCGCTCGGTGGCCCGCGAGGTGGTCGTGTTCGACTACCGCGGCGCCGTCCCGGACACCGGGGCGAGCACCGTGCACCGGCTCGGAGACTCTCCGCTGGCCGCGCGGGATGCGCTCCTGGCCCGCCTGACGCCCGCGTCGGAGGAGCCCGGCGTGCCGCTGAGCGCGGTCCTCCCCGCGCATCACACCGCCTGAGCGCGGTTTCCCCCCGCTCACGCCAACCGCCGCACGGCGCCGGGTTCATAGAATCCCCCGCCCATGTCCGCGCCCCATCGCCCCGTCGACGCGCGCGCCTCGTTCCCGCAGCTCGAGCAGCAGGTGCTGTCGCGATGGCGAGAGCGCGAGGTGTTCGCGCAGTCACTGACCCGCCGTGCCGACGCGCCCCCCTGGGGCTTCTACGAGGGCCCGCCGACCGCCAACGGCGCCCCCGGCACGCACCACGTGCTGAGCCGGGTGTTCAAGGACATCTTCCCGCGCTACCGGACGATGCGCGGCTACCGGGTGGAGCGCAAGGGCGGCTGGGACTGTCACGGGCTCCCGGTCGAGCTGGCCGTCGAGGCCGAGCTGGGCATGACGGCCAAGGCCGACATCGAGCGCTACGGCATCGCCGAGTTCAACGCCCGCTGCCGGCAGAAGGTGCTCAGCCACGTCGAGGACTGGAACCGGCTGACCGAGCGCATCGGCTTCTGGATCGATCTCGACGACGCCTACCGCACCCTGGATGCCGGCTACGTGGAGTCGGTCTGGTGGGCGCTGAAGGAGATCGACAAGCGCGACCTGCTCTACGAGAAGCTGAAGGTGGTCCCCTACTGCACGCGCTGCGGAACGACCCTGTCGAGCCACGAGCTCGGCCAGCCCGACGTGTACCGCGATGTCGTCGACCCCTCGGTCTACGTCCGCCTGCCCGTCGACCGGCCCGCCGGACGCGCCCGGCAGGGTGACGAGCTGCTCGTCTGGACGACCACGCCGTGGACGCTGGTCTCCAACGCAGCGGTCGCGGTCGACGCCGAGCTGAGCTACGTGCGGGCGCGCGCCCCGGGGGGCCCGGTCCAGGTCACGGCCGAGGCGCTGGTCGAGAAGGTGCTGGGTGAGGGCGCCGAGATCCTCGAGCGCTTCCCGGGCGCCGAGCTGGTCGGCGCCGGCTACGAACCGCCGTTTCCGTACATCCCCAGCGAGGCCTACGGGCCCCGGGGTCACACCGTGCTGCCGGCGGACTTCGTCACCGCCGAGGACGGGACCGGCCTGGTTCACACCGCGGTGGCGTTCGGTGAGACGGACTTCCGCCTCGGCGAGCAGCAGGGGCTCACGGTCGTCAACCCGGTGCGCAGCGACGGCACCTATGACGAGCGGGTCGGGCCCTACGCCGGCCGCTGGGTCAAGGATGTGGATGAGGATCTGATCCAGGATCTCCGCGGACGCGACCGGGTGCTCCGGGCCGAGCCCTACGAGCATTCCTATCCGCATTGCTGGCGCTGCCATACACCGCTGATCTACTACGCCAAGCCGTCGTGGTACATCGCCACCAGCCAGATCAAGGACCGCCTGCTGGGCGCCAACGAGACCGTCAACTGGTATCCGGAGCACGTCAAGCACGGGCGGTTCGGGAAATGGCTGGAGGGCAACGTCGACTGGGCTCTCTCGCGCGAGCGCTACTGGGGCACACCGCTGCCGGTGTGGCGCTGCGAGCGCGGCTGCACGAAGGTGGTGGGCAGCCTGGCCGAGCTGCGCGAGCGCTCCGGTGTCGAGCTCACCGACCCCCACCGGCCGTTCGTGGACGAGGTCACCTTCCCATGTGAGAACTGCGGGCAGGAGATGCGTCGCGTGCCGGAGGTGATCGACGTCTGGTTCGACTCCGGCTCGATGCCGTTCGCCCAGTTCCACGCGCCGCATCAGGACCTGGCCCGTTTCGAGGAGCACTTTCCGGCCGACTTCATCTGCGAGGCGCTCGACCAGACCCGGGGCTGGTTCTACTCGCTGCTGGCCATCTCAGCCCTGCTGTTCGACCGGGCGCCGTACCGCAACGTCGTGTGTCTCGGCCTGATCCTGGACGAGCAGGGCCGCAAGATGTCCAAGTCCCTCGGCAACACCGTGGAGCCCTGGGAGGTCATCGATCGCTACGGCGCCGACGCCCTGCGCTGGTACTTCTTCACCTCCAAGCTGCCCTGGGACGGCTACCGCTTCTCGCTGGAGACGATCGGCGAGGCGGTCCGGCAGTTCCTGCTGCAGCTGTGGAACACCTACGGCTTCTACGTCCTGTACGCCAACGCCAACGAGGTCGCTCCCGAGCCGTCCCCCTCGGGCGAGCGCACCGAGCTGGATCGCTGGGTGCATTCCCGGCTGCAGGCCACCGTGGAGATCGTCATCGAGCGCCTGGACGATTTCGACGCCACGTCCGCGGGGCGCGCGATCCAGGAGTTCGTGGATGACCTCTCCAACTGGTACGTGCGCCGCTCGCGCCGGCGCTTCTGGGACGGCGACCCGGTGGCCTTCGCCACGCTGCGGGAGTGCCTGGTCACGGTGGCCAGGCTGAGCGCCCCGTTCACGCCCTTCATGGCCGATGAGATCTACGACAACCTGGACGGCGCCGAGCCGAGCGTGCACCTGTGCGACTACCCGGTGCCCGGCGAGCGCGACCCCGACCTCGAGGAGGCGATGACCGTCGCCCGCGAGACGGTGCGGCTGGGCCTGGCCGCCCGCGGACAGGCCAAGGTCAAGGTCCGTCAGCCGCTGCGCGCGGTCGTGGTCGTGGCCACCGGGCGCGAGCGAGCGGCGATCGAGCGCCTGGAGGCGATCGTCCGCGAGGAGCTCAACGTGCACCAGCTCCGCTTCGTATCGGAGGCCGACGAGCTGGGCGAGATCGAGATCAAGCCCAACTACCGCTCGCTGGGTCCCCGCTTTGGCGCTCAGATGCCGCTCGTGGCCGCGGCCGTGGCCGGACTGGACGGCGCGCGGGCGGCGGCCACGCTGCGCGACGGCGGCTCGGTCTCGATCTCGGTCCAAGGACACGATCACGGGCTGAGCGCCGAGGACCTGCTGGTCAGCATCCGGCCGCTGGCCGGCTACGAGGTCGAGCGCGAGGGCTCCCACGCCGTCGCGCTGGAGCTCGAGATCGATGATGAGCTCCGCGCCGAGGGCTGGTCGCGGGACATCGTGCGCGCGGTCCAGAATGCGCGCCAGACCGGCGGCCTGGACATCTCCGACCGGATCGTGCTGACGCTGGACGGGGATGAGCGGCTGCTGGCAGCCGCTCGCATCCATCAGGACTACATCGCGGCCGAGGTGCTGGCCACCGAGGTCAGGTACGCCAGCCTGGACGGCGCCGAGCCCGTCCTGATCGAAGGCGCGGCGCTGAAGATCGGCGTCGAGCGGATCTAGGCCAGGGCCGGCTCGAGCTCTTCCTCGAGCTTCTTCTTCGGGTAGGCACCGATCACGGTCTTCTTGACCTCGCCGTGGTTGAACACCATCAGGGTCGGGATCGACATGACGTTGAACTGGATCGCCGTCTGCTGGTTCTCGTCGATGTTCAGCTTGACCACCTTGAGCGCCTCACCGCGCTCACCGGCGATCTCCTCCACGATCGGAGACACGCGGCGGCAGGGCCCGCACCACGGCGCCCAGAAGTCCACCAGCACGGGGACGTCAGACTCGAGCACCTCGGCCTGGAAGTTGCTGTCGGTTACGTCGCTTACCGCGCCTGCCATCTCGTTCTCCTTCTCCGTTTACTTCAGAAAGTATAGCGCCCGGGAGCGGGCTCCCGGAGCCTATCCTCCGCCCCGGGGGAACGGGGTCAACGCCTCCCCGCGGCCCGGGGTGAAGACTAAGCTCCAGATCAGTGGCGGACCCCACGAATACCGAGATCGCCGACGCCCTCGATGAGCTCGGGGATCTGTACGAGCTGGACGGCGCGATCATCCACCGGATCGTCGCCTATCGCAACGCGGCCAAGGCGGTGCGCGAGGCGCCGGTCTCGGTCAGCGGGCTGGCTCGCCAGCGCCGGGCCACCGAGCTGCCGGGGATCGGGGCCACGATCCAGGAGAAGGTCCTCGCGCTGGCCGATGACGGGGTTATCCCGGCGGCAGCCAAGCTCCGCGCCAAGTTCCCGGCCGGCCTGCTCGAGATCACCCACCTGCCCGGTCTGGGCCCGAAGCGCGCCCGCCGCCTGTATGAGGAGCTGCAGATCGACTCACTGCCCGCGCTGACGGCCGCCGCCCAGGCCCGCCAGATCCGCACCCTGAAGGGCTTCGGCCCCAAGGCAGAGGACAGCCTGCTGGCGGCGGCCCTGGCCGCCGAGGCCGCCGCCGCGGACGAGACCCACAACGGCCATGGCCGACGGACCGTACTCGACCGGGCGCTGGGCATCGGCGAGCAGTTGATCGCCGCCCTCCGGGAGCATCCGGCCTCTGACCGGGTGGAGCTGGCGGGCTCGGCGCGCCGCATGACCGACAGCGTCAAGGATCTCGACATCATCGCCACCGCCCATGATCCGCTGTCGCTGGCCACCGCCGCCAGCGAGCTCGAACTGGTCGAAGCGGCTCAGAACCCGACCGCGTCCGGGGTGCGCCTGCGCACCCACACCGGACTTAAGGTCGATCTGCGAATCGTGGCCCCCGACCAGTTCGGCAACCTGATGCAGCACTTCACCGGGTCCAAGGAACACAACATGGCCCTGCGCGAGGCGGCGGTGCGCAGGGGCCTGCACGTATCGGAGTACGGCGTGCTCGACGACGGCACCGGGGAGACGCATCGCTGCGAGCATGAGGAGCAGGTCTATGCGCTGCTCGGCCTGGACTACATCGAGCCCGAGCTGCGCGAGAACCGCGGGGAGCTCGAGGCGGCCAGCAGCGGCACGCTGCCGCAGCTGATCTCCGTCGCCGACCTGCGGGGGGATCTGCACTCCCACACCACCGCCTCGGACGGCACGGCCTCGATCCAGGAGATGGCCCGGGCCGCGCGCGAGGCCGGTTACGAGTATCTGGCCATCACCGACCACTCGGCCAGCTTCGGCTTCGGCGACGAGGTCTCCCCGGCGCGGCTGCGCGAGCACGTCGAGCAGATTCGCTCCCTGTCGGAGACCGATGCGGTGGGCGGGATCAGGCTCCTGGCCGGCTCGGAGGTGAACATCCTGCCCGACGGGCGCCTGGACTACGACGACGAGATCCTGGCCGAGCTCGACTGGGTGGTGGCCTCGGTGCACTCATCCTTTGCGATGGATGCGGCGACGATGACGGCCCGGATCGTACGCGCGATCGGCAATCCGCTGGTCGACGTGATCGGGCATCTGTCGGGACGCAAGATCGAGACCCGGCCTCCGTACGGGTTCGATTTCGAGGCCGTGCTCGAAGCGGCCCAGCAGGCGGGGACGCTCCTGGAGATCAACGCCAGCCCGGCCCGCCGCGACCTGAACGACGTTCACGCCCGCGCCGCGGCCGCGGCCGGGATCCCGCTGGTGATCAACAGCGATGCCCACCGCACCGGCGGCTTCGGCGTCGCTCGCTACGGGGTGGCCACCGCGCGCCGCGCGTGGCTGGGTCCCGAGGCGGTGGCCAACACGCGGCCGTGGGGGGAGCTCGAGCAGCTCCGCCCGCGCCACCGCGCCTGACGCGGTCGCTGCACTCAGCGTCTGGCGCTGCGCGCGCGCTTGGCCCGCCGAGGCGGAGGCGGGGGCGGCGAGCGAACCTTCGGCGTCCCGGGGGACGGCCGCGTATCGGACGCCGGCCAGGATTCTCCCGGAGGGCCGCCGAGCCCCCGCCAGCCCCGCTGGATGGCGACGAACCACAGCAGGCCCAGCAGGCACAGCACCAGCGCCACGAAGAAGTTCAGCCGCAGGCCCAGCACGTGGTTGGAGTAGTCGATCCGGAGCGTCTCCTCGAAGATGCGAAAGCCCGAGTAGCCGGCCACGTAGAGCGCGAACGCCCCGGGAGGCCGCACCCGGCGCGTCTGGGCGAGCCAGATCAGCACACCGGCCAGGGCCAGGTTCCAGATGATCTCGTACAGGAAGGTGGGCTGGAAGGTGGCGTACTGCAGGAAGCCGGGCGGCCGGTGCGCGAGCGAGATCTCGAGCCCCCAGGGCAACGAGGTCGGCTTGCCGAACAGCTCCTGGTTGAAGTAGTTGCCGATCCGGCCGATCGCCTGGGCGACGAGCAGGCCGGGGGCGACGACGTCCATGAACCGGCGCAGCTCCGCCCGGGACAGGCGCCGGTTGGCCAGCCACAGGCCGACGGCGGCACCCCCGGCGATGCCGCCCCAGATACCGAGGCCGCCCTGCCAGATCGCGAACACCCCCCACCAGTGGTTGGGGATCTGGCTCGGCGTGGTGATGTCGAAGTAGATGCGGCCGCCGATCAGGCCGGCCGGAAAGGCCCACATGGCGATCTCGTAGACGAGATCGGGGTCTCCGCCCTGGCGCCGCCAGCCCCAGCGCGAGATCAGGATCGCCCCGGCCACTGCGAACACGTAGGCGATGCCGTAGGCGTGGAAGAACAACGGCCCGAGATTGAAACCGTTCGAGGGCGGGCTGGGGATGAAGCCAGGAGCGAGCATGCTGACGCTCATCGTGCCAGCAAACGGGGCAGCACGCGCTCGGCCACGGTTCGCTCGACGGCGGCGCGGCTGAACGGCTGCAGCAGCCGGGCGGCACGATCGCCGTACCCGGGCCGCGGATCGTCCAGGGCGATGCGCAGCGCCGGGGCCAGGTCCTCACTGACCAGTCTCGGATCCAGCTCGCGCGCCAGCCGGAGGGCCGGATACGGGCCCGGGGAGGGTGTGGTGACGAGCAGACAGCCGTCGGCCAGCGCCTCGAGGGGAGCTATCCCGAAGTCCTCGCGCCGCGGCGCGGCCACGAACACACGCGCGCGCCGGACCAGGGCTCGGTAGGCATCCGGGTCCAGGCGACCGGTGAAGCGCACGCCGGGCGGGGCGCCGACCGGTCCGGTCCCGGTGACGACGAGCGTCTCGGCGGACCGGCGGGCCCGGCTCCATGCCTCCAGGATCAGCTCCAGCCGCCGCTTGACCGGGTCGCCGGCGTAGGCCAGGACATCGATGTCGCGCTGGCTGGCCGGTGGTCCGGACGGCGCCACCGGCACGGGCACGGTGATCGCCGGCGGCCGGCGCCGGCTGGAGAGGGGCTGCAGCGAGTCATCGGCCATCGTCATCACCACCGGGGCGCCGGCCAGGCGGCGGCGCTCGAGCACGCGCTGCCAGACGCCGTGGCGCCCCGGCCGGTTCTCGGCGGCCAGCGAGTCGAGCCAGATCGCCCCGGGCCGCGGCCACAGCAGGGCAGCCGTGATCGAGCAGTAGACGAGCGCATCCGCCGGCCAGCCGGCCAGCGTGCGCAGGACCGTCCGGCGAACCGCGCGGGCCTGCCCGTAGTCGGTCAGCATGAACGTCCGGACCGAGCGGCCGGGGGCGGTTCCGACCAGGCGCGCCTCGGCCCCGGCCCGGGCGAACGCGTCGGTCAGCTCACGGGCCGAGGCGCTCCAGCCGGGGGTCGTGCCGAGCGTCACCACCAGCACCTTAGGGGCCGGGCTCATCCCCGGGTCCGGACCGCGCCCCGCATCGGCCGCCCTCACCTGCGCGGGCGCGCGGACCTCGCGCTGGAGGCGCCGTTCAGCTCCATCAGGTTGGAGCGAAAACCGGGCGTGCGGACCAGTTTGATCGGCTTCACGGGCGAGGTCCGCTCGACGTAGAAGCGAGCCCCGTCGCGCTCCTCGATGGCGGTCACCGCTGAGGACTGGCGGCGCCAGGCGAGCGCCCAGATGACCGCGAACCCGGTGGCGATGGCCGGGACCTGAGGACGCAGGAAGCCGATCACCCCGGCCCCCAGCGTGCAGACCAACAGCGGCCAGAGCCGGTTCAGCACCGTGCGGGTGGGATCCACCTCGGGCAGCGAGGTGCGGGTCCGGGCGTTGGCCAGCAGGTTGGCGATCGGCGAGCTGGTCTCCGCGCGCCGGCCGAGCCAGAAGCCGATCATGACGCTCAGCACCCACCAGCCCGCGGCGACCGGGACCAGCAGCGAGTCACCACCCGAGACCGCTCCGACGAGCGTGATCGCGGCCAGCAGGCTGGCCGCCGCCGCACTGAGCAGCACCGTCGTCCGCAGGAACTCCGCGAAACGCACCGGCGCCGATCAGTCGTAGGCCAGCAGGGAGAGGAGCTCCGAGACCCCGTCGGTGCCGTCGACGACCACGTCCGCGTCGGCCACGATCTCAGACGGTCCCTCATCCGAGGCGACCCCGACGCGCACGGCTCGGGTCAGGCGGCCCTCCTCGACAAGCTTGCCGAGCGTCTGGAACGCGTCGAGATCGGTGCGGTCATCGCCGACGTACAGCGCCGTCTCGATGCCGTCACCGGCGTCCGCGAGCAGATTCCGGATGCCGGCCCCCTTGTCCATCGTGACCGGCGGCCGCACCTCGAGCACCTTGCGGCCCCAATGCGTGCGCAGACCGGCGCCCTGGGCGCGCGCGGCGATCGCGTCGACGGCCGCGCGGGCCGCGTCCTGATCCGGCGCTCCACGCCAGTGGAAGGCAACGATGGCCCCCTTGTCCTCGAGCCGGACCCGGAGCTTGCGGGTATCGGCGCTGTCCGCCTCGCGGCCAAAGTCATGGATGCGCCGGACCCAATCCTCGATGCCCGGGTCGAGCACGGCCTCGGTCCAGCCGGCCCGGAGCAGCTCGACGCCGTGTGAGCCCAGATAGGAGATCGTGCCCACCCCGACCATAGCCCGGGCCTCCGACGCCCGGCGCCCGCTGACGCAGGCCACCAGCCCATAACGATTGGCCACTGTGTGCAGCAGTTGGCGGGTGCTCTGGGGCACGTGCGCGTCCGACGCGTTGGCGACGATCGGGGCCAGCGTCCCGTCGATGTCCAGCAGGATCGCGCTGGCCTGCGAGTTGGCGCGCAGGGGCGCGAGCGCCTCGGATAGGAGCGCGGATGGCACGTGCCTAGTATGCCCGCTCACGACCGTGGATCCCAATCCAGACGGAGTTCTGACAGCTACCATTCACGCGGCCATGGGCGAGGCCAAACGTGAGGACGGGTACGCACTCCAGGGGCGGCATGAACGGGCGGCTGCGCGCTGTCGCTGTGGCCGGGCTCAGGCGATCACGGCGGCCGGAGCCGCCCGGCCTTGATCGCCGACCGGGAGGAGCCGCAGGCGGGCGATCCGCCCACAAGCGCGTCACCCGTCGTGCTCCTGCACGGCCAGCCCGGAAGCGCCCGGGACTGGGACCGCGTGGTCGCGGCGCTCGACGGGCGGGCCTTGCCGATCGCCGTCGACCGCCCGGGCTGGGACGGCACCAGCCGACCCCGTGACCTGCGCGGCAACGCCGAGGCGGTGGTCGAGCAGCTCGACGCCCGCGGATTCGAGCGGGCCACGCTGGTCGGGCACAGCCTCGGCGCCACGATCGCGGTGTGGACCGCGATCGAGCATCCCGAGCGCGTGTCGGCGCTGGTATTGGCGGCGCCGGCCGCCAACCGGGCCTCACTGGCCGCGCTCGATCGATGGCTGGCCCTTCCGCTGGCCGGGACGCTGGCCAGCGCGGCCTCCATGACCGGGCTCGGCCTCGCCCTGAGCGCCGCCTGGCTGCGCCGCCTGATCGCGCGCGAGGCCCACGTCGATGAGGCCTATCTGCAGGTCAGTGCGCGGATCCTGCTCAGTGCCTGGGCCCGGCGCGCGTTCACGACCGAACAGCGTTCGCTGGTCCGTGATCTCCCCGGTCTCGAGACCCGGCTGCCCGGGGTCCGTGCCCCGACCTGGATCCTGACCGGAATCGAGGACCGGATCGTGCCCGCGGCGGCCCCGCGCGCGCTGGCCGGCCAGATCCCGGGCGCCACACTGGTCGAGCTGGCCGGGGCCGGCCACCTGCTTCCGCAACTTCACGCCCAGCAGCTGGTCGACGCGGTGATGCTGGCGGTGGCGGCCGCGGCGACGCATTAGGCTACGCGGCCGAGATCGGTGCGGCTCGTAACCGCCGCATCCGGGTAACCAGACGCGAGCGGCGCACTCATCCGCTCCTAAAACTCTGTAAACCGACTCCCGATCTAGACTCCCTGCCCGTGGAAGCTGCCCCAGAGCGACTCGAACCCGGGCCCGAGGCCAGCGAACTGACCCCCCCGCTCGAGCTCTTGGGTCAGGAGGCGGCGCGCCTCGAACGCCCGCTGCTCGCGCGCGTGCACGCCCGCACGCGCAGCGTGGCCATGTCCGCCACCCGCCAGGACGTGCTGTGGCTCACGGCCATCTACATCGGCACGCGCGGGCTGCTCCTGCTGGCGGCCTACCTCCAGAGCTCGTTCGGCCACCATGACTTCCTGCACGAGCTGTCCAACTGGGATGGCCTCTGGTACCGCGAGGTGGCCAATCACGGCTACCTCGACCACGTCTCCTACGCGCAGACGACGCTCGGTTTCTTCCCGCTCTTCCCGCTCGTCATCTGGCTGGTCGAGCCGATCATCATGGTGCTCACCGGCCAGGACGCAATCGGGGCCGCGTCGCTGGCCGGCGTGCTCATCTCCACCGTCGGTGGCGGCGTGACCAGCTACTTCTGCTATCGCCTGGCCACCGGCTGGTGGGGTCGCGAGACGGCCCGCAAGGCGACTGTCCTGCTGATCATCTTCCCCGGCTCGGTCGTGTTCTCGATGGTCTACTCCGAGGGGCTGCTGCTGCCCCTGGCCGCCGCCTGCCTGCTGGCCCTGGAGCGCCGGCGCTGGCTGCTGGCCGGCCTGCTGGCCGGCGTGGCGACGGCGGTGCAGCCGACGGGGCTGGCGCTGATCCCGGTCTGCGCGTTGTCGGCCGGGCTGGAATGGCGCCGCCACGGCTACAGCTTCGCCACGCTGCGGCGGGTGGTGGTGGCACCGCTTCTGTCCACCGTCGGCGTGGTCAGCTTCGCCGTCTTCCTGTGGTTGTGGACCGGGTCGCCGCTGGCCAACTACGAGGCCCAGCACCATGGCTGGGGCGAGAAGACCGACCTCCTGGCGCTCGTCCACCTGACCGTGACGCTGGTCAACCAGATCAGCTTCGACCACTTCAACCATCCGACGATCAACCTGAACCTGGTCGTCGGGCTGATCGGCGCCTTCCTGCTGATCGGGATGCTGTACATGCTCGCCCACGAGCGCCGCCGCGTTTCGACCGAGGCTCTGGCCTGGACCGCCGGGATCAGCTTCCTGGCTCTCACCTCCGAGTTCGTGCCGCCCAACCCTCGCCTCCTGATCACCGCGTTTCCGGCCGTCATGGTCGCCGCGCGCCACCTCCGGGGTCGCGCCTGGACGGCGGCGCTGTGGGGGAACGGAATCCTGCTGATCGTGCTCAGCGTGTGCACCTTCTGGGGCACCACGCTCAGACCCTGAGGACATCGATCCGCGCCGGCCACCCGCGGATGAGCCCGCCGGGGGGCCAATCAGCGGGGCCGACAGAGCCGGATCAGCCGGACCGGCGGACGCCGGGCAGGAGCCGGACGTGGATCGCTGAGGCGTAGCCGAACTGGCGGGGGTGACCGCGCCCGAACGCCTGCTCGAGCCGAGCCTGGAGCTGCAGGAACCGGGCCCGGTTGGTTCGTGAACGAGCCGGCCCGTTCGACTGCCCCTCATGACTGGAGACGAACCACACGCGCCGGCAGGAGGCGCCACGGCGTGTGATCTGGCCCGGGGTCAGGCTGGCGTAGTCCTCCACGTAGGTGCGCACGGTTCCGAACGGCACCACCGGCAGGATCGGGCGGGGCAGGCGCCGCGTGCGATCGGCACGGCGCGCGAAGTAGTACTGGAAGGCCATGCGCCCATCGGCGGGATAGAAGGCGATGCAGTCTCCGGGCCGGTCATGGGCGAGCACGTAGGCGCTCGCCTGCCCCCAGGGCTCGGGAGAGGTGGCGTAGCTCGGGGCCAGCTGCAGCCCGCGCAGGACGAGCAGCACGCCGAGCACGGCCCAGCCGGCTCGGACCGGGACCCGTGGGTGAGTCAGGCCGCCACCGAGCAGGATCGCCACCGCCGGGAGCGACATCAACAGGTTGCGGGGCAGGAACAGCGGCTGGAACAGGAGCGAGTAGACGAAGGTCAGCGCCACCGGGACGAGCAGCCAGCTCAGCACCAGGCCTTCTCCCCAGCGCCCGCGCGCGTCCGAGCCCTCGCGCCCGCCGCGGACCCGAGGCCCGACCACGATCGCCACCGTGGCCGCGAACGCCAGCGCGAGCGTGAGCACGAGCAGCAGGGTGGTGGTGGCGGTGGCATGGAAGCTCGGCTCGAGCCCGGCTGAGGTCAGCGACTGGAGCACCTGGACCTCGATCTCGTGGGTCGGCCGAGGCACCCAGAAGAGCTGGCCCGAGCCGCGCCGGGCGGCGAGCAGGATCAGCGGGGTGCAGAGCACGGCGATCCCGAGCAGCGACAGCGCGAACGGCACCAGCGCTCGCCGCTGTCGCCGGGGCAGCAGGGTCAGCAGCTGGGCGGGGACGACGAGCACGGCGACGAAGCTCGAGTAGGTGGCCAGGCTCATGAGCACGGCGTAGGCGATCCAGCCGGTGAGGCGCGGCCGTTCGTGAAGCGAGATGAAGACCAGGCAGGCCGCGGACACGAAGGCCACCATCAGCGCATAGCCCCGGGCGTTCTGGGCCCAGAAGATGAGCGGCAGACTGACCGCCGCGAGCAGCCCGGAGGCCAGTCCCGCCCGGCGTCCGAACAGCCGCAGGGCGATCCGGGCGGTGATCGCCACGGTGGCCACCGAGGCGAGCGCCGACGGCAGCCGCAGGACGACGGCACCGTTGCCGAACCAGCTCATCAGCACATGCAGCAGGACGTAGAAGCCCGACATGTTGCCGCCGTCGTGGGCGATCCCCGAGAACAGCTTGGCCCCGTGCTGAGCCGCGATCGTGACCGTCGCCGCCTCATCGAAACCCAGGCTCCGGCCGGTCAGCGAGGTGAAGCACAGGACCGCGGCCAGCGCGGCCGGGCCGGCCACCGTGAGGCGATCGCGCTGCGCGGGTGTGAGGCGGGGGGCGGCCGGCACCGGTGCCGGGGCAGGCGCACGATCGGGCGGCGGCGTGCGGGTGGCGGAGACGGTCATCCGGCGCGCACCGTGGGGGACGGGTTCGGTCCCCGCAAGAGCCTCAGAGCCACGCTGTGCACCGAGCGCGCGGCCGGTGGGGATACGCCGTCGGCCGGTCCACGGTGGCCTCGTCCGCGCCCACCCCGGCGCGAGTACCAGAACAGCCCGGCCAGGCCGAGGTAGACGGCCATCACGGCCGGGGCGCTGGGAAGCGGGAGGGCCAGGATCCCGTTGGGCTTGATGAGGAACACGCTGACCACGCTGACCGCGACCAGCGCCAGCGAGCGCTGCGCGCCGGGCACCCCGGCCACCAGCACGAGCCCCCAGCTCAGATACCACGGCCAGGCCGCCGGGCCGGCTGCGGCGGCCAAGAGCAGCAGCCCGCCCAGGTAGATGGCCAGGCGCTGGATGCGCACGCGGATCAGCAGCCACAGCCCGATCACACCGGTCAGCACGGTGCTGGCGCCGGCCATGACGGCCTCGAGGTGGCGCGCGTTGACCGCCGCTCCCACGTCGTTGAGCAGACCGGCCACGGTGAAGCCGATTCCGGTTGACGGGGTGATGGCCAGACGGACCCGCGCCGGCGAGGAGAACAGGCTGCCGGACACCCAGCTCAGCCCCAGTCCGCTCACCACGCTCACCGCACCCAGCACGGCCCCGGCGCTCAGCACGGCGACAGCCAGGAACCGGACCCGGGCCGCGAGGCCGTGCTCCTCACGCGCCCAGGCGACGGCGATGAACGCCACCCCGGCCAGGGCGGGAAGCTTGACCGTGGCCGCCAGGGCACACAGGGCGATGCCGGCCACCGGCCGGCCCTGCAGCGCGAGCGTCACGCCGGCCAGCAGCAGGCCGGCCATCAGCACGTCGTTGTGACCGGCGGCGATCATCTGCAGGATCAGCAGCGGGCTCAGCAGCACCAGCCACAGGGCGCGCGCCGGATCGGCGCCGAGCGCCTGCGCCAGCCGCGGCAGATAGACGGCGATCAGAGCCACACCGGCCAGCTCGAGGCCGCGGACAAGCAGAACGCCGGCCACCAGATGCGCCCCCGTCAGCGCCACGATGACGCTCATCAGGCCCAGGAACAGGGGGCCGTAGGGGGCGCTCACGTGGCGCCAGAACGGTGAGACCGCGGCCAGGAGGTGACCGTGCCCGAGCCCGGCCAGCACCGCGGGCGGCGTCCGGTACGGGTTCTCGCCCAGATGCAGGACCGTGCCCTGGGCCAGATAGCTGTAGGCGTCGTGGCTGAACAGGGCCGGACCGAGCGTGACCGGCAGGAGCCAGCCGGCGGCGATCATCACGAGCCTGCGCCGGCCGGCCTCCTGAGCGTGGCGGCCCAGCCCGAGCCAGGCCAGGCAGAGCACGGCGATGCCGACGTAGACGAGCACGGTCGCGGTACCGCGGCCACCCGGTACGGCGGGCGTATAGAACCACTCGGTGGCCGGGGCGGCCACGGCGCGCGGACCGGCCACCGCGATCAGCAGCGCGCCGGCCAGCCCCAGGGCCGCCCAGGCCCAAACGCTGCGGGATCGCGGAAGACCGTGCATGGGAACCGGAGTGATCTCGAGCGGCCGGCCACCGAGGCCCCGCGCGACACGCGATCGCCCGCCAGATGACCGTCCTCGCGCGCGGACCAGTGACCTGACGCGCTCGCTGAGGGTAGCCGACACCGCTGATCCGGCGGGTGTCAAGCCCGCGCCGGCGCGGCGGATCTGAAATTCGGGGGCGGAGGTGGCGATCGGCTTTCTATACGCCTTCCTACCCGACAACGGCACACCGGGCGGACCGGGCTAACGTCACGGCAATGCTCAGGAGCCTGGATCGCCCCGCGCCCGGTTCTCCTAGGATCCGCGGCCGATGAGCTACACCGAGGGCCTCCACGAGCTCGGCAACGCGCTGTATGCCTACCTGCAGCCCGACGGAGGCTGGGGCTTGAGCAACGCCGGCCTGATCTGTGACGGCGATCAGAGCCTGCTCGTTGACACGCTGTTCGACCGTCGGCTGACCGAGCGGATGCTCGACGCGATGCGCCGCGCAACCCGGTCCGCCGCCCGGATCGACACGCTGGTCAACACCCACGCCAACGGAGATCATTGCTACGGCAATCAGCTGGTGGGAGGCGCCGGCGGAGCGCGCATCATCGCCTCCGAGCGGACCGCGAGTGAGATGTCGGAGCTGCCGCCGTCAGCCTTTGCGGCGCTGGCCGAACAGGCGCCGAACATGGGGGCCGTCGGGGAGTTCTTCCTTGACTGCTTTGGTCAGTTCGACTTCACCGGACTCGAGCTGGTCCTGCCCGACCACACGTTCTCCGGCGAGCTGACCCTGTCGGTGGGCAGCCGTGAGGTGCGCCTGATCGAGGTCGGACCAGCCCATACCCGGGGCGACACGCTGGTCCATCTCCCCGGGGAGCGGATCCTGTTCTCGGGCGACATCCTGTTCCACGGCGCCCATCCGATCGCCTGGGCGGGACCGGTCTCCAACTGGATCGCGGCCTGCGACCGGATCCTGGAGATGGACCTCGAGCTGATCGTCCCCGGTCACGGGCCCCTGGCGGAGCCCGCGGCGGTGGCCGAGCTCAAGGCCTACTTCGAGTACCTCTACGCCCAGGCCGGGGCCCTCCACGCGAAGGGCGCCACCCCCGTCGAGGCGGCCCGAGAGCTGGCCCTCGACCGCTGGGCCGACTGGGGTGAGGGCGAGCGCCTGGCCGTGAACCTGGCCACCATCTTCCGCGAGCTCGAGGGCGCGAGTGAACCGGTGAGCGCCCTCGAGGCGTTCGCCCAGATGGCCGAGCTGGCCTAGAACCCGCCTGCGGGCGGCGGGAAGCTGGGCGTCGCCGGTGCCGGCGTGGCCGGCTTGCCCTCCGCCGGGAAGCGCGCCGTGGCCTCCTCGGCCAGCGTGATCAGCGCCTGTCCGACCGTCCGCGCGTCCTCCAGCAAGCGGGTGCGCTCCTGCCAGACGGTGTCGGTCTCCTCATCGAGCACGCGCAGCTCACGCTTGGCCTTCTCGGTGATGGCCACGGCGTTCGAAGCCGCATCGGCGATGCAGCGGTCCGCCTGCTCCTGCGCCAACCGGGTCGTCTCCCGGGCCTTCTCCTCAGCGGCCCGGGTGGTCTGGTTGGCCTGGTCATGGGCGACGACCAGGATCGAGGCGGTCTGCTCGCCCAACCGCTCGATCTCCTCGGTGATCGAAGGCTGCGCGGGCATGGCCCGTAGCTCGGCCAGCTCAGCCTCGAGCTCGGCGATGCGGGCGTCGACGGCGGCCCGGTTGTAGCCCAGCCGCCCGACCGGGAAGCTCTGACCCTCGGACGGATCGCTGTCCTCGGACTCGGGCATGTCGATGTACTCGGTGGCCTGCTCGTCCTCGGCCTCCAGCGGGTAGCCGAACCCGTTCATCTCGCCGACCACATCGTGAACCTCATCGAGATGGGCGCCCGAGTCGAGTCCGAACTGATCCAGGCGGCCCTTGTCGAGGCTGGCCAGCGCGCCGCTGATCCGCTCCTTGAATCCGGCCAGGCGGGCGCCCACCGGACGCGCCTCGTGTTCCGCCTGGGTGTGCTCCATCTCGCGCTGCTCGAGCATCTCGACCGAATGGTCCCTGTGGTAGCCCATGGCCCTCTCCTGCGTTCAAGATTGCTGACGGGTGGGCTATTTCGCCGGTCGGCGCCCGGTTCCTGTGCGCTGCAAGACAGCCTTCACCGGGCCGGCAGGGCGACCCGCGCCGCCGCGGCCCGGGCCAGTGCCGCCCGGTGGCCACCGCCGCCGCCGAGCAGTGCGGCGTCGAGCTGCGCGCGCTTGTAGAGCCAGTGGACGTCGGCCTCCCAGGTGAACCCGATCCCGCCGTGGGCCTGGATCGCGCTGGCCGCCACCTCCCGGCCGCCGTCCGCCGCCGCCGCGGCGGCCAGGGCCGAGGCCTCGCCCAGCCGCTCGGGATCGGCCGCCGCCGCCCAGGCTGCGTAGTAGGCCGTCGAGCGCGCGCTCTCGGTGTGCAGGAGCATCTGAGCGCAGCGGTGGGCGACCGCCTGAAAGGAGCCCACGGGCACGCCGAACTGCTTGCGGTCCTTGACGTATGCGAGGGTCATCTCCAGCGCTCGCTGGCAGACACCGACGACCTCCGCCGCCAGTCCGGCCAGCACGCGCCCGGTGGCTCCGGGGCCGAGGGGCTCGGCGTCGCCGGTCACGCGGGCGAAGCGCCGGGTGGCGTCGATCGTGACCACCCGCTCGGCCTCAGGCTCGGCGATCAGCTGCGCCTGATCGCCGTCGAGCAGCACGACGACGGCTGCGCCCTCCCCGTCGGCCACCAGCTCGGGCCGCCCGAGACCCGCGGTCAGCTCCCCGGAGGCCAGCCCCGGCAGCCAGCGCTCGCGCTGCGCCTCACTGCCCGCCGCCTGGATCGCCGCCGCCGCCAGCGCCGTCGACATGAACGGGGTGGCGGCGCAGGCGTAGCCGAGCTCCTCGAGCAGCATGGCCAGCTCGATCGCGCCCAGGCCCTGCCCGCCGTGCGTCGCGGCGACCGCGATGCCCGGCCAGCCCAGGGCCACGATCTCGGCCCACAGCGCGGGGTCGTATTGCTCGGCCTCGGCCGCGGCCCGCACCCGTGCCATCGGCGAACGGGCGCTCAGCAGCTCGCGTGCGACGCCCTTGATCTCGCGCTGGTCGTCGGTCAGATCGAAATCCATGTCGTCCTCCCTATCGGGCCTTGGGCAATCCGAGCACGCGCTCGGAGACGATGTTCTTGAGCACCTCGGTGGTCCCGCCCTCGATCGAGTTCCCCCGCGCGCGGAGCAGCTCGTAGGACCAGCGGCTTCCGGCGTGCAGCGCCGACGGCCCGATCAGATCGGCGGCGAACTGCGTCAGCTGCTGATTGGCCTCCGACCACATCCACTTGGTCAGGGACCCCTCGGGACCCGGCGTCCCGTACTTCTCGATCGCCGTGAGCCCCCGGTAGGCGGTCAGCCGCAGCACCTCCGCCTTCAGATGCAGTTCGCCGAGCTTGTCGGCCACGACCGGATCCTCGAGCAGGCCGCGGCCCGCCGCCTCGTCGACCACCCGGTCCAGCAACTGGCGCAGGCGCACCTGGAGGAAGAAGCCCAGCCCCGAGCGCTCGTTCATGAGCGTCGTGAGCGCCACCTTCCAGCCGTTACCGATGCCGCCGAGCACGTTCTCGTCCGGGATCCGGGCGCCATCGATGAACAGCTCGTTGAACTCCGGCTCGCCGGTGATCTGGCGCAGCGGACGAACCTGAACCCCCTCCTGCTCCATGTCCATCAGGAAATAGGTGAGGCCCTTGTGCTTGGGCACCTCGGCGTCGGTCCGGGCCACGAGCATGCACCACTTCGAGTACTGGGCACCGCTCGTCCACACCTTCTGGCCGGACACCACCCATTCGTCGCCCTCCCGACGGGCGCGCGTCTTCAGCGCCGCCAGATCCGACCCGGCATCGGGCTCCGAGAAGCCCTGGCACCAAATCTCCTCAGCGGTCAGGATCGGGTTCAGGTAGCGCTCCTTCTGCTCGGGAGTGCCCCAGGTCATGATCGTCGGGCCGGCCAGCAGCAGACCGAGGACATTGGCCGGCAGCGGCGCGCCCGAGCGGCCGAGCTCCTCGAAGAAGATCGCCGACTGGGTCAGCGTCGCGCCGCGGCCCCCGTACTCGACCGGCCAGTGCACGGCCGCCCAGCCGCCGTCGGCCAGCTCACGCTGGAAGTCACGCCGCCACGCATAGTGAGCATCCTCATCCCGCTCGGGCTCCGGGCCCGGGTGATGGGCCTCGAACCAGTTGCGCAGCTCATCCCGGAAGGCAAGCTCCCGCTCGTTGAAGGTCAGGTCCATCCGCGTCTCCTTTGTCCAGTGCGCGACATTCTGGCGGTCCCGGGTCCCCGGCCGCCGGGCGGTGGTTCACCGGGGCCTGAGGCAGCCGCCATCACTCCTCTGACGAGGGGCGGGGGCGTTCCATGATCCGGTTCGAGTCGACCGCCTGGAAGCCGAAGCGGGCGTAGAGCCCGTGAGCGTCGGCGGTGGCCAGCAGCATGCGCAGACCCTGGAGCTCCGGGTGAGACAGGATCGTCTCCACCAGCCACACGCCGAGCCCGCGACCGCGGTGCGGCTCCAGGACGAACACGTCGGCCAGCCACGCGAACCGGGCCCGGTCGGTCACCACGCGGGCGAAGCCGGCCTGGGTCCCGTCCGGGCCGAGCAGGCTGAAGGGCATTGAATTGGCCACGCCGCGAGCGACCGTCTTCCGGTCGATTCCCGGCGACCAATAGCTCTGGCGCAGGAACCCCCACACGACGTCAAGGTCGATGCGGTCGGGGTCGGTGGTGACGGTGTAGCCGTCATCGCGAACACGGTCCACCGAGGGCCTACGATGCGCGTTCGGCAACGGACACGAGCGAAAGGCTAGTCACGAGCGACGAACGGAGAGGGCTGCGGGTGGTGATCGTGGGAGCCGGCTTCGGCGGCATCGCGGCCGCGATCGAGCTGCGCCGCCACGGCTTCGATCAGGTGACGATCCTGGAGGCCGCGAGCGGGACCGGCGGCACATGGTTCTTCAACTCCTATCCCGGCGCGGCCTGCGACGTGCCCAGCCACCTGTACTCGTATTCGTTCGCGCAACGGCGCAGCTGGTCGCGGCTGTGCTCGCCCCAGGATGAGATCCTCGGCTACCTCCGTGAGGTGGCGGCCGAGTACGGGATCGACGAGCTCGTGCGCACCTCGCAACGGGTCAGCGAGTGCGCGTTCGACGAGGCGCGATCGCTGTGGCGGGTGCGCACCCAGGACGGCTCAGAGCATCAGGCTGAGGTCGTGGTGCTGGCCACCGGGCAGCTCAGCCGGCCCTTGATCCCTGACCTCCCGGGCCGCGAGAGGTTCACCGGGCACAGCTTCCATTCGGCGCGCTGGGACCATGCCTACTCCCTGGCCGGGCGGCGCGTGGCCGTGGTCGGAACCGGTGCCAGCGCGGTGCAATTCGTCCCCCGGGTGGCCGCCGAGGCGGCCGCGCTGACCGTCTACCAGCGGACCGGCAACTGGCTGCTGCCGCGCGAGAATCGCGTCTATCCGCGCTGGACCCGGGCGGCGATCAGACACATCGGAGCGATCAACTGGGTTCGCCGCCGTTACCTGTTCAACTACTGCGAGATGCTGACGATGGCCATTCGCCATCCGCGCACGCTGGGCCGAGTGCTGGGCTGGCGCGCGGCACGCTTCATGCGCAGTCAGCTCCCCGATCCCGAACTGCGCGAGAAGGCCTGGCCGGACTACGCCTTCGGCTGTAAGCGGGTCCTGTTCAGCTCCCACTATCTCCCCACGCTCGGCCGTCCCAACGTCGAACTGGTCACCGACCCGATCACCGAGATCACCGAGCGCGGGGTGCGCAGCTCCGATGGCCGCGAGCGCGAGGTTGACTGCATCATCTGGAGCACCGGCTTTCGCGTCTCGGAGTTCGTGGCTCCGATGCGGGTGCTCGGTGCCGGCGGCCGCGAGCTGGCCACCGAGTGGGCCGGTGGAGCACACGCCCACCTGGGCCTGGCCGTGCCGGGGTTTCCGTCCCTGTTCTTCATGTACGGCCCGAACACCAACACCTCGGGCGGATCGATCATCGTCTACCTGGAGGCCCAGGCGGCCTACATCCGCCAGGCCTTGCAGCACCTCGAGGCGGGCGGCTACGCGCAGCTCGACGTCCGGCCCGAGGTCGAGGCCGCCAGCGACGCTGAGACCCAGGCCCGCTTCCAGGGCACGGCCTGGACCGACTGCGACTCCTGGTACCGCGACGAGCGCGGCCGGATCGTGGCCAATTGGCCCGGCTACATGCGGGAGTACATCGAGCGCACCCGCAGGTTCGATCCCGCCGAGTACGAGTTCACCCGGCCGAGCGCCACGCCCCTGGCCGGCGCCACGTCAGGCGGCGGACGGAGCCGCATCGGCGGGCCGTAGCTGCTCGAGGTGGTCGACGTCGGCCAGGGCCGGGAAGAAGCGCCGCCAGCTGACGGCGATCAGCATCGTGACCACCCCGCCGCCGACGACCGCGGGGACCGTCCCGATGAGGAACGCGGCCACGCCGGACTCGAACCCGCCGAGCTGGTTCGAGGCGCTGATGAACACCATCTCCACGGCGTTCACCCGCCCCCGCAGGCGGTCGGGGGTGGCCAGCGCGACCGTGGTGGCGCGGATGTTCATGCTGAACAGATCGACAAAGCCGCTCACCCCGAGCGCGAGCAGCGAGATCACGTAGACGCGGGAGAGGCCGAACACGACGATGCTGACCCCGTACAGGAAGACCACGATCAGCAGCGTGCGCCCCGCCCGGCCGCCAAGCGGACGCCGGGTCAGCACGGCGGCCGCGAGCAGCGCACCGACCGCGGGAGCGGCCCGCAGAAGCCCGAGTCCGGTCGGGCCCACATGCAACACCGCCCGCGCGAAGACCGGCAGCAGGGCGACCGCACCCCCGAATAGCACCGCGAGCAGATCGAGCAGGATCGCCCCGAGCAGGATCGGTGTCCGGCCGACGAACCTCAGACCCTCGAACACTCCCTCGAGATTCGCGGCCAGCTCGGATTCACGCTCCTCGACCGCCGCGGCCGGGCGGCGGCGCATGGCCAGCACCGTCAGGGCCGACAGCGTGCAGGCGCCGGCGGCCATCAGGTAGACCCCGCTGGGGGATGCCGCGTACACCGCCCCACCGACCGCCGGGCCGAGGACCATGCCGCCCTGAGTGGCAATCGAGCGCAGCGTCATCGCACTGGCCAGCAGCTCGGGAGCGACCAGGGTGGGCGGCATCGCCCGGGCCGCCGGCGTGCCGAAGGCCAGCGAGATGCCCGCCCCGA
The DNA here is from genome assembly GCA_036392135.1 of Solirubrobacteraceae bacterium. GTDB lineage: Bacteria > Actinomycetota > Thermoleophilia > Solirubrobacterales > Solirubrobacteraceae > Palsa-465. The sequence goes on from DASVYO010000088.1 coordinate 69,122, forward strand.
AGGCCAGCAGCAGATATGGCCAGAACGAGTGCACCCCGGCCGAGGTCACGATCGCCAGGCCGACCCCCACCCCGGCCCCGATCACCAGCGACCCGGCGAACACCAGCCGCCGGGGCCAGCGGTCGGCGAGGTGACCGGCCGGCAGGGCCAGCAACAGCATGGGCACGAACTCGGCCAGCCCGATCAGCCCCAGGTCGAGCGTCGAGCGCAGCTGCCCGTAGACCTCCCAGCCGATCGCCACCTCGAGAGCCTGCAGGCTGAACTCCATGCCCAGCATGGCCAGCCACCAGAGCCGGTAATCACGCTCCTGCAGCGCAGGTCCGAATCGGCTCCAGAACACGGACGCAGGCTAGTGGCGCGCGCCGGACGAGTGCCGGCGCGAGCGCGGAACGCAGTGGGCGCTCAGCTCAGCTGCGACCGACCCGGATCAGCTCCTCAAGCCGTACCAGCTTGACGCGGGGGCGTCCCTCCGGCTCACCCAGCCTGGCCTCATGCACGTCGATTGCCTCCCAACCCTCCCAGGTCACGTGATCGGGTACGCGCTCGTCGAGCCAGGCGGCGATCGCCTCCGGCTCACCGGAACCGCCGGCGGGCCGGCGCAGGCGTCCCTGCTCGGCATCCTCAAGGATGCGGCCCACCGTGTCGGCGGCGTCCTTCTTGTTGGTGCCGATCACGCCCGACGGCCCGCGCTTGATCCAGCCGACCACATATTCCCCCGGGCACGGTCCCGCCTCGCTCAGCACCCGGCCCCCCTCGTTGCGGATCAGGCCGCTCGCCTCGTCGAAGGGGACGCCCGCGATGGGCTCCCCGCGGTAGCCGATCGAGCGCAGGACCAGTCCGCACTCGATCACCTCCTCCTCACCGGTCGGCTCCGCGCCGACGCTCCCGTCGGATCTCGGCACGAGCCGGTTAACGCCGACCCTGACGCCGGTCACCGGCCCGTTCTCGCCCTCTCCCAGGATCTCGAGCGGCGAGCGCAGGAAGCGCAGCTCGATACGGTGGCTCTTGCCGGACGGCACGCGGGTCGAGTACTCGCGGAGGATCTCGACGTTGCGGCGCTTGGTGGCGTCCGCGGGCGCTTCGACACCGTCGAGCTGTGCGGGATCCACGATCACGTCGGCGCGCTGCAGCTCACCGAGCTCACGCAGCTCCGGGTTGGTGAACGAGGCCTGCGCCGGGCCGCGGCGGCCGAGCAGGATGACCTCGGTCACTCCAGCCTGGCCAAAGGCCTCGATCGCGTGGTCGGCGGTGTCGGTCGGTGCGAGCTCGCCCGGGTCGAGCACCAGCATGCGGGCCACGTCGATGGCCACGTTGCCGTTGCCGACCACGATCGCGCGGCCGCCACCGAGATCGAACTGATGGTCGGCGAACTGGGGATGGCCGTTGTACCAGGCGACGAACTCGGTGGCGGCGTGTGAACCGGGGCGGTCCTCACCGGGGATCCCGAGACGGTTGTCGGTGGCCGTCCCGACGGCGTAGATGACCGCCTCGTAGCGGGCCAGCAGATCGTCCCGGGTCACCGCGTCGCCCAGCGTGACCCCGCCGAAGAAGCGAAACGCCTCATGGCTGGCCGTCTTGGCGTACACGCGCGTGACCGACTTGATCTTCGGATGGTCAGGCGCCACGCCGGCCCGCACGAGACCGAACGGCGTGGGCAGCGCGTCATACAGATCGACCGCGAAACCGGCCTTGAGCAGCTGGTCGGTGGCGTAGAAGCCGGACGGTCCGGCGCCGATGACCGCTGCTCTCATGCCGGGCGATCGGGTTCGGATTGAGGCATGTTGCGAGGGTAGCTACGCGCGAGAACCCGGCGCCGCCCGGGCTGCCAGCGGGCCAGGGCCACGCCGGCCAGACAGAGAACGCCGCCGGGCACGGCGAGCAGCGGCGGGACCTCGCCCAACAGGGCCCAGCCCAGCAGCAGGGCGACCGGCGGCACCAGGTACGTGGTCGAGCCCATCCGCCCTGCGGTGGTGTGGGACAAGGCATAGGCCCAGGTGAGGAAACCGACCGCGGTCGGCGCCAGGCCCAGGTAGACGATCCAGGACAGCGCTCCGGCGGGGGCCCGGCCGGCCTGGTCGATCAGCGCCGGGGCGAACGGGAGGCAGCCGGCCGCGCCGACCAGACAGGCCAGCCAGGTCACGGCCAGCGGGGTGGCGTCGCGGAGCACCGGCTTTTGAGCCACCACCCCGGCCGCGTAGGTCAGCGCGGCCACGATGCACAGAGCCGCGCCCAGCGCCCCGTCATGCGTGTGGTGCGCGCTGGCCAGGCCGATCAGGGCGGCGCCCGCGAACGCCACCACGCAGCCGGCCAGCAGCAGCCGCGGAAAGCCCTCGCGCAGGATCAGGCCGGCCAGTACGGCGATGAAGATCGGTCCGACATTGACCAGCACGGCGGCGATTCCGGCGTCGAGATGGCGCTCGGCAGCGTTCAGGGCAACGTTGTAGGCCCCGAACCAGAGCAGACCGCAGATCGCTATTCCCGGCAGCGCCCGGCGCGGGGGCAGCGGCTCGTGCCGGGTGATCATCAGCGTGCCCAGGGCCACGGCTCCGATCAGGAGCCGGCCGAGCGCCAGCTCGCCGGGACCGAGGTGGTGACCGGCGGAGCGGATGCCGACGAAGGCCGAGGCCCATAGGAGCACGGTGACGGCAACCGCCACGACGACCCCCACCGGGGGCCGGGTCTCGCCGGGCGCGGGCGTCGGGTCAGGCACGCCGGCCATGTTGCCTGAAGCCGTCGAGAGGGTCCGCCGGCCGGTGCTCCCGGCCGTCCCATCACACGGACAGTCGCGCCCGCAGGGCCTTGCGGTCGATCTTGCCCCCCGGCGTCAGGGGGATCGTGGCGATTAGGCGCACCTCGCGCGGGTACCGGTAGCCGCCGATCCGCTCGCGCGCCCAGGTGATCAGCGCCTCGGGGTCGAGCATGGCTCCGGCTCGAGGGGCCACGAACGCCACCACCTCCTCGCCGTGGACCGAGCTCGGGCGGCCGACGACGCCCGCCATCTCGACATCCGGGTGCTCGACGAGGGCATCCTCGATATCCCGGGGGTAGACGTTGAACCCGCCGCGGATGATGAGGTCCTTCTTGCGGTCGAGGATGAACAGGTAGCCCTGCTCGTCCCGATAGCCGATGTCGCCGGTATGCAGCCAGCCATCCTCGAGGGCCTCGGCGGTGGCCTCGGGCGAGTTCCAGTACCCGCGCATCACGCCCGGCGAACGCGCGCAGATCTCCCCCTCCTGCCCGTCGGGCAGCTCCCGGCCCTCGCCGTCGATGACCTTGATCTCGGTCCCCGGCACCGGCCGGCCGACCGAGCCGGCCCGCTCGCGCCCGATCGGGTTGGTCGAGATCAGGGCCGCCGTCTCGGTCAGCCCGTAGCCCTGCCGGATCGAGGCCGTGGGCACGCGGCGGATGAACTCCTCCTGGACCTCGGGGGCCAGCGGCGCGCCGCCGGAGGTCAGGTAGCGCAGGCTCGAGAGGTCGTAGTCCTCGAGCGGCTTGCCGAGCAGGATCTGGAGCATCGAGGGCACGACCGCGCTGATCTGCAGCCGATGCTCGCCGACCAGCTGGAGAAACGCATCGGGATCGAACCAGCGCAGCAGCACGCCCACCCCCGGCTCGGAGGAGTGCAGCCCCGCGATCGTGACCAGGAGCCCGTAGGCGTGCGAGAGCGGCAGCGTCCCGAGCCCTCGGTTGACGCCCGGCACGTGGGACGCCTCGTGGGCGGCGGACCCCGAGTAGTACAGGTTCGCGTGGCTGAGCATGACGCCCTTGGCGCGACCCGTGGTGCCGCCGGTGTAGAGCAGCGCGGCCAGGTCGTCGTCGGCGCGCGGCACGAGCGGACCCGGCTGCGCGAGCTCGAGCTCGGACAGCTCGAGCACATCCTGGCCGTCGGCCACCGTGCTGATCACGTGGCGCACGCAGTCGAGCCCGTCGACGGCCGTCAGGATCTTGTCGATGAACTCGGGGGTGGTGATGACCGCGGTCGCCCCGGCGTCGGCGACCACATGTCGCAGGTCGGGGCCCGGGAGCAGGAACATGGCCGGCGTGACCACCGCTCCGGCTCGCCACAGCGCCTGGTAGATGATGCCCACCTCGGGACAGTTGGCCATCGAGACCACCACCCGGTCCCCCGGAGCCACGCCGAGCTCCTGCAGGCCGGCGGCGATCCGGCATGAGCGGTCAAACAGTTCCCCGGAGCGGTGCCAGTGCCCCTCGAACAGCAGCGCCCGGTAGTCGCCCCGCCGGGCGTAGGACTCCTCGGCCAGCCGGCCGAGATGTCGGGTGCCGATCGCAGTCATGCCGGGGACGAGGAGTGAGTGATGGTTAGTGCGTCGGAGACGGGGCCGGCAACGATAACGGGGCCCGCGAGCGTTTTTTCTTCACCCCGATCGGGAAGGAAGCAATCACGTCCAGGAGTTGGAGGAGGACCGCATCCGCGGTAGCCAGGTGCGACCAGGACCTCCCTTCTGGGTTCAGTCCATCTGACCGTTAGGAGCGCACATGATCACTCTTGGCCTGATCTTGTTGATCATCGGCCTTGTGGCCAGCATTCCGATCCTTTACACGATCGGGATCATCCTGCTCATCGTCGGCGTGGTTCTCTTCGCGCTGGGATCGGCAGGCCGGGCCGTCGGCGGACGCCGACACTATTACTGACCTCGACGGTCGGTTTGCCGTACCGGCGGGGACGGATCCGTCCCCGCCGCGCAGTTCCACCATCTGACGCTCGACCGGGCCGCGGATCAGCTCGCCCTCGCCTGAGCCGCGACCGGCGCTCAGCACGTGTACAGCGGCGCCGAGCTGCCCGGCCCGACGCTCGGGGCATCCACCCGGCCTCCGACCGAGAGCCGGCCCACGTAACCCAGATGGATCACGTACCACCGCCCCCGCCAGGAGATCATTGAGGCGATCCCGAACGATCGCACCACCCCGCCCTCCCGGTAGACCATGCGCGCGTTGGGCACCTCGTAATAGCCGACCTGGTTCTCGCACACACCGGGCGTGACCCAGTGCGCGTAGGCCTCGGGCACGGTCACGCCGACGAGCTCGGTGCCCGCCGGCGGCGTGCCCAGCAGGGCGTGCGCGGCCGCGATGTCGAGCTCGTAGTCGGCCAGCAGCCGGTAGCGCCAGTCGGCGGCCGCATCGCCGATCGACTTCAGCTGGGTGTAGGCCGTCACCGGGAAGAAGGCCGGAACACCGGCGGCGGCATGGTCTGTCAGCACCGCCGTCCACAGGGCCCGCATCTCGCCGCGGAAGGCCCGGGTCTGGCTCGACGGGAGCTGATCGGTCTGGGGCTTCAGCCCGGGGTCGGGCGCGGGGCGTCGTCGGTGCCTGCGCAGGACGCGAGCCGCATTGGCGACCGTGCTCGTTGTCGTTGGCGGGGCGCCGGCGACGGTCGGCGGTCGGGGCCTCGCGCTCGACGCCTGTCCGGAGCTCGCTGACGCACCACAGCCCGCCAGCGCCAGGCACGCCAGGCCGCTCAGCGCGATCGCTCTCGACCGGGTCATCTAGCCGAGACGCGCCTCGGTCGCCGGGTCGCCTTGACCCCCGTAATAGCGCCGGAGAACCGCCCTGAACGCAGGCTCGCCGGGATCCGCCCGCGCGAACAGGGTCATTGAGGAGCGGAGCTTGAGCGCATCGATCGAGCCCAGGATCGCTTCCGGGTCCTCGGGGCCGTCGAGCTCGGCCAGCGCCCGGGCGGCTTCGCGCAGCCGGGAGCCGAGCACCGGGTGGGCGAGATATGCCTCGGCCTCGGCCAGCGACCCGATCGCGTAGCGCTGCGCGGCGGGGCTCGATCCCAGTCCCCTGATCTGCGGGAACACGAACCACATCCAGTGGCCGCGCTTGGCGCCCGCGCGCAACTCGGCCAGCGCGCTCCGGTACGTGCCGGACTGGTCCTGCGCGGCCACGAACCGCTCGAGGTCGTAGGTGTCGCCCGTGGACACGGGTCGAGAGTATCCCCCTGGACCGACCTAAGATCGAGACCATGGACCGGCTCGGCTTCCTCTCCTTCGGCCACTGGCAGGCCGGATCGATGACCCCGACGCCGGCCGAGGCGCTCACGCAGACGATCGAGCTGGCGGAGGCGGCGGAGGCGATCGGGATCGATGGCGCCTACGTGCGGGTGCATCACTTCGCGCGTCAGCTGGCCTCGCCGTTCCCGCTGCTGGCGGCGATCGGTGCCCGCACCCGCCGGATCGAGATCGGCACCGCGGTGATCGACATGCGCTACGAGAACCCGCTCTACATGGCTGAGGAAGCGGCCGCCGCGGATCTGATCAGCGGTGGCCGGCTGCAACTCGGGATCAGCCGCGGTTCGCCCGAGCCGGCCGAGCGGGGCGCCGAAGCCTTCGGTCATGTCCCACCCGCCGGCCACAGCGACGCCGATCTGGCCCGGGCCCACGCCCGCCGCTTCCGTGACGCGATCTCCGGCGCGACGGTCGTTCGCTCCGATCCCCGGATGACCGGCACGGCCGTCGGCCTGGCCGTCCAACCCCAGTCGCCCGGTCTCGCGGAGCGGATCTGGTGGGGGTCGGGCACCCGCCAGACAGCCACCTGGACCGGGGAGCAGGGCATGAACCTGATGAGCTCGACGCTGCTCAGTGAGGACACGGGTGTGCCCTTCGACGAGCTTCAGGCGGAGCAGATCGCGCTGTACCGGGCGGCCTGGGCGGAGGCCGGCTGGGAGCGCGAGCCCCGCGTTTCGGTCAGCCGCAGTGTGCTGCCGATCCGCAATGACCTCGACCGGCGGCTATTCGGCGGGCGCTCCGGTGACAGCGACCAGCTCGGCTATCTGGAGGGCGTGGTGGCCCGCTTCGGGCGCACCTACACGGGCGAGCCGGACGCGATCGCGCAGGAGCTGAGGCAGGATGCCGCCGTTCAGGCCGCCGACACGCTGCTGGTGACCGTGCCCAACCAGCTCGGCGTGGAGTACAACGCCGGGCTGCTCGAGACGATCGCTCGCGACGTGGTCCCGGCGCTCGGCTGGGCCCCGCCGGATCCGGACGGGTCAGCCCGCGGAGCGTTCGAGCAGCTCCCGTAGCTCGGCTGCGTTGCGCACGCCGTAGTCCCGGTAGCAGTTGTTCATCAGCAGGTGAGTCTCTGCCGCCTCCCCGGCCAGCTCGGCGATCGGCTCGGCGAGCTCGCTCAGCTCCGAGCTCGAGTACTCGTAGCGGAACCGTTCTGCCGCGGTCCGCGTGTGGGCGGACCAGGTGTCATCCGCGCGCCCGTGGAAGCGGACCACGAACAGCTCGGGGTTGGTCAGCGCAAACAGGCGGGGCAGGCCGGAGACCTCCGGTGCGTCCACGCACGCGAGCACCAGGCCCAGGTCTTCGAGCAGGCCGAGCGTGCGCTCGCGGTCGCGCTCCTCGGCCAGCCAGGCGGGGGACCGAAACTCGATGCAGACGCGGTAATCGGGGAGCCGCTCGGGCAGCGCCTTCAGCGCCTCGCGGTTGTCCCGGCGGGGTCCGAACCACGGCGGATACTGAAATAGGACGGTCCCCAGCTTGCCCGCCTCATGCAGCGGCCGCAGGGCGGCCTCGAACCGCCGCCAGGCCTCGTCGAGCGCCTCGGGATCGAGATGATGGGCGTAGAGGTTGCGTTTGTCCCGCACCTCGGCGGGGAGTCCGTCCCGCAGATCACGCCAAAGGCTGCCCGGCCGCGTCGGATGTCCGGTGAACAGCGAGTAGGCCTTGACGTCAAAGCGAAAGCCGTCCGGCGTCCGCTGCGCCCACAGGCCGGCCTGCTGCTCGGCCGGCGGGGCGTAGTAGGTGGAGTCGACCTCCGTCAGGGGGAAGTGCGCGGCATAGAACTGCAGCCGCGCCTGCGCCGACATCGTCCGGCTCGGGTACCAGTCGGTCTCCTCGACCAGGGTCTTGTCGGTCCACGAGCACGTGCCCGTGAGGACCTCGTGGCCGCCGATCGTGACCCGCGGCCCCAGCTCGAGCTCATCGCTCATGACCAGGCGCGACTACGCCGCCGCGGGCTCTGCGGTCTCGAGGACGATGCCCCGCTGCCCGTCGTCGCGGGCCAGGATGCGATCACCGTCGCCGATCGACCCGTCGAGGATCGCCCGCGTCAGCTCGCGCTCGAGCGTGCGGCGCAGATGGCGCTTGAGCGGCCGGGCGCCGAACTCGGGATCGAAGCCTTCGGCGGACAGCCGCGCGGTCAGAGCCGGCGTCACCTCGAGTTCGACCCCGCGCTCCTGGCGCAGGCGCTCGGCGATCTGCGCGCAGATCAGCGCACCGATGCCCTTGACCTGCTCCTCACTGAGCGGCTCGAACACGACGACCTCGTCGATCCGGTTCAGGAACTCGGGCAGGAACGCGCGCTTGGCCGCGGCTCGCATGCGGTCCCCGGCCGGATCAGCCTCGCCGCCGGCGAAGCCGATCGGCCGCTTAGCCTGGCCGGCGCCGAGGTTGGAGGTCATGACCACGACCGTGTTGGTGAAGTCGACCGTCCGTCCCTCGCCGTCGGTCAGGCGGCCGTCGTCGAGCACCTGCAGGAGCACGTTCCAGACCTCGGGGTGAGCCTTCTCGATCTCGTCCAGGAGCACGACTGAATACGGGCGACGCCGGACCGGCTCGGTCAGCTGACCGCCGTCGCCGTAGCCGACGTAGCCGGGTGGCGAACCGATCAGCCGCGCCACCGTATGCGGCTCGCGGTACTCGGACATGTCGATCCGGACCAGCGCCTTGTCGGTCGCGAACAACCGCTCGGCCAGCGCCTTGACGAGCTCGGTCTTGCCGACTCCCGTCGGGCCCATGAACAGGAAGCTGCCCAGCGGCCGGTCCGGCTCCGCCAGGCCCGCCCGGGCGTGACGCACGGTGTCGGCGACCGCCTGCACGGCGCCGTCCTGGCCGATCACCCGCCGGTGGAGGTCGTCCTCCAGCGAGCCCAGCCGCTCGAGCTCGGCCGCCACCAGCTCACCCACCGGGATTCCGGTGCGCGTGGCCACGACGGCGGCGATCTCGGTCTCACCGACACTGGCGTCAGGCCGCCGCTGTCCATCACCGTCATCGGGGAGCTCGGCCAGCCGCGCCTCGATTGCCTCGAGCTCAGCCTTCAGCTTGCCGGCGTCCTCATACGCCTCGGCGTCGACCGCAGCCTGCTTCTCCGCCGTCAGGCGGTCGCGCTCGGCCACCAGACGGACACGGGTGTCAGCGCCGGAGCCCTGCAGCCGCAACCGCGCCGCGGCCTGGTCGACCAGGTCGATCGCCTTGTCGGGCAGGCGGTATTCGGTGATGTAGCGGTCCGACAGGCGCGCCGCCGCCTCGAGGGCCTGATCGGTGATCTTGACCCGATGGTGCGCCTCGTACTGGCCGCGCAGCCCGTGCAGGATGGCCACGGTGTCCGGCACCGAGGGCTCCTCGACCATCACCGGGGAGAACCGGCGCGCCAGGGCGGCGTCGCGCTCGATGTTCCGGTACTCGGACAGCGTGGTCGCGCCGATCATGCGCAGCTCGCCGCGCGCCAGCATCGGCTTGAGGATGTTGGCCGCGTCCATCGCGCCCTCGGCCGCGCCCGCGCCGAGCACGGTGTGCAGCTCGTCCACGAACAGGACCACGTTGCCCTGCGCAGCCACGACCTCCTCGAGGGCCGCCTTCAGCCGCTGTTCGAAGGCACCACGAAACTGGGACCCGGCGATCATCCCGGACAGGTCGAGGGCCACCACGCGCACGCCGTGCAGGGGCTCGGGGACGTCGTCCTGGGCGATCCGCAGGGCCAGGCCCTCGGCGATCGCCGTCTTGCCGACGCCGGCCTCTCCGATCAGCGCCGCGTTGTTCTTGCGCCGCCGCGTCAGGACCTCGACGACCTGCTCGATCTCCTCGGCACGGCCGATCACCGGGTCGATCCGACCCGCCCGCGCATCGGCGGTCAGGTCGCGTCCGAATTTGTCCAGCGCCGGCGTACCCGAGCGCTGGCGAGTCTGCTGGCGTTGGCGCAGGGCGGTCGGGCCGGTCCCCGCGGCGCCCCTCAGGCCACCGAGCAGACCGCCATCGACCGGGCCACCCTGTTGCTGAGCCATGACGTCCCGTGCGCAGCGCTCGCAGAGCACCGCGCTCCCGCGTCCGCCGCCGCCGGCGAACATGACCTGAACGACACCCGGTCGCTCGGCGCAGATGTCGCAGAGCGGTTGCTCTGAGTAGTTCTGAGGTTCAAATTCCATGTCTGTAAAGTCTCCGATCTGGCTTCAGATCTCAGTCTGTGGCACTGAGATATTAGCGCACTCGGCTTTACTTTCTGAAGTGGCTCCACGGGACCTCAGCGCTGGGCGCGATAGCGGCGAATCAGCGCATTGGTCGAGCTGTCGTGCTCGAGACGCGGCTCAGAATCGCTCTCCAGCTCGGGAATGATCCGCTGGGCCAGCGCCTTGCCCAGCTCGACTCCCCATTGATCGAAGGAGTCGATCCCCCAGACGACGCCCTGCGTGAAGACGCTGTGCTCGTAGAGCGCGACCAGCGCCCCCAGGGTGTGTGGCGTCAGTTCCCGCGCGAGCAGGACGTTGGTCGGGCGGTTGCCCGCCATCACACGATGGGGAGCGATGGGGGCCGGGGTGCCTTCGGCCAGCACCTCCTCCAGCGTCCGGCCGAAGGCCAGCGCCTCGGCCTGCGCGAACACGTTCGACATCAGCAGGTCATGGTGGTCGTGCAGCGGGTTCAGCGACCGGGCAAACCCGATCAGGTCGACCGGAATCAGCCTCGTGCCCTGGTGGATCAGCTGGTAGAAGCTGTGCTGCCCGTTGGTACCTGGCTCGCCCCAATAGATCGCCCCGGTGTCGTAGTCGACGGGGCTGCCGTCGAGCCGCACGTGCTTGCCGTTTGACTCCATCGTCAGCTGCTGCAGGTAGGCCGGGAAGCGCTTCAGGTATTGCTCATAGGGCATCACGCCGACCGTCTGGGCCCCGAAGAAGTCGCCGTACCAGACGGCCAGCAGCCCCATCAGCGCGGGCAGGTTCGCGGCCAGCGGGGTGGTGCGGAAGTGCTCGTCCATCTCGTGGAAGCCGGCCAGCAGCTGGCCGAACCGCTCGGGACCGATGGCCAGCATCGTCGACAGGCCGATCGCCGAGTCCATCGAATAGCGCCCGCCCACCCACTCCCAGAAGCCGAACATGTTGGCGGTGTCGATGCCGAACTCGCTCACCTTCTCGGCGTTGGTGGACACGGCCACGAAGTGCTTGGCGATGGCCGACGCGTCGCCGCCCAGGCCGGCCAGCGCCCACTCCCGAGCCGAGCGCGCATTGGTCATCGTCTCGAGCGTCGTGAACGTCTTGGAGGACACGATGAACAGCGTCTGGGCCGGATCCAGGTCGCGGGTGGCCTCGACGAAGTCGGTCGCATCGACATTGGAGACGAAGCGGAAGGTCATGTCCCGCTGGCTGTAATGGCGCAGCGCCTCGTAGGCCATGACCGGCCCCAGATCCGAGCCGCCGATGCCGATGTTGATCACGTTGCGGATCCGCTCGCCGGTGTGTCCGATCCAGTCCCCCGAGCGCACGCGGCGGGCGAAGTCGGCCATCCGCTCGCGCACCGCTTGCACCTGGCCCACCACGTCCTCGCCGTCGACGATCAGCGAGCTCCCCCTCGGCATCCGCAGAGCGACGTGCAGCACGGCCCGGTTCTCGGACACGTTGATCCGCTCACCCCTGAACATCGCCTCAATCCGCCCGGGCAGATCGACCTGTTCGGCCAGTGCTTGCAGCAGCTCCAGCGTCCGGCCGGTGACCCGGTTCTTGGAGTAGTCAAGGAACAGCCCCGCCCCCTCGGCGGTCAGCCGCTCGCCCCGCGTCGGGTCATTGTCAAACAGCTCCCGCAGGTGGGTGGTGCGGATCTCCGCGTGATGCTCGCTCAGGGCCTTCCACGCCGGTAGCTCGCGCAGCTCGGGGGGGCTCGTTCTCTCGCCGGTGCTCATGGGGCCTCCTGGGATCGAAGTGCGGATCAGCTGCCCTGCATTCTGGCCTGCCCGCGCCGGCGGCACGGATCCCGAGCCGGCGTCAACGCGTGAGGGCCATGTACCCGTGAGCCAGATGTCGGTTCTGACAGCCGCCTCATCTTCGGCGGGGGCCCCGGCGCCCGTGGCGGTCTCGCCGGGCCCGTGGTTGGGTAGGTTTGACGGGTGGCCGACCCCGCCAAGCTCGACCGCTACCGGCCTCTCCGGAGGCTCGGGACCGGCGGCATGGGTACCGTCTCGCTCGCCGCCGACACGGTCCTGGGCCGCCAGGTGGCCCTCAAGCGAGTTACCGCCGCGGCCGGGGACAGCGGCCTGCTGCGACTCCGGCGCGAGGCCCTCGTGGGGGCGTCGATCAGCCACCCCAACCTGGTCTCGATCTACGACGTGGAGGAGACCGAGGACGGGGACCTGGTCATCGTCATGGAGTATGTGGACGGTGAGACGCTGCGGGACGCGATCGCCAGGGACGGGGCCCTGGGCACGGGGGAGGCATTGCGGATCCTGTCGGGCGCGGCCGCGGGACTGGACGCGATCCATGAACGCGGGATCGTCCACCGGGACGTGAAGCCGGCCAACGTCCTGCTGGGTCGCAACGGAGACGTGAAGGTGGCCGATCTGGGGATCGCCGCGGTGCCCGACCGGACCCAGATCACCACCGCGGGCGCAATGATGGGCTCGCTGGGCTACATGGCTCCCGAGCAGATGCACGAGGCGCCGGCCACCGCGGCGATCGACATCTACGCCCTGGCCGCGGTCGCCTACGAGGCACTGTCGGGCCAGAAGGCCCGCCGGGAGCCCAATCCGGTGGCGCTGGCCTATGCGATGGAGAACAAGCCGCCGCCGGATCTGCGCGAGGCCTGGCCCGCCGCCCCCGCGGCGGCAGCCGAGGTGCTTGAGCGGGGGATGGACCGTGATCCCGCGCGCCGGCCGCGCTCGGCGGGCGAGCTCGTTTCCCGACTGCGCGCCGCGCTTGACGCCTCCCCCACCGCCCCGCTCGCCCGGCCGCCCGCGCGCCGGCGGGC